>JAKMGP010000346.1 GCA_022424905.1 Akkermansiaceae bacterium | reverse complement strand
CAAATATCAAAACCAATACCTTCTTGATTAATCAAGATCCGCGGGTCCGGACTAGTCCAGCTTTAGTTTATGCAGGTGACCCTGAGCGTGCTCTTTATGATCCATTCGGAGTATTAGCGATTAATGGGGGGTCATATCCTAATAGGCAATGGCGACCCTCTAGTAAGACTGATTATAACAATGTCATAAATCGCGGGCGTGCCTATGAGCGCCCGATTCATGCTGAATACTATTTTCAAGATGGGAGTGCAGGTTTCCGGTCAGACGTCGGGCTGAGAATTGCTGCTAGTTCGTATTCTCGCCCTAGGATGCAGTTGACCCAGACATCAGCTTCCCCTTGGCCTGATTCAGCGGTTCAGAAGCCTTCGTTCAACCTATACTTCCGCGACGACTATGGGAACCCGTCGGTAAGTCTTCCTTTAAACGGTCCAGCGCGAACCTTTAGTGGATATGAAAGGTTTCGGATTCGGGCGGGGAAAAATGATATTCGTAATCCCTTCATCATTGATGAGTTATTTCGTCGTCTCAGCTCTGATATGGGAAATGGTGCGAGTCTTGGCGTTATCAATAGCCTTTACGTGAATGGCAATCTTAAAGGATATTACAATATGGTAGAGCGCCTCCGTGAACCATTTTTCAGGTCATTGCACAGTGCTAATGACGGTGCCCAATGGGACGTTCTTCAGTATGAGGGAAATGATAATATTGCGGAAGGTGATAAGACGGCTTGGGATGATATGATTAGTCGTTTAAATGCAGCCATAACTACCCAGAACTGGGAAAAGGTGCTTGAGGTTGCGGATGTCGAAAATATGGCGAATTACTACCTTCTTAATATTTACGGAGCCACATGGGATTGGCCTCATAATAATTGGGTCGCTGCCAAAGAGCGATCATCTGAGGGGCGGTATCGGCTTTATGTTTGGGATGCCGAAGGCGCTATGAATAATTCCGGAAATCGCCCGGTTTCTCAGGAGATGATTCGGACTTATATCGTGGGCACTTCCACAGGTCAGAACGGTCAGACTGGGACGCGAGGGGAGCTGCGTGATCTATGGCGGGGTCTTAATCGATGGGAGGAATTTCGATTATTGTTTGCGGACCAGATTCAGAAGCACCTTTTTAATGGTGGGGTTTTGGATGATAGGGATCAGTCGAATTCACATATTCGAAAACGCTTTGACGGGTTGAAAGGTGAATTTGAGAGCCTACTTCGCTTGATCGAAAATCAGGCTGTTGACACGGGTAAAGTTCTTCGGTGGATCAATCCTTCGATCGGCCGGCGTCGATACCTTTTTGGTCCCGTGCGTCAAGATTTCCGCGATAATAATTTATGGCCTGAAATTGCGCCACCTGCCTTTAGTCAATTTGGAGGATCAGTTTCCGAAGGATATCCGCTGCTTATTACTAATGACGATACTAAGCTCTACTATACCACTGATGGATCGGATCCGAGGATGCTAGGGGGGGCTCCCAATCCAAATGCAATCTCACAAACTGGGGGGCTGCAGGAAGAAGTGTTGATTGATGAAGGATCGATTTGGAAACACAACGCCACAAATGGAGATTTGGGAACAGAGTGGCGCTCGTTAAACTACGATGATAGTGAATGGCAAAGTGGTGCGGCTCCTCTCGGATATGGCGGGATTTCAAGTGGTGGGGTGACGGTTAAAATTGAAACTGAGGTGAATAGTGCGCGTCCACGGCAACCGACCAGCTATTTCCGTAAAGCTTTCGAAATTGATGATCCTGCGGCATACCTGTCGCTTTCGGCGAACCTTCTAGTTGACGGGGGAATCGTGATTTTTGTGAATGGTATGGAGGCCTTTCGTGGATCTAATTTGCCTACTCAAACGGATTATTCGACCGTCCCGACATCTGATACGGATGATGGGAATGAGGCTGATTATCGAGCCTATCCGATTGACCCGAGTCTTCTAGTAAGCGGCTCAAATATAATCGTGATCGAACTCCATAATTCTCCAGGCAATAGTGATATGGTCTTGGATATTGGGTTGAGCGGTGAGCGCGCTGCCAACGGTAATCTGCCTTTTTTCGTGAATGAACCAGTTGTGGTGAAGGCTCGTAGCTTTAAAAATGGTAAATGGAGTGCGGTCACTTCATCTCGCTTTACAGTCGATTCGGTACCAGCGACCTCTCAGAATTTAGCAGTTTCTGAGATACTCTATAATCCGGTTGGAGCAAATCAGGCCGAGGCTAATGCTGGTTTTGATGATGGTGATTTTTTTGAGTTCATTCGCTTAGTGAATTTTTCACAGGAAAATATTGATCTGAGTTCGGTCCGCCTCACTGATGGGATTGTTTTCGATTTTTCTGAGTCACTTATTCGTGTTCTTGGA
Source organism: Akkermansiaceae bacterium (assembly GCA_022424905.1). GTDB lineage: Bacteria > Verrucomicrobiota > Verrucomicrobiia > Verrucomicrobiales > Akkermansiaceae > SW10. The sequence goes on along the minus strand of JAKMGP010000346.1, from coordinate 49,980 downwards.
CCGGGAGAAAAACTTCTTCTGGTTAAGAGTATCGATGCCTTCCGTATTCGTTTCGGAACTGATTTTGACGGGCTGATTGCCGGCGAATATTCGGGCCAGCTTTCGAATGGTGGAGAACAGCTGAGGATGATTGGGCAGGAGGATTCTGTCATTCATGAGTTTTCCTATGACAATTCTTCACCGTGGCCTGATCTCTCTAATCTCGATGGATATTCCATTCAGATCATTGATCGAGGGGGCGATCATGGTGAACCAGCTAACTGGAAGATTTCGGGTTCTCAAGGTGGCTCTCCCGGTGGGCGGCTGGATTTTGCTTTATGGCAGGCCGCTGTCTTTTCTGAGGCAGATTTGCTGAATCCTGAAATTTCTAGTGAGGATTCCGATCCTGACGGTGATGGTTGGAGTAATTTCTTTGAGTTTGCCTTAGGTTCGCTTCCTCGTGATTCAGCCAGCTCGCCAGGGAAGCTAGCCAGTGAAATCAGGGAGATCAATGGTGAGAGCTACCTCACCGTGACTATTACTCGCGCCCCCGGGGAGAGGGCGGCTAGGGTGGTCGCACAAGTGAGTGGCGATCTTTCTAGTTGGACCGATGAAGGGGTATTAGTGCTTCCCGAATTAAAGTCTGAAGACGGCTCAGTGACTTCTACCTATCGTCACCCGCTGTCGATTGGGAAGGGCGATGCTTACCTTCGACTCAAGGCGATTTCGGAGTAGGTCTTACCGATCCAGTGAGATTGCTTCGGCGTAAGCGAGTTCACCAGTCCTGCCATTATAATATTGAAAAATTATTTGTGGGTGGGGGTAGGCGACCAAGCGTTTATTTCCCAGTTTTTGAGGCATATTAAAGACATTGTTCACTTGGACGACACAGAAGTAGGGGTAAAGCCGCTGGAGTCTTTCGAGGTCGGGAAGGATGTAAGAGCTCCAGCGGATGTCGCATTTGCGCGGACCCCAGTCGAAGATGCCAGTAGCGGGCCGATTCATTTCGTCATTCTTGGGGACATGATTCACACTATTGTGCGGGCCACAACAGAACTCCCAAATGTTGTCAGTAATTTTGATGGCGAAGCTATTGTGGAGGTCGCCGGTCATCACAAAGACTTTTTTTCCGAGCTTGTCCCACTCGTTAATCAATTGTTCGCGTTCATCCAGAAAGCCGGTCCAAGCTTCTTCTTTGTTTTTAGCGGCCTCAAAACCACCCGCGCCACTGTGAGGAATCATAAAGGGGACAGTGGAGGTGAGGAAAAAGAAATCAGCATCACTTTCCTTCATCGATTTGAGTAGCCACTCGCGTTGTGTCTTTCCAAGCATCGAGACTCCTTCCTTACCGCGATTTGCTACGTCGTGCATGTCTCTTGAGCCCCGGGTGTCGAGGAGAAAGAATTCGCAATTGGCGACGCGAAATTTGCCAAAGGAACTTCGTCCGATTGAGTAAGTGACTTCATCGCTTACCTTTGCTGGCATGTGGAGCTCCAGGGTGTGGGCGTCGATGACTTTGGTTATTTGGTAAACATAGGAATTCTTATGCCCATCGTCGTTGTCAAACTTAAGGTTGTTGACACCAGCTTCGGGAGTGCCCCAGTGAACGTGAAGCGTCCCCATCCGGTCAATCGGGAGTTTTGTGAAATCGGTTGAAGAATCGACGAGGAGCTTGCTGCCCGCGGTCATTTTTCCACGGGCAGCGTGGACCCTGCGGGAATGTTCTACGGGGTTGGCCCAGCCAAGGTAGTCGAACCAAGCCCGGGTTCCGATATCGCGAAATACGGTTCGGCGGTGACGTTTGCCAATTTCGGCTGAGCCCCAAATATCGTTTACGAGCTCGTGATCATCGAAGGTGAAATAGCTGGGAACGTTACGATGCCATTCAGCTAGTTCATTTCCCCGGCTAAGGTAGAGTTTGTAGTTTTCCCACACCCCAACGATCGAGGGCATAGTTTTTACGGTGGGTGGCAGGACATCTTGTCCTTGAAGGAGGCGCCAGGCTTCAGATGGGTATGTGCGGAGCTCCTCGTAGAGCCAGTCACCATTCATGATGTGGAAGTGAGTTTTATCAGCCCAGTCTTGATTGAGGTTTTCGTAGACTGGTGAGCGGTGGCCGATTCCGTGAAGCGGGTTTTGGTTTGCACAGGATCCGACTTCAAATCGGAAGTTGAAGAGGCCTTTTGGATTATGTTTGGGGTTTCGGCTTTCTTCCGCCGAGGGCAAGGTTAAGAAAGTCCCAGGAAGGCCGTGAGGATTGTCTTTTACGAAAATCTGGTAGTGGTAGCGGGTATCTCCTTTGAGACCTATCAAATTAGCAACGCCAGTGTTGTCTCGATCGATCTCGGTTTTTGCGGGAAGGCTGAAATGAGTTAATTGAGACGGCTCCGTTCCAAATTTCACAATAAACTCGCCGGGTTCAGAAGTCCGACCCCAAACGGCGACTGAGCTACTGGTTGGTTTCCCCAGCATCGGTCCGTGGGTGAGCCTGATGGGGTCTCGATAGGCTTGAGCTTGCAGAAATAGGCTGATGGTAAGAAGTGAAACGAGTCTCAACATACCGATAGGGTGACAGATTAAGGACAGAATGCACCGAGATTTCGATGTCGACATAATCTTGCCCGTTGCACTGGGGGCGGGTAGTTTTGGACCATGGCATTCACGGTGGCCAAAGCATTTGACCTTATTTCGGTGGCTCACGAGCGTGGACGACTTGCGCATGCTTTTTTGGTGACAGCTGCTAAGGGGGGCGGGAAGGAAGATTTGGCCGCGAAAATGGCGCACCTTCTCAATGGTAAGCAGGATGAGGGGGATGATCTTTGGGGAGACCCTGTTGAGGTTGAGGCTCCTCTACTTGCGGAACAAGAGGGAGAATATATTCGCGTGGTCCGTCCTCGATCGAAGTCCCGAAAAATTGCGGTGGATGATATTCGTGCTCTTGAAAAGATGATGAACCAATCATCCCCTGAGGGGACATGGAAGATTGGGGTGATTGTAGACGCCGATAGGATGGGTGACTCAGCGGCCAATGCTTTTCTAAAGACCTTAGAAGAACCTCCTCGCGAAAGTATTCTACTTTTGCTCTCAAGCGAACCCGAGAAGTTGCTTGCCACTATTTGGTCGCGTTGTGTTCATATTGCATTAGCGGCCACACCGGGGGCCGAAAGGCCGGAGCAGGTAGAGCGTATTTTGCCACTTCTGGAAAGTGTTACCCGGGACGGGATTGGTGAATTAGAAACAGGGTTAGCCGTCAAAGCAGGGCTCGAAAATCTCCTCCGCGAACGCAAGGTGGAGATCGAGAGGGAATACACTGCCTTATTGAAGGAAGACAAGGTCAAGTATCAAAAGATTGTTGATTCGAAGTGGATAGACGATCGGGAAAAAATGTATTTTGCGCAAGCTTCCGCGGATTACTTGGGGGAGCGGGCTTTGATGATTGAGACTATCCATGCTTGGGTTGGTGATTTGCTCCGATTGAAGGCCGGCGGCGAAGGTTTGGAGTTTCCTGAGCACGAAGAGGTGATGAAAAAAGCGGTGGAGGATGAAGATTTAGACGTGCTTTTGCGACGGGTTGCGGCCATGGAAGAGCTGCGACGCTTATTGGAAACAAATGTTGTGGAAGCACTCGCACTTGAGGTTTCCTTGATGAATACCTTTGGAAAGATTACCGCATGAAAAGAGATAAGTCATTTGTCGACCATATCCGCGTTCACTGTCGTGCCGGAAATGGTGGGCACGGAGCGGTAAGTTTTCGTAAGGAAAAATTTGTCCCCCGAGGAGGCCCCGATGGTGGAGATGGTGGGAATGGTGGCAAAGTGAAGTTGATAGTTGATGGGAACACCGACAATCTTCGTAATTTCCATTATGACCCGAAGCTGTATGCAGAAGATGGCGCTCATGGGCAAAGTTGGAAGCGGCATGGACGAGACGGAAAGACTAAGATTGGGCGAGTTCCTCCTGGAACGGTTATTTATCGTAGCCCAGCCTTTGATGTCCAGGAAGCGGTCGAGATGGAGCGGAGCGAGGAAGGGGTTGATCTTGTTCCGGTATGCGATTTGACTGAGGAAGGGCAGGAGTTTGTTTTGCTGGAACCGGGGAAGGGCGGACGAGGAAACTTTCATTTTCGGAGCGCTACGAATCAGGTTCCACAGGAGCGGGAGCTCGGAACCGAAGGAGATCAGGGAATCTTTTACTTCGAACTTCGGAGAATCGCAGATGTCGGCTTGGTTGGATTTCCAAATGCTGGCAAATCAACTCTCTTGGGAAAGATTTCAGCGAAACAGCCTAAGGTTGCGTCGTATCCATTCACGACCTTAACTCCCCAAATCGGGGTCGTGACTCTTGATGGTCAGAAGCGGTATACGGTTGCTGATATTCCAGGGTTGATTGAGGGGGCCCATGATAATCGTGGACTCGGTCATGAATTTTTGCGCCACATTACTCGCTGTCGGGTGTTGCTTTTTGTGGTCGATATTCCGGGAAGCGAGCTCCGTGATCCGATCGAGGATATCCAAACTTTGCGAACCGAGATCAAACTTTACGACGAAGATCTAGCAAAATTCCCATGGATGGTTGTTGCCAACAAGATGGATCTTGAGGGTGCTGAAGAGAACCTTGCGATCTTTAAGAATCGGTTTCCTAAGATTCCAATTGTTCCGATTTCAGCAATGGAGGGTGAGGGGCTAGATGAGTTGAAGGTAGAGATGTCTCGGATTCTCGATTCAAGTGATGAGTGATCTGCTTTTCGTTTATGGAGCCCTGCGGAAAGGAGCTTCGAACGACTGGCGGGTGGAGGATGCCCGCTGCTTGGGATCGGCCGAAGTTCCAGGAACGCTGGTAAAGATTGATTGGTATCCGGGGCTAGTTTTAAAAGGGGACACTCGAGTGAAAGGCGAGGTTTACGAAATTGGGCCGGAGTTACTCAAACAACTCGATAAATTTGAGGGGATAGGTTCTCAAAATGAGGTGGGAGATGAGTATCACCGAATCCAAACTGACGTTTTGTTAAACCAGAGGCCTACAAAGGTTTGGATTTATGAATGGTTGAAAGGAATCGAAGATTACGAAGTCGTGCATTCAGGAGATTGGCTGTCGGCTATGGAATCTGATTCTTAATCCACAAAAGCTAGTTAGCTGCCCTTTGAGGGGTGTTTCACGGAGTCAAAATATTAAGCTTCCTTCGCTTCGTCGAGACGTGGGTGTTCGTTGAGAAGATCTTTCCGGTTGAGCCCTTTGCCTCGGTTCATTTTATCCATTTCACGTAGCATCGCTTCCATCCCGTGCACGGCGGCGAGGACGTCAAGAGTATGGCCGGTTTCGGAAATCGTGTGCATATTACGAATTGGGAATCCGATAGAGGTGGCAGCACTGTCAACTCCAGCAAGGGAAGCAGCCATTGCGTCGGTCCCTGTGTCGCGACCAGCGAAGTCAATCTGATAGGGGATGTTTGCTTTTCGGCAGGCCTTTTCAATAATGCTATTGATATAGGCACTAGTGATGGAGCCGTTGGTGAGGCTGAATCCTTTTCCCATACTGAGATTGTTCATTCGCTTTGCCGAAAGGCCGGGCGCCGCGTCATAGTCGTGATTGACGTCGGCTCCGATCAGGATATCTGGCTTCATTTCCCCGGCAATGGCAGCGGCTCCCATGCGTCCGATTTCTTCGTGCGTGGCGATGGTGTGAAGAACTCGAATGTTTTTGAGAGGTTTTTTGGCAAGAAGCTTTGCAAGCTCTGCAACCATGAAGCAGCCGAGTCCGTTGTCTAGGTAAGCACCGTAAAAAGTATCCTCGGTGAAGCCCTTGCGGATAGGGCGATTCAAAATGATGGGGTCACCAGGACGGATCCCGAGAGCTTCGACGCGCTCCTTACATTTTTCGCCATGCAGTTGGAGTTCGAGAAAAAGCATGTCTCCCTTAATTCCTTTGTCTCCAGTTCGTTGGGCAGGTTCGGAGAAGTGGATGGCGCCTAGAGCTTCGATTGTGCCTCCTTCGATGACGCGATATTGGCCAGGCTTCTTGGGCTTTTGAGAGAAAAGTTTTACTTCGTGGCCAATGAGCGTGCAGGGGAGAAACGAGTCACTGTTCACCCATATTTTTCCGTCACTGCCGATGCTGCGGACCTGAAGGCGGATCTTGTCGGCATGCCCGATAAACATGACTGATGGTTTTTCATCATCTCCTGGGTGAGTATCTAGAACGATACCAGCATTTCCTTTGAATTGCTGGACGGCCCAGGACTTCGGTTTGATTTTATCGAAGGTCGGTTTTATTACGCCGTAGCTCATTGCTCCCTCAAGTCCAATGGGACTGGGAGCGGCTAGAATTTCGCGCATAAAGTCAAATTGCTTTTTAGGCATTGGCTTAGCCCATGGTGTTGTTTTTTGGGCGGCTTTGTTTTTTAAAGTCATGGGTTGATACATAGGGCTGATTGAATGGAAGGGCAAAATCTTATCTGTGGATTTTGATTACTACTCTTTAGGTCATTACTTAATCGATCAAGATCGATTGAATCTCTTAAATTTAAGGGGTAAGCATCAGCGAACCAAATTTATTTCCCAAGGGTTGATGCCAAAAAAATCCGGCCTCATCCCTTGGGATGGGCCGGATTTTAGGTAAGATTTAGATTACTTGTTTCCAAGGTAGTCGGAAACTCCCTGATGGTCTGCGGTCATTGCTTCTTCACCTTTTTGCCAATCCATGGGGCAAACCTCGCCGTGTTCTTCAAAGTGCTGTAAAGCATCGATGGTCCGAAGGCATTCCGCGATAGAACGACCAAGAGGCATATCGTTGACGACTTGGTGGCGAACTTTCCCGTCCAGATCTATAAGGAAAAGTCCGCGGTAGGCTACGAGTTCACCTTCGACGGCAATATTACCTTCTTCATCAATCATTTCCTCGCCTGCAAGGACATCGTAAGCTTCGGATATCGTTTTGTTGATATCAGCAACAAGTGGGTAGGTGACTCCCTGAATGCCACCCTTATTCTTGGGGGTATTGAGCCAGGCCCAGTGGGAGAATTCGGAATCAGTTGAGCAGCCAACAACTGCAACGTTCCGGGCCTCGAATTCAGCGATCTCTTCCTGAAAGCGGTGAAGCTCGGTAGGGCAGACGAAAGTGAAATCCTTTGGGTAGAAGAATAAGACGACATACTTTTCACCTAAATATTGTTCCAGAGAGAAGGAGTCGATGATGTGATCACCTTGCACGGCTTTCGCTGTGAAGGTCGGGGCTTTTTTTCCAATCAAGACAGACATGGTAGTGGGTTGGACCTTTTGGTCCGTGGAGTGGACTTAGGACGTGAAATCGGTTCCGTCAAGCCACGGACTTGAGGAATTTCGCGACTCGCGGGTTTTGCAGTCTCCAAGTTGTGGGGAAAAAGCGGCTAAAGTTCCTCTTCCTCCCCTTCTGGAACAGGAGGTAAGAGGTCTTCCCGCTCGAGAAGAAGTGGAATGGAAAGATCGTCGAGAAGATCGTTGGAGGTTCGGTTTATGACTCCTACAAGTGGAATAATGCGATCGAGTTCGGCGATCGTGCAATGAACCATCGATGAAATGATATCCGCATCGTAGACTTCTTTGTCAAAAAGATTGGTGATGCGAAATACGACAAGATTCCGATCGAAATCGTATTCGAAGTTACCAAGAGTCAATTGCTTGTTAGCCCTCATGATAAGCTCTAGTGCTATTGGCATCCGCTCCTCATCGAATGTCATGGGAGATTCGGCAACAACGGCGAGGGAATTCAGGTTTGGGAAGGCCTGGGCGTGGAGATGAATATGAGTGTGATGAGCCTCAAATGCTGATGTGACGACCTCGCGGTTTTCGATCTGTTCACAATGCCAGCCCTGTTTGCCAAAGGCGTCGATGACGGAATGGAGTTGTCTGGATATTGCCATGTGGGGCGAAGATGGAAGGGGGGCGAGGGAATGGGAAGAAATTTGTAGATCAAAGAGAAATTTTTGGGAGGTGGTTTGTTATTGAACCTTGGTGAAAGGCTTCCCAAAAGCCGAGACGTGTGATCTGGGTGTAGGATTGAATGAACTAAAATGATGAATTGCGATTGGGAATCGGGCTGTTGAAATTTGATGATCAACTTAGCAGGTAGGCCAAATTAAGACCTTTGGAGTCGACTTTTAGTGGTGACAAACTCGATCCGCTAAGTTTTTCTAGGGCCGTGAAGCTCACCCCGGCTCTTCTTTTAGGAATGCGACTTGGACTCTAAATTGAGTTTGAAGTCGCTGTTTTTCTTTGGGCCATTTTCCATCACCCGTCAATTGATCGGACTTTTCCAAGGGCAGACATTTTCCTCCTAGCTGAGTCCGTGCGTTTCCTTGTTGATTGAACAACGAGAAAATGAAATCTGAATCCATTAGCAAATATCGTCCGTTCCCGGCAGTGGCTCTTGCCGACCGGACCTGGCCTGATCGTCTCATTACCGAGGCACCAACCTGGTGTTCCGTCGACTTGCGCGACGGGAATCAGGCTCTTCCCATCCCTATGAGTGTGGAGGAGAAGCTGGAGATGTTTGATCTCCTCGTGAAGGTGGGGTTCAAGGAAATCGAGATCGGGTTTCCGTCAGCAAGTGATACTGAGTTTTGCTTCATGCGCCGATTGATCGAAGAAGATCGAATCCCGGAGGATGTGACGGTCCAGGTTTTAGTGCAAACTCGTCGACATCTAATCGAGCGTACTTTCGAAGCTATCAAGGGAGCTCGTCGTGTTATCGTTCACATTTATAATTCTACGAGCACTCTCCAGCGTCGAGTTACTTTTGGTGATGCTTCGCGAGAAGATATTAAAGCGATTGCCGTTACTGGAGCAGAAGTGGTTAAAGAACTTTTGCCGACCCTTCCTACTACTGAGATTGTTCTGCAATATTCGCCAGAAAGCTTTTCTGACACCGAACTCGATTTCGCGCTTGAGTGCTGTGAAGCAGTGATCGAAGTCTGGCAGCCAACTCCTGAAAAAAAACTTATCTTAAACCTCCCGGCGACGGTTGAATGGGCAACTCCGAATGTCCATGCTGACCAGATTGAGTGGATGTGCCGCAAGGTTTCAAAACGTGAGTCGGTGATTATTTCTCTCCATACTCATAACGATCGGGGCACAGGAGTGGCCTCGACCGAGCTTGGCCTGATGGCTGGAGCAGATCGAGTCGAGGGGACACTTTTCGGGAATGGTGAGAGAACCGGGAATCTTGATATCGTGATCGTGGCCTTGAATATGAACAGCCATGGAATCGAGACTGGATTGGATTTCTCGAATCTTTCGAGCCTCCGTGAAGTCTACGAGCGGACTACGCGAATGACTGTTCCTGATCGGCAGCCTTATGCGGGGGAGTTGGTTTTCACCGCCTTTTCGGGCAGTCATCAGGATGCCATTAAGAAAGGCTTAGATCGTCGTGCAAGAGAGGGGGACGAAAAATGGGGCGTCCCTTATTTGACGATCGATCCGCATGATATCGGGAGGAGTTATGAGGCAATCGTGCGAATTAATTCTCAGTCTGGAAAAGGTGGAGTAGCCTATATTCTTGATCAGGAGCATGGTTATGATCTACCAAAGACGATGCATCCTCAGGTCGGCAAGCGGGTTTATGATCTTGCGGATCAGAGAGGTGAGGAACTCTCTGCTAAAGAGGTAGGAGATGTCTTTTTTACTGAGTTTGTAAATGTGAATTCCCATTTAATGCTGAAGGATTATGAATTGGATTATCATAGTGCTGAGCGTGGTGAATTGGCCTGTAAGGCGGTCATTGAAATTGATGGCGAGAGTAAGATCGTAGAGGGTGTTGGAAATGGTCCCATCAATGCTTTCGTGCAAGGGTTTGAAGAAACTGGACTTAAAGATTTTACGTTGACCGATTATCGTTCTCATGCCGTAAGAGGAGGCTCGAGCTCTGATGCAGCAGCGTACGTGCAACTGCGTAAGGATGATGGCACCATTCTCTGGGGAGTAGGTTGTGATCCATCCATTGAAATGGCTGGGGTGAAAGCACTGGTGTGTGCTTGGAATCTGCTCCGGTAAGGCCAGGGAAACTTAAAATCTCGGGGAGAGATCACATCTTTAAAAATTCTGGGTTGCGGTGGCTTCTAATTTTTTGGTTTGGAGGCTTTTTTTCTTTGTTTACTGGTAAATAAAAATGTTAAAAAAACTGCATTTAAGTTGACAGATAGCCTTTTTGCTGTTTTTCTAGCACCGAAATGAAGTTGAAAGTCGCTGTCCGTGTTATCTCTTACGCGCTATTGTTGATGGGGTTTCTTTCGAGTTGTTCTGTTTCTTCTGTAATGCCAAGCGCTGACCTTCCTTTGCCTGCAGCTGAGAATGTCTCACCAGCTTATTCTCCCCTTACGACTGGTGTTTCTTCGGAGGAGACTAGTAACAACAAAGAGCGCACTGGGATTGCGACGGGTTGGGGAAAAGAAATTGAATCATCGATTGGTTACACAGATTTTAAGAGGGCAATGGCAAAGCCGAAATATGTTTCGTTGATTCGCTATAATGATAGCGATGGTGCTCGTGAAATGGGGGTGGATCGACGGACGAGCGGAGGTGGGATGCAAAAGACGGCCGGAGGGATGCTGGAATGGGGATTACATAGCGGGTGGTCGATGCTGGATAATTATTGGTGGCGTGGGGCCCGTTTTGTCATCGGAAAGAAGGGTCGAGACTATAGACTTAGAGTTAAAAATCTCAGTGACGCTCGCTTGGAAGTCGTTCTTACGGTCGATGGTCTTGACGTTATTGACGGGAAGGCTGGATCAACAAAAAAACGTGGTTACATCATTGGTGCTGGTGAAATTCTTGAAGTGAAAGGTTTTCGAATCAGCCATGAAAAAGTGGCTACTTTCCGCTTCTCATCAGTGAATTCATCTTATGCTAATCTTCGTCATGGACGAACTCGCAATGTTGGGATTGTTGGTTTAGCCCTTTTCACGGAAAAAGGAAAAGAGCCTGGGGCTGAAATTCGGGCGCGGCAAGGAGCGCGACCATTTGCAGAGGCTCCCATGATTCGGGCGCGTGACTAAAAACAACTCTTATGAAAAAACTGATAACTACCCTCGCACTGGGATTCATTGTTCTCGGATTGGCTAGCTGCTGTTCAACTGAAACAGCGCTCTCTGTTATTCCGGAAGGTCCCGTCGTTATTGAAAAATAGCGTTTGGAAAACGCCTTGAAATAGCCAAGCCGTTCGTGTGCGATCTCTTGCACTCGGACGGCTTTTTTTCAGAAAATGATGACCTCTATGAGTCAAATCTCTCGGGCAATCTTAAATTTTGAAGCTCGAAGGGACTAGATTAAATTTGTCTGAGCGGTTCTAGCGTGAGCCTTTTCTGAGTGGACAGGTTCGACTGCGCGGTTTTTGCCTTTGCAGGCTATTTTCTGCTGAAGGAATGCGTGGTTCCTTATTCGTCATTTTGCATTTTAGATATTTGATTACGCAGACTCCTGTTTTCGGCCATTGTGGCCTCTAGCTTGGTCCTAAGTTGGTCATATTCACTTTTGCTAATCATTCCGGTGGACTCTTGACGGGCTAGTTCAAGTTGGTTCTGAAGTTCGACTGCACGGTTGGCATTGATGCGGTATTGATCTCTTTCTATACGAAGCTCGGCATTCGTAGCAGCAAGAACCGAAGCATCAGCTTGAGCTGCGCGGAGAGCTGCCGCGTCACTGGCACTCGAGTTCACCAAGCGAGCAAGGGAATCGGTGTCACTCTTGATCTGAAAGACGAGAGCCTGTGGGTCTTCTGAGACTCCGGCGAAGCGTAGTTGATCGCTTTTTTTCTTTTGGGCGTCGAGTTCTTTGCGGAGTTCGGCAACTACAGGATCTGTCACGTTATTTTCACTAGCATTAAATTTTTTGGTGATCACCAAAACGATGAGAAGCAAGACGGCTGCGCCCATTACAATCCCCATTACGATGTTTTGGTTTGAGGAAGAGGGGGGGGCGATCTCGATCTCTGGTCCTTCTGTATCTTCTGCCATAACTGAGTGTTTTTTGGAATGAGCGCGGATTCTGGAGGAAAAGGTGAAAAATGAAATTCAAAATTCGCAAATATAAGGTGAAGGTATCCACTCACACGCAATGGCCAAACTTCTTCTTCTCATGGGGCTGATCCCCGTTTTTGTTTCATTTGTAGCCAGGAGATTTCTGAGCGACAGGATCGTTCGGAAAGAGGGAGGAGCCGAGGTGTCAGTCTCTGGTCATGAGATGATTGAGCGAATTCTAAAAAAGGGAAGGGCTGGCGATGTTGAGATTCAGGTCAAAAAGCGTCTTTTTATGGTTTTGGGGCCCACTCGTTTAGTTGTTTCGCCATCGCTTTCACGGTCCAAAAAAGCTCGTGATGTCGCTGAAGCAGCCATTTTGGCAGGCCTTGTCCTAATGGCCCGTCGACAAGAAAAGGTCGTGAATTGGCGAAAGTGGGCTGTGAAATTTGGGTCTGCAATGCCGGCGTTCACGATGATCGTGATGGCTTTTGCGATGGTGATAGGCCGACTGTCTCCAACTTTGTGTTTGGGAATCGTCGCCGCATCTCTTGGGTTTGCGACTACGTTTCTTTGGTTCACCTTGCCAGTTGAGAGAGCAGCCGCAGGAACTGTTGCTGATATGTTGGAAGAGACCGCTCTGGTGGCCCGCCGCTCAGAAGGTGAGGTGATGGCAGGTCTTGTGCGGGCTCTTGGCTGGCGAAGAATCGTGCCAGGGGCGATTGCTTGGATTGGTGGAAAATAGAACGAGTCAATCTCTACACTTTTGTTGCAAGAGGTGGGACAAGAGAAAGAGATGGGCTTGAACTACTTTTTCAAGGTGACGATAACCGCGCGGTGGTCAGAAGCGTCATTCCAAATCTTGGGATCGGCGATATAGGAGTTTATCTTATCCACATTTGGATAAACCGCAGGCGAGATCATGACCCAGTCGAAGCGGGCATATTGTTGTTGGTATGACCAAAAGTGTGTCCAAAGGTGCTCCCGCGAGTCTTTGGCAAAAACGTCTCCCATGTAAGTATCGCTTTTATATTTCCCCATGAGCATTTGGAGAGGGGGGGTCTTACGGGTGTCGTTCATATCTCCATAAAGGACGATTCGTGCATTCGCATCTTCAGCAAAAATAGCATCGCAATGTTCGCGAGCGAGGCGGGCTTCGTTGAGACGTATCTCAGCTTGATCAAAGTCCTCAAGCTCTCGTTTTGATTTCAAGTGAAGGCCGATGAAGTGGGTCGTGCCTCCAGGTAGATCAATTGTAACGTCTAGAATGCCACGTCCCATCATTCGTTCGTGGCCATTGATTTCATAAACCAGTTCCTGCTTGGAGTGATTACCGGCGATAGGGAAGACGGAAAGGATTCCAAGTCGACGGGTGGAGTCGATGCCTCCAGTATGAACGTAATGAGGCAGATTGAGGCCTGCCGCTCTGAGTCGGGTTTGGAGGTCTTGAAGGTCCCCCTCGGTTCCAATTTCACAAATCCCGAGAATATCAGGTTTTTCGTCTACGATAATTTTAACGAGGGCCGCGACTTCTTTTGGGTCCTTTGGAGAACTGACCTTGCCTCCGCCCTTCACGTAGCGGGTCATGGTCAAATAGTTTTCTATGTTATAGGCCATGAAACGGATTCCTTCCCCAGTTTCAGAGGCTGTGTCTTTTGTTTCTGCAGGCGTGGCGGGTGTTTTATGGATGACATTCCCCGGAATGTGGTTCTCAACTGGTTCGGAATTCTTGGCGGAAGGCTCTTCGGGTATGGCCTTCTCTTCGCAGGAACAACACAGAAAAAACGCCCCGAGAAGGATTCGCGGAGCGTTTTGGAATTTTTTTGTATCAAGTCTTTTCATGATTCAGTCCTTGGTTCAGCACCAGGAGCCTTAGTGACCTTGTCGTCGTCTGATTTCTCAGTTTCCTTATCAAGCTCTTCGCCTCCTTTTCTGATTTCATCTTCAAACTCTTCACGGGCTTTTCGGAATTCACCGACACTCTTACCAATCCCCCGGGCGAGTTGTGGAAGCTTCTTAGCTCCGAAGAGTAAAAGAAGAATTAGGAAAATGAGGATCATCTCCTGTGTGCCGAGAGTTCCGAGAAAAGCGACTGTCGAGTTCATGTGTCAAGAGTATGGGGTATTAGCAGGATAGGCAAGAGATGAAACGCGAGATGTTGCCTCGACATTTCAAAAAATCTGACGTGCGAATGCGGGCTATGAGTGTTTCTCTTGTGGTGTGAGGTTGCCGGTAAATGAAGTCGAGAAGGAGATTCGCGCTTCGGTGGCGGTTGATCAGGGCCGACTTTTACTCAAAGCCCCAACAGGTTCAGGAAAATCGACTGCTGTCCCAGGGATGGTCCGAGGTGAGTGTGAGGGGCAGGTTGTGGTAGTCCAACCCCGGCGGATGGCGGCGAGGTTGTTGGCAGAATTTGTGGCCAAACAAATGGGCACTCTAGTGGGAAAAGGAGTGGGCTATGCGGTCCGCTTTGAGAACCAATCGGGGCCGGAGACCGAGATTCTCTTCGTAACCGATGGAGTTTTACAGCGAATGTTGCTTGATGATCCTGAACTTTTAGGAATCGGAGCGGTTGTTTTTGATGAATTTCATGAGCGAAGATTGTCTTCTGATCTTTCGCTTGCTCGCGTGCTTGATCTTCAGGAAAGCCTTCGGCCAGATCTGCGGGTGGTGGTGATGTCTGCGACCCTTGAAACGGGTGGGTTAAAAGATTATTTGGAGCCTTGCAGACTGGTGGAAGCTGGCGGGCGGTTGTTCCCAGTTGAGATAAGGCACCGTGGAGAGGCGCAAGTAGGGCGAAGGGGGCCTAATCGGCACGAGGAAGTTTGGGACCGAGTAGCAGCCGCAGTAAAAGCGGAGGCGCGTGAGTTGATCGCGGGCGATCGTATTCTTGTTTTCCTGCCGGGAATGTATGAGATCCGAAAGTCACAAAGCCTGCTGGAAAATGCAGCGGCGCTCAAAGGGTGGGAGGTTTGTCCACTGTACTCGGCTCTCAGTCCGACAGCGCAGCGGTCGGCCCTAAAAATGGATGATTCCAAGCGCATCATTCTGGCGACTAATGTGGCTGAGACTTCGGTGACGATTGAGGGTGTCAAGGTGGTGGTCGATTCGGGCTTGGTTCGTCAATCGAGTTACGATGTCGCACGTGGATTCGATTCGCTGGGTGTGGTCAAGATCGCAAGAGCGGCGGCTGATCAACGGGCGGGCCGTGCGGGTCGTACTGGGCCGGGGCGCTGTGTGCGTTTGTGGAGTGAAAGTGATCACCGCAACCGGAAAGAATTTGAAACGCCGGAAGTCTGCAGGGTGGATTTGGCTGAAGCGATCCTCTTCTTAAAGCGGTTGGGTGTGAATGAAATCACGGATTTCCGTTGGTTGGATCAACCTGAGAATGAGCGCCGGCTTGATGCGGAAAAGCTTCTGACCTGGCTAGGTGCCTTGGATTCGGGAGGCCGGTTAATGGAAGCGGGAAAACAAATGGCGGCGCTGCCTCTGCATCCACGTCTATCGGCTCTTGTGCTTCAGGGTGGCGATTGTCTGGGGGAGGTCTTATTTGTTGCGGCGGCGGTGCAAGGAGAGGGGGTTTTTAAGAGGGCTGGGCGTGGACAAAAGTGGGCCGAGCTTTTAGAAGGAGAGCCTGGTTGGGGAAATGATTTTGGAGCGGAATGGTTGGCGATGATGGCGGCTAAGAACTTGGATTTTCAGCCGCGTGAATGCGACGGGCTTGGGGTGCTTGCAAGAGGGGCTCGGGAGACGTGGAAGAATTTTCAGCAGCTGGGCCGCCTGCTTAAAAAACGGGGCGAACGAATTAAAGAGCCGGATTTCCGTCAGCGCGGCGAAGCTTGTGCTAGGGCGATGTTGGTAGCGTTTGGTGATCGATTGGCGGTGAGACGAGATCAAGGAAGCGCGGTGTGTCATGTGGTAGGGGGGCGAAAAGGGAAGTTGCATCCTAAATCGGTAGTGCGAAATACGACTTTGTTTTTGGCCGCTGACATGATCGAAGTGGAAGGGCGAGAGCGTTCAGTGATGTTGTCGCGATGTGTTGAGATTTCGAAAGATTGGATTCCGGCTGAAGAAATTAATGATTCAGTGAACGTTATTTTTGACGAAATCTCACGGCGGGTGGTGGCGGTCAAGCAACGGATCTTTCGTGGTTTGATTCTGGAAGAGAAGCGGGGAGGGGAAGTGGACCCTAACCTCGCGGGCGAGCTTCTGGCGGGGCGGGTAATCGCGGGTGATTTAGTGTTGAAGAAGTGGGATGCCAAGGTTGAGCGCTGGATTGCGCGATTGGCTTTTTTGAGCAAGGCCATGCCAGAATTGGACTTTCCGGGGTTTGATACTGGGGATCGCGAGATGGCAATCGCGCAGATTTGCGCCGGGGCAACGACTTTCAAGGAGGTCAAGGATCGCGACCCGTGGCGGGTTTTGCATGATTGGCTATCAATCCCGCAGCGACAGGCCATGGATTCATTTGCGCCTGAGAAAATTACTTTGGAAAATGGAGTAAATACGAGGGTGCTTTACGCCGCTGATAATGACCCGTGGTTTGAAGAGAAAGTCCAGCGACTTTATGGGGTGAAGGAGACCCCGATGATTGCCAACGGGCATCCGCTGGTGGCAAAGATCTTAGCACCCAACCAGAGGCCGTGGCAGGTGACAAGCGATCTGCCTGGGTTTTGGGAGAGGGGATTTACACAGATGAAAAAAGATCTCGCGGGTCGTTATCCCAAACACAACTGGGAGGGAAGTAGACAGTCTTAAGCTCTTTAAATTAGTCATTTATAGAGTAGGGTCAACTTACTCAGACATAGACCCTTAAGATTGAAGTATGAACGAGTGGGGATTGCCAACAGGCTGCTCGCCGAAGTTCGAAATAGTTATCTTAATCACAATCTCGATCTTGAAGTCGAAAGGGTGCCGCTGCTAGCGTGTGGCAGATGTTTAACGTGCGCCAGAGAAAGAAGGACTTAAATATGAAATATAGCCGATTAGTTTGTCCCGTTTTGACATCCCTAACATTTTTTTTCACCATTTCATTGGGAGCTGCGACTCCTTTTGATGCGAAGGTTTTTAAATCTGCAAAAGGGAAACTCTTGAACTACAGGATACATCTCCCTGAAAATCTTGATCCTAAAAAAGAGTATCCGTTCGTTCTGTTTTTTCACGGCGCTGGCGAAAGAGGAAGTGATAACAAGAAACAATTGATCCACGGGGTTCAGGACCTTTTGGCCTATTCAAAGAGGAAGAATGTTCCCTCGATCATAATTGCACCACAGTGTCTTGCCGGCGAGCAATGGGTCAATACGCCGTGGGGCGATCTTTCGCATAAGATGCCAGTCGAGCCATCAGATACAATGCAACTCACGATCGAATTGCTGAATGAGTCCATCAAGACACTGCCCGTGGATAAGAAGCGAATCTATGTCACTGGCCTTTCCATGGGCGGCTTTGGTACGTGGGATATTGTACAGCGAATGCCAAAAATGTTTGCAGCAGCCATGCCTGTTTGCGGGGGTGGTGATGCCGAGCTGGCGAGTGTAATCAAGACTGTTCCAATATGGGTTTTCCACGGTGGATCTGACAATGTTGTTAAGACAAAGCGGTCACAAAATATGGTGACAGCACTTGGGAAGGTTGGTAGCAAGGTGAAATATACCGAATACGAAGGTGTTGGACATAACTCATGGGATAGAGCCTATCGGGACGAAAGTGCGTTGAGATGGCTATTTCATCAGAAAAAAAGCAAACAAACGGGTGAACTTGGCGAGAAATAAATAGCGCATCCAGCGTGTGAGTCATTCAAGGCGTGTTGACCAAGTGTCAGCAGCGTAAAATTGGAAAAACATTACGACCTCTGAGCATCCTGTGGGAACCTTTCTAGGGCGAAAAAGTTCATGCATTTTATCAGGTTCCAGGAATCATGATCACGATTTTTTCCCGCTTCCTGTATTTAGTGTGTTCGGGTAGGTTAGAGAGCGCTATGAAATTACATCCCTAACTTTCGGATCAGGGTAGGGTTAAGAAAAGTTTCATGGAGAGAGCATTCTCATTTCATATATAGGTCGATCAAGAGAAGTCGATCTATTGTGATATGGCGATCATGATGCGCTGCCAAGTGTTCTTAAATTCGTCGCTACGGCCTGCCAAATCTTCGGCCATTTTTTCGGCCTGCTCATTTAATCCGACGAACCAGGCGAAGGCAATTGCCTGAGCTTCTTCATTGGGTCGTTTATCCAACAAGTTTTCGGGCTTGATTTCAGACCAAGGGACGACGGAGCCATCCTCGAGTTTTAAGCCAGTGCTATCTCCGGAGACTCCAGTAATTTGCTCACCATTTTTTTTCTTGGTGATCCAGTTGTTGTGGTTGGTAATGTTGTTCAGAAAAGCAGCGGCATTTCTTTGGAGGTAAGACCAAGCCCAAAGTGCTTCTGATGGAGCGTCTTCCGGTGGGTTTTGAAGTAATGCCCCGATATCGTCGAAGCGGTATGATGAGCCTCTGTTTCTGAGGTGCGCTTGCAATTTCTTCCACGTTAAGGAGTGGGTGAACACTGGGCTGTTTTGAAATTCTTTGCGAAGCTGGATGAGGTGAGTGAGTCTGGCATTTAAATTGTAGTTTGCTCGACCCATAGAACGAAGATTTCTTGAAGCCTTAGTGATTTTATCGATCAATCTGTTGGTTTCTTGTTCGTCTTTTGGGGTGGGGATTTTTTTAAGTCTGGCCAGAATCTGGCCATCTCCCAAATAGACGTCGGCTATATTTTGGTAGATAACAAACCAAGATAGTTCATCGGGAAGTTCAGCTCCGCGAACGTTCGCAAGCAAGGGGAGTGCTTCCTCCCATTTGCTTTGTTCCCAAAGTTTAAGAGCGACGGCAAAGGTTCCCATCCAGTCAGTAATAGTCTTGGGCTCGTCAGGGAGATTGTGAGTTGTGGGAGGTTCGATGCGTTCCAGTAGCTGACAAAGTTCTCGGTAGCGCTCTTGCTGTGAGTGCTGTTCTGAAAGAGCGTTAAGATCGGAGAGGGACTTGGAGATTAGCCGGCGAGCGGCACCGGGTTTGCCAGCCAAAGAATTTGCGATTGATGCTTCAAGAGAGGTCCAGACTTGCTCCATCCCGGAAACAGTTGGATCGCGTGAAATCGAGAGAAATCTTTCAGATGCCTTTTCGTAATTGCCAGATTTGGTGAGTTGACGAGCTTCGGCCCATCGTTTCTCTAAGCTTGGTCGATTTTCACCGTTTGGGTTGAAGAGTTTTGGCTTTTTATTTTGAGCGTTATTGCTTCCAGATCCAGCTTTAGGCTCGACGATAATTTTTATCGACGGCTGCCAAGTCGCTAAGCCGATACTCACTAAAATTAAGGCGACGGTGGAAATAATACTGAAGATTGTTTTCTTCCTCCGCCTTTTGATTCTGGTCTGAATATGAGTCGGGGGCGAAAAATCTTTGCTCATTTTGAGCTGGGCTTGCTCAAGGGCTCTCATGACCTTGCTGTAACTTGACCAGCGGTGGTCGGGGTTGAACGCCATCATACGATCAATGATTTCGCCGGTATTCCGGCTGATCCACGGGGCCACTTTACAAAGTTTTGGAATAGCTTTCTTGGCTTTGCGAAGGCTGCTGATTGAGTTAGTCCCTGATTCAAATGGGGGACATCCTGCTAAACCGTGATAAAGAGTGGCGCCAAAGGCATAAATGTCGCTTCGGAAATCCTCGATATCACGTTCAAGAGCTTCGGGGGGGACGTAGTAAGGAGTAGCCCAAGCTTCTTTTGCTTGGGCTCTTCCATCTTGGGTGATTAGAGCGAGTCCGAAGTCTAGAAGGCTGGCACGTCCCTCTGGGGCGATGTGAATATTGCCGGGCTTAACGTCCCGGTGGATTATGCCAGCTCGCTTAGCCGCTTTGAGTCCGGATGCAATTTGGATAGCAATTTCTAGGACCTCATCTTCTGGAAGGGCACCGCGGTCCCCCATGATTTGCTCGAAGCTTCGACCGTCCAGTAACTCCATGACGAGGTAGAAGCGACCGTGCGCCCGATCAACGGCGAAGATTTTAACAACATTGGTGTGGCTCACTTTTGCGGTGAGACGGGCCTCATTTTCGAAGGCTTGAATGCGAGTTTCGTCGTTACAGTATTCTTCGTTGAGAACTTTGATTGCGACCCTGCGATTAAGCGTAGTATCCCAGCCAATGAAAATGACGCTCATGCCTCCGGTGGCAAAGCGCCTTTCGAGGCGGTAGTTTCCAAAGACCCGTCTTACTATTGTCTCGGACGAGCAGCGAGGGCAGCTGACAGTGTCGAACGGGCTAAAGCACGTTACGTCTAGAAGTTTGCCGCATGCAGCACAGGATTCGTGGATCGGTTCTTCGCTAGCCGGATCACTCACTCCAGACAGTTATGGTGGCAAATTTATCGACCTTGTTCAATTCCGCCCAAGATACCTTGAGGGCGAGGTCCAACCGAGGGGTCGTTCCAAGGTTTACTTCCGATATCGCTTCCTTGAGGC
Source organism: Akkermansiaceae bacterium (assembly GCA_022424905.1). Classification (GTDB taxonomy): domain Bacteria; phylum Verrucomicrobiota; class Verrucomicrobiia; order Verrucomicrobiales; family Akkermansiaceae; genus SW10. The sequence goes on along the minus strand of JAKMGP010000346.1, from coordinate 29,522 downwards.
GGCACGGGCCTACGTTCGTTAGGTTGGTTACCAGCGCAGGAAACGAAAAAAATGGGGGTGAGTAGGAGAATAAAAAATTTCATATCTGGAAAGTTAGACTTTTCAGAGAGGTGGACAAGAGCGATTTTTATCGTCCTTTTTCTTATCAGTTGTTTTGCGCCTATGATGCATCTCTGTTTCTGCTCCTTAGATCTGATAGATGGTTGAATTGGCCAAATAATTGAGTCGATGAAGGATTTGTGGATCAGCCGATCAGGATCTTAACATGATCGATCAGACGTATCTCCCCGTAATAGCATGCCGTGGCAAGAACAGCGGGCTTCCTGACGAGAGAAACAGCGTGCATGGATTCTGCGTCGATGAGTTCCAAATATTCTATGGAGAAGCCATCTGGAGCGTTTGCGAGCAGGTGTTTTTTTGCGCTTAGAAGATAGGCGGCAGGGTTCTGTTCACCGTTGATGGCAAGATCGCTCGCTGCCGAGAGAGCACGCTGTATTCGTGGAGCATCCTTACGGTGTTCCTGAGTGAGGCGAATGTTGCGAGATGAGAGAGCAAGTCCATCGAGCTCACGGACCGTGGGATGTCCGACGATTTCAACTGGAATATTCAGATCTCGAACCATGCGGCGAATGAGGGCGATTTGTTGGAAATCTTTTTCTCCAAAAATGGCAAGGGCGGGTTGAAGGAGATTGAAAAGCTTGATCACGACGGTGAGAACTCCGTCAAAATGACCGGGACGGTTCGAGCCGCAAAGTCCTTTGCTAAGTAGAGATTCGGCTACAATGACTGAGTGGTCGGGGTGAAAGAGGAACTCCTTTTCTGGTGTGAAGGCAAGATCGACGCCTTCTTTTTCGCAGAGGGCGAGATCGCTTTTGAGTGGGCGGGGGTAGTTGGTCAGATCGGAAGCGCGATCGAATTGGATGGGATTGACGAAAATCGAGATAGCAACAGTTCCGTCGGGTCCGACCAATTGGCGGGCGCGACGAATCAGGGCCAGATGCCCCTCATGGAGAGCTCCCATTGTGGGGACCAAGGCAAGCGGACCCGTTAGGTCGCGAGTCATTTGAGTAATCGTTTTGACCTCCGAAGTGACTTTGATCATGGGGAAATGTTGTGGATTCTGACCAAAATTCCATGAGAAACCTTACGAATTGACCTGAGGAGTGGGTGGAATCGCCGTAATAAGGACGTCGTGCCCTTATTATTACGCTTCGGAATATGGGAGATTATACGAATTCCAAGCCCGTAGTTGACGTAGCATCGAGAATTCTTCATAAAAAACCTAGCAAGATTCATTTCATCCGAATTCATTATGAAAAAGTCACTCTTTCACCTTCTCGTCGCGCTTTTGTGCCTCACACCTGTCCTCCACGCGCAACAGCGTTTAAAGATTGCTACCGTTAGCATGGAGCGCCTGTTTAACGATTATTATCAAACTGGCAAAGTTCAGCGGGAGATCAATATCGAGCGTGCAAGAATCCAGCGCGACAACAACGAGCGGCTTGCCAAGATTCGTGAGATTGATGCTCAGCTTCAGCAGATTAGAGAGGAACTCAAGAAAGAGGATTTAGGCGAGAAAGAGAAAGCCGATTTCTTTGAGGAGTCCAACGGTTTGGCTCAGGACGGAAAGTCCAAGGAACGAGAGAGGAAGGAATTTCTCAATCGTCGAAATCGTGCGCTTAGCGACAAAATGCGGAAGCAAATGCGGGGGATTTTGGTCAAGATTCAACGATCTGTGAGTGAGCGTGCGAAAGAGGGAAACTATGATTTTATTTTTGATGTTTCTGCTAATAGCAACCAGGGAATTCCGTTCGTGCTACATGCCCGCGAAACCACTGATCTTACCAACTCCCTCCTCGCTGAAATCAACGAGGGAAGTGAGGAAGAATAACTCTTACGAGCCTAAGTTGGCTATCGCTGGTGTCGCTTGGTTGGAGAGAACTGCATGATCTGATTGGCATTCCGCCAAGTCATGATCGTGATTTTTCCTATACAGGAGTAAGTTCGCTGACTGAGGCAAAATCTGGCGAGATCAGCTTTTTAGGCAATTCTCGCTATGAGACACACTTGACGGCGACCCAAGCTTCGCTGGTTCTGGTGCCGGAGGGCGATTTTTCGTCGCCGGCCGGATGCCATCTACTTTCAGTCGATAATCCCTCGGTGGCCTTCTCAAGAGTGATTGACTATTTTCACTCCCAATCAACGCAAGTTCAGCCCGGGATTTCTCCAGGAGCCCACGTTGCGGACGATGTTGAGATTGATCCGGCTAAGGTGCAGGTCGGTCCGGGAGTGGTGATTGAGTCGGGTGCAAAAATTGGTGATGGAAGCATCATTGGAGCAGGCTGTCTGATCGGTCGGAATGTTTCCCTCGGGAAGGATTGCCTGTTGCATCCTGGAAGCATTATACGGGAAGCCTGTCTTATCGGCGACCGGGTCATTCTGCAACCGGGTTGCGTGATTGGTTCGGACGGTTACGGATTTGATCTTGTTAATGGCAGGCATCAGAAGACACCGCAGGTAGGAATCGTTGAAATCGAGAACGATGTTGAGATCGGTGCCAATTGCTGCGTCGATCGGGCTAGATTTGGCAGCACGGTGGTGGGAGAAGGAACGAAGGTCGATAATATGGCACAGATTGGCCACAATGTTAAGATAGGGAAACATTGTTTGGTGGTGGCGCAGTGCGGCATTGCCGGAAGTAGTCGCCTCGGGAATTACGTGACAATTGCGGCTCAAGCCGGAGTTGCCGGACATCTCGAAATCACGGACCAATCGGTTCTGGCAGCTCAAAGCGGACTTTTTAAGAGTATTCATAAGCCGGGCGTTTATATGGGTAATCCGGCGCGACCAATTCGAGAAGAGCAAAGAAAGCTTGCTGCTCTTTCCCGGCTTCCGGAGCTGCGTAAAGAATTTGGATCCTTAAAAAAGAAGCTGGAGGAACCCATTGGAGAATGAGACTCTTTCCCTATCAGCTTTTTGTAATAAGATATTGTCGATGAGAATTCCATTACCTTTCCAGATCGGTCAACAAGCCGTTTTTCTTGCTCTCGGCATGGCCCTGAGCGCTTCAGCCGGGGAACTAAAAGTAGGGACTGTCAATATGATGAAGCTTCTCAGTGGGTTTCACGAAAAAAAAGCTGCCGAGGCCGAGGAAAAAGTTGAATTGGCTTCAATTGACGCTGCTTACAGGGAGAGGGTGGATGCGATAAAGGCCGTTGAGGAGGAACTAGGTAAAAAGAAAAATGAGTTCAACGACCCCTCGCTCGCTGAAAAGAAGCGTAAGGAAATTGCAGCTTCCCACCAAGAGCTTGCGGCTACCCGCTCTGTGTTGATTAAGGAAGGCGAAGAGTTCCTTCAAAGGCAGCGGCGAGCCCTAAACCAAAAGATGGTTGGAATGATCAATGATATAAGGACTAAGGTTGAAACTGCCGTTAGCGACCACGCTGCCACTCTTGATGTAAATCTAGTTTTCGACGAGTCCGGGCTAACCTCCTCTCGGACACCCTTCTTGATTTACTCCCGGAATACCGTCGATTTAACTGATGCAGTTCTGGAGAAATTGAACAAAGATGCACCTTCTCCTGTCACAGTGAAGGGTTCTGGTGGAGCAAAGCCCCAAGGCGAATCTCCTAAATAAAATCAGCTTAATCTCGAATAATTCACTCTTATAAATGTTATGAAACCATGTAATATCATCGCTGCTCTTTTTTCAGTTCTCATTATGGCTTCGTCTTCTTTCGCTCAGGACAAGGACGACAAGATTGGGACTGTCAATATGCAAAAACTCCTCGCCGAGTTTCACAAATCATCCGCGGTTCTCGAAACTTTTAAAGGTTACGAAAAACGAATCGTTGAAAGAAATAAGACGAAGGCCGAGGAAATTAAAGCTTTGATGGCTGAGGCAGCCGAAGCGCAAAAGACAGCTGAAAGCCCTTCATTCGCTCGGGAAAAGAAAGAGCAGTTTTTCCGTGAAGCACAGTCGATCCGGGCCGAAGCAAAGGCTCGCGAAGATGCACGGATTGCTTGGATTACGCGAAAAAAAACAGCTTTTTCTGAAAAACAAGCGGTTGAATTAGGAGGCCTGCGCAAAGAAATCATGGCCATGGTTCGTGAGTTGGGTGACGCTGAAGGGTATGACTATATTTTTGATAAAAGTGGGACGAGTGGATCTGCCGTGCCTATCCTTGCTTACACGAAGGACGCGACTAGCTTAACCGCTAAAATGTTGGAGCGAATCAATCGTGATGCTCCAAAGGAGGGAGCCGAGGATGGTGGCCAAGAAAAACCTGAAGAAGCGAGCAAAGAATAAGATCAACTCAAAATTTTTGAAGATTGATGTTACAGGGCCATTTCCATTGGTGTTTTCGACACCACATGAAAGTGGCTTTTTTTATGTGGGGTTTGATGGTTCCGATCCAGGCTATTCCCAATGCAGTTCTTGGAGCGCTTGCGAAACATGATAGTCCGCTTAATGAGAAGGATATTACCGCTGGTTTACTAGATTTGGGCGTTTGGGATGGTTCGAAGGCCTTGCCTGGTGAATGGGAAGCCGATGCCGGAATCTTCAATGTCAGTTCGGCTTATTTGAGGGCTCGTCCCAAGGTTTTTGGTGTTCAGACTCTTCTCGTGCGGGCTTCGAAACGGGATGGGCAACTTGAAGAACTTCAGATTACGTTTGCTGATGCCGGATCATTTTTCGGTTATCTTGATCGTCGGGTTCCCGATGGGATGTCTGCTGAACAAGCGGCGACTCTCTTGCAAGAACGTGTCGAACAACGGAAAATTCAGTTCGAGGAATTCTACATCCGCACCGCCGGGGCGCTTGAGGACAATCTTAAAGAGATTGATAAGAGGCCTCGGGATTTTAAGCGGGGGAGGACCCGGGGGTTGCGAGCGATCTATCGTCAGTTTGAACACAAAGAATCAGGGCTCTTAATTCAGTTGCTTGAGGCCAAGGATCGGTTGTTAAGAGTTAGACTGAGAAAAAGGGAAAGTGCTTCTAAATCTTGGCTTGATGCTTCCCAAGAAGAATTAGGAATTAGGGACCGTCTCAAGGCCCTTTCTACTAAGGTCACTGAGACTGGCCGGGGAGATGTAGTTCTTAATAAAGTAGAGGTCGTGCCGCAGGGATATCGGCCCTATTGTGGACTCAATACTCTTGTGATGGTAGCACGTTATCTTGGCCTGCATCTGGATGAAGATTGGCTTGCGGTTGCCGGGAAATTTCAGAACACGGGTTCTGCGGCGGGTTCGGATATGCTTGGGCTTTACAGCTCGGTGGCCCGGGAGGCACGTTTTAATCTTAATCGGACAAGTGACTACGATCATGAAATTGTGAGGCGCTCGATTCGGGCTGGGATGCCGGTCATTGTTTGGCGGCGCTGGGACCGTCAGCGCGATCAATTGCACACGCGAATATCGCGTGATTTTCTCGCGGGGAAAGATCAAAGGTTCGAAAGACCTTCGGAAAAAGAAATGCCCTCAAAAAAGAAGCGTTCACCACTTCATGCTTCGGTCATTGTGGGATACAACGACGAGCGCCGGGAAGTTATTTTTCTAGAGAGTTGGGAGGGGATGTCTAAACCGCGACGAATGCTGGTGAGCGAGATTTCCCATACCGCTGATTTGACTTTTTCTTTCCGCCCCTAATTTCTAGCTTTGGCAGAGCGCCCGGTGGCGAAGAAGGTGGTCGCAGAGGATTAAGTTCGTCATGGCTTCGACAATAGGAACTGCTCGAGGAAGGACGCAGGCGTCATGACGGCCACGTCCCTTCAGTTCGGTATCTTCACGGTCTTTTGAAACCGTTGGCTGGGCCGACATGATGGTGGCGGTGGGCTTAAAAGCGACGCGAAAGAGAATTGGCTCGCCATTTGAAATGCCGCCCTGAACCCCACCTGAGTTATTCGTATGGGTGCGAACTTTTTTACCTTCCATATAAAAATGATCGTTATGGTCGGCACCGGTCAGGGTTGTTCCTGAAAATCCGGACCCCACCTCGAAGCCCTTAGTTGCGGGAATGGAGAGCATTGCTTTTGCGAGGTCAGCTTCCAGACGATCAAAAATTGGTTCCCCTAATCCGGGAGGGCATCCCCGGATGACGCCTTCGATCACTCCTCCGATGGAATTGCCCTCTGAACGGATCTCTTTAATACGATCGATCATTTTCTCGGCCGTATCAGGATCACCGGTTCGGACGATATTGGATTCAATTTCTGCTGCTGTGACCGTTAGTGGATCGACCTTACCTTTAATATTTTGAATTGATTTCACCCACGCTAGAGCTTCCAAGTCTGGATAGAAGTGTTTGATGACTTTCTTTGCGACAGCAGCAGCTGCGACCCTGCCAATTGTCTCCCGAGCTGACGACCTTCCACCGCCCTGCCAGTTACGTGTGCCAAATTTAGCATCATATGTGTAATCCGCGTGGGATGGGCGATATTTCTCGGACATTTCCGAGTAAGCTTCGGGGCGGTGATCCTTGTTGCGGACCAAAATGGCGATGGGTGATCCCAAGGTTTTGCCTTCAAAGGTTCCGGAGAGAATCTCGCATTGATCTGCCTCGTTTCTTGGTGTCGTGACCTCAGATTGACCCGGGCGACGCCTATCGAGTTCGATTTGGAGATCGGGTTCCGATAAAGTAATGAGGGGTGGGCAGCCGTCGATGACAACACCGACTCCACCTCCGTGGGATTCACCGAAGGTTGAAATGCGAAAAAGTTGACCGAGTTGGCTGGACATGGATGAGAGACTAGCAGCGGATTTTGATCGGGCAAGAGTGAGGCGAAGATTCAGTCTTTTAGGGTGGATAAAAGGAGATCTCTGGCCTTCGTGCCTACTTCGACGGTGTCTCCATGCACTCCGAAAATCATAGCGACATCAATGAGTTCTTTCTGCAGGCCCTGACGGATCAATTCTTCTGCAGGTAGAGCGAGGTGGCCGCTTTGTTTGATAAGCCTGAGGTTCCACCGTCCGATTCCGTGAAAAGCCCGATAGACGACTTCAGTGCAGCACAAGCGTTCTGCTTTCCGGAAATCGAAGGCAAAATCGTAGTGCTTCCCCTCATGGGTCAGTGCTTTTTCTAGAGCTTGCTGAAGTTCTTCCGCCGAAACCTTGGGACGAAGAATCACGAAGGAGTCTACCGCTAGGGTTTCTTCAATTTTTCGCAGTTTGACGCCGTCCTTTTTGGCCTCAAGGACATCGGCTGAGTGATCGCGATGAACGGGAATACCTAGATCGTTCCGGCTAGATAGTGGTCCGATGTAAAGTGCGGCATGAGGCCAGAACCCCGGGAGAAAGAAATTGCTCATGGCATCATCGTGGCGGGTGACAAAGATGTCACCCGGTTGAATGGTGTCTCGGATCTGATCGATGATTTTCGTTGTGACTCGTTTGCCTTGCCCTGAAGGCTTAACAAAAGGTTGCTTCATATCGGCAATTACAGAGCCGCTAAGGCGGAATAAGTGGAACATCACCTTTGTGTAACCGGAGCTGGTTCGACGGGTCAGCGAGTAGCTTCGGTAGGTGAGCAGCGAGCTGAAAAGGTTCCTTTTGCTTTGATCAAAATACGGTTCTTCGTTCACGAGGCACATGGCAATGTCCTGCATGTCCGAGTCTTGAAGAGCTTTATCAATTTGCGTTCGATTATTCTCGTAAAAATTACGAGCCTGACGGTAGCGCCATTGGTTTCGGGTCGAACTCAGGTTGTGGTAGATTTTGGTGAAAGTCTTCCGGGGAATTTGATATCTCGGCTCGGCTTCATCGAGTTTGGCCAAAACAACGGGTCGTTCCTTGGCAAGTCCAATAAGGTAACTTGAACTCCGCATGAGTATAGAAGCGGCACAAAAAGCGAGGCCAAAAATTCTTAGGTCTTTCGATTTTAAAAAGGGGCTCAAATCGTCGATCATCTGCCAGAGAATAGAGCGACCCGAAAGATATTTCAGGTAAGTCTCGCGAAGGCGCTCGTCTTCATCTGGAAGGTAGTAGCCCCGTCTTTGCGCGCGATCGGCATCTTCAATTTCTTGAGCGAGGTTCTTTCTGTCGGGCAAGGTGGCTCGGATTCCCCGTAAAATATGGCAGGAAGATAGTAATACTTCGTCCGGCAATCGATCCATCAACTTCAAGTATTAAAAAATTATTTATTTTGGCGATCTAATAACTCTAGGCGCACACGTATTTGAGGTGAAAAGGGTTCATCATAAAACTCGTAGGTGCGTCAACCCCTATAAATAAAGGGATTCAGGTTTATTTTGGCTTTACAAAATATTCTCCTGCAGGATGATCCTCCCGCTATGAATAAAGGTGAACTAATTGAAGCAGTCCAGAAAGCCCTCGGAAATGAAGCAACCAAGCGTCAGGCGGAAGACTCCGTCGCTGCCGTTCTTGACTCCATCGCCGCAGGTGTGAAATCAGATACCAAGGTCCAAATTATTGGATTCGGAACTTTTGAGGTTAAGAATCGTGCGGCCCGTATGGGACGCAATCCAAAGACAGGCGAAGCAATGCAAATCAATGCTTCCAAGTCAGTTGGTTTCAAGCCTTCTTCGACTCTTAAGAAGTCGCTCTAGGTTTCCTTTTAGGTCCTTAGACTTCCTAATCAAAATACCCAGCCCGGTCTACTTCGAGAGTAGTCCGGGCTTTTTGTTTCGTCTCGTAATCTCAAGAAACTTGGATACTCTTCCGCCTAGAGATGCCTTCCAGCACTGTCGAAAATTACCTCAAAGCAATCTGGTCCCTTCAGGGGGCGCTCGATGGGGGTGGACTTGTTTTGATTGGTCACGTTGCTGAAAAGCTTTCGGTGACACCTGGGACAGCAACAACGATGATGAATCAGCTCGAAAAAAAGGGCTTAGTCGAATATCGACCGCGTCGTGGGGTCCGTCTTAAGGAAGAAGGCCGTAAAGCCGCGATGCAAGTCTTGCGAAGGCATCGTCTTATCGAAACTTTTTTGGTGGAAGTAATGAAGCTGGACTGGGCGGAGGTCCATGACGACGCTGAGGAGCTAGAACACGTGGTTTCTGATCGTCTTCTAAAGAGGATGGACGAGATGTTGCATCATCCTACTCATGACCCGCATGGTTCTCCCATCCCCAGTCCCGATGGTAAGATTACGCAGGAAGGAACGGCTACCTTGGCGGATTGCCAGCCCGGTCATTATATTTTGAAGCGTGTTCGGGAGGATCAGCCGGGTTTTCTGCAATGGCTTTCTGAGCTAAAGCTCCTTCCGGGAACCGAGTTCGTTTTGTCTTCGGTAAATGCGATGGCGGGGACACTGAGTCTTACCTTAGAAGGAAATAAAGAGATTCTCGAAATTTCAAATTCCGCGTCGCGATCTTTGCTGGTTGTGAAAGTCAGTTGATCTCTTATCCGTAGTTTATAAACTCCATGAGATCCGCCCTAAATCGCCGCCGCTTTTTTTTGACTTCAGCAGGGGCTTCGCTTGCCCTACCTGGTTTATCTTCGTTACTAGCAAAGACTGCTAATTCGCTGGCAACTGTCCACGCTACCCAAGGAGCTGGGATTGGCGCACGGCGTTTCGTGGCGGTCGGAAACCTTCTTGGTTTCCAGCAGAAAAGTTTCTTTCCTTCAATTGAAGGCCGTGAATATGAATCGACAATTTTGCTTAAGCCGCTTGAGCCGCTCAGGAACAAAATGACTGTTTATCGTGGTCTTGATCATGGAATTAGAGGAGGGCACTTTGCGGTTCATTCCTTCTTGTCTGGTGTGCTTCATTCTGAAGCTCGGGACCGGAAGAACGGGAATGTTACGATTGATCAATATCTTGCTGAAAAAGTTGGTAACCAAACTCGCTTCCCTTCGCTGACAGTTGGATCAGAAGGTGGGATTCACGGGGGATGTCAGCTGTCGTGGACCCGATCGGGGGTGCGAGTACCTCCAATCACAAATCCTAGCGATCTCTTTGATCGTCTTTTTTCTAATGATAGTCCGAAACGGAGGCTGGAGCGTAAGGGTGAGAACAGACTCCAGAAATCTATTCTTGATGCTGTCAATGATGAGGCAAAAGGACTTTCCAAAAAAGTGAACCTTGAGGATCGCGAAAAGCTAGACGAATATTTCACCTCGATTCGTGACGTGGAGAAACGTATCGAATTACGCCGCCGCTGGGCTGACCATCCGAAACCTAATGCCCCGCTCGATAAACCAGCGAATAAGAATACGGTAGATGACCTGCCGATCCTTTACGAATTGATCGCACTTGCACTTCAAACTGATTCAACCCGGATCGCCACTCTCGAGATCGGTGGATCTTTCCTGCCTCAAAATCTTGGGATCGATAAATCCTATCACAGCCTGTCACACCACGGTAATAAGGCAGATGCTATTGCCGACCTGATCAAGTTAGAGACCTACCAAATCGAACAGTATGCAAAATTCCTTGGTCGTCTTCAATCGATTCAGGACGGTGAAGGGACTCTTCTCGATTCGACTTCGGTCCTTTTCGGAAGTGGAATCGGCAGTGGGAATTCCCACACCAATTCCGATCTCCCAGTCATTGTGGCCGGAGGTGGATACAAGCATGGAGATTTTAAGAAAGTCGAGTCCAAGGGCATCAATAAAGTTCGCCTGTGCAATCTCTACGTTGACTTGGCGCAGCGCATGGGTATCGAGACTGATTCCTTTGGAAACAGCACTGGTCGATTCTCTTAGCTGGTGATGTCTGAAATAAAGTTCATTATTGGATTCCTAAGTTTTTTTGTGCTGGGCTCGTCTTTTGCTGGAGCCGCGGCTTCGTCTCGTGAGATCGTGGACGATTTTCTCCACAGCTATTGTTACGACTGTCACGATACTGCCTCGGAAAAAGGAGAGCGGGAATTTGAGAGCCTGAAGATCCCTTTGGAAACTATTCAAGATCTCGTGATGGCGCGTGAGATTATCGATCAGGTCACGCTGAAGGAGATGCCTCCAAAAGAGAAAGACCAACCTCAAGATGAGGATCGGCTAGAGGTGTTGCGAGTTTTGAGATCTGAGGTTAAGGCTGCCCGTGGTCGCTTTGAAAGTAACGGCGGAAAGACCGTAATGCGGAGGCTCTCGAATCGAGAATATGAAAATACTTTGGAGGTTCTTTTTGGGCGCCGAGTCGACACCCTAGGGTTAACTTTGGATTTCCCCAAGGAGAAGACCAGTCAACATATCGATACGATTGGTGAGAGTCTTGTGACTTCAGGTTTCTTGCTCGACCAATATTTTCAGGCTGCTCATCGCTTAGTTGAAAATCGCCTCGGCAAGGTAGAGGTGAAGGCGAAAGATTGGCATTTTACAGACAACTTTAAACAGTATGAGGAACTGGCCGGATCGCATCGGGCGGTTTTTAAGAATAAATATCTCTGCGTTTATGAACAGCCAGATACCGACACTCGGCAGGGGAGCTATGGGCATATCGAAGATTTTCTGGAAGGGGTCCCGGTCTCAGGGCTTTATGATCTCAAGGTTCTTGTTCAGGGGATGCACCGCGATACTCACTACGATCCCGAGATCTTCGCAATTGATCTGAGCGAACCCTTCACCCTAGGAGTGGTTCCGGGCGATGCTACGAAGGGTCACATTCATTATCCCCAGCGTATCGAGCCTATTCTCGCAACTGCGGTTGTGCCGGATAAGAAGCCCGAGTGGATTGAGTTCAGGGTCTGGCTTGAGAAGGGTCAGACGCCGCGGTTTACTTTTCCGAACGGCCCTTATGAATCCCGGCGGTCAGTTCTCGAACTCAACAGGCGCTACAAACATGAGTTTAAGAATCCTTCCAATGGGGTAAGCCGTGCTTCTCTTCTACGCGAAGGAAAATTGCCCCATATCCGGATTTCAGAGGTGAAAGTGCGTGGACCAATCAAGGAAGAAAAAGGAACTCTGGAGGAGATCGCGATTTTCGGGAAAGAAGGATTTAAGAGTGAAAAGGCTCTCGAACAATTGAATCGCTTTGCGGAGAAGGCATTTCGGAGGCCTCTCAATGAATCTGACCGAAAGCGAGTTCATGATTTTTATGGCAAGCGAATCGATGAAAAAGCGGAGCCACGTCAGGCTGCACTTGATACCTTGAAGCTGATTCTTTGTTCACCGTCCTTCTTTTATCTCAGCGAGATCACCCCGGAAGATGACCAAGCATTGAAGCCATTCGATCTGGCCTCGAGACTTTCTTATGCGCTTTGGGCAGGGCCCCCAGACGGGGAATTGTTGGCGATGGCGGCTTCTGGCAAATTGACAGAAGAAGAAGCTTTTCGGAGACAAGTAAAGCGTCTCCTAAAAGACGATCGTTCGAAGGGGTTTGTGAAAGGTTTTTTAGATTCTTGGCTCAATCTTCGCGATTTGGGTGGGATGCCTCCGCCGAGAGAAAGGGCGCGACGATATTATTCAGAAAATTGGCCGGCATCTATGAAGGGTGAGGTTTGGCACTTTTTTGCGCATCTGCTGGAAAAAAATGTGTCAGTGGTCACTTTATTAGATGCTGATTTTACTTTTGTTGATAAGTATCTGGCAGCGGTATACCGACTTCCCGAGGCGAAGACTCTGAGGCTTAAGGATGGGTTTAGACGAGTAAAGCTTGATAAAGAAGATCGCAGGGGGGGGATTCTTGGGATGGCAGCTGTCCTCAGTGTGAGTGCCAATGGTGTTGATACTTCCCCTGTCACCCGAGGCGTTTTTGTGTCGGAGAATATTCTGGGGGTGGTGCCGCCTTCCCCGCCGGACGAAGTGCCGCCTATCGAGCCCGACATTAGAGGAGCGACTACCTTGCGCGAGCGTCTTGAGAAGCATCGGGAATCGAAGACTTGTGCCGAGTGCCATCATAAGATCGACCCGCTTGGTTTCGGGCTTGAGAACTTTGATGAACTAGGAAGATGGCGCACCCACTATCGAAGGTCAGGCAAGCCACTTTTCGTGAAGAAGGCACCCAAGCGAAAGGTTGATTCCTCCGGGGAAATGCCATCAGGTGAAGAGTTTGAAGATTTTCATGAGCTTCGAGATATCTTGGTGTCAACCCGGTCCGAGGTTTTTATAAAACACTTAATTACCACCGTCCTCACCTACGCGACCGGTCGCCACATGGAAGTGATCGATGATTATGCGATAATCGATATTCAGAAGCGCTTAAAGGACAAGGGCAATGGTCTTGCAGACTTAGTCGAGGAATCATTGCTGAGCGAGATTTTCAGGTCTCGCTGAACGCTGCTCTTTTCCGTAATATCCTGGGCAGGTTTTTTTGCCATCATCCATCCGATCAGTATGGATCGATTAGCAATATTGATATTCTAAAGATAATTTTTAGAACCGGCAATGGTAATGAGATTTGTTAGAAATGGACTTGCTCTCTTGTGGTTTTTTTTGGCAAGGTCCCGAGCATCCTGGATGGCGAATAAGTTCCGTCAGAACCCCTAATTGTGTTATGAATATCCTCAAAAAATCTTTGTCTTATTTCTTAAGATCTTCCTTGATAGTTTTGGCCCTTAGCGCAATTGGCGGCGCTGGCGAAATTCCCATTGCTGGGGTTGAAGCTTTTCATCAGGGGGACAGTCTCGATGGTAATGGGTCCATTCTCAAGGTGATTGATGGCAGCGGGATGGATATGATTGATCCCGATGATCCATCTACTTGGACAGTTGCGAGCACTGCCTGGGCTGATGATTGGCAGGGTTTTTCCGCGGATAATACTGGGGATAACACTTGGGTGGTGATTGATCTAGGAGCTCCTGTTGCAGGTTTGAGCACGATGTATTTGTGGAATGTCCAAGAGGGCAATGCTCTCGATCGAGGAGTGAAGGATTTCGAAGTGTTTCATGCCACGAATCCGGCACTTTCGCCACCCGTCACAGGAGGCACCGTGACACCCTACAGTTTCACCAGTGGGGGATGGACTTCAATTGGAGACGCTGAGCTAGAAATGGGAATTCAAAATGGTGACGCTGGACAAGCTTATGATATTTCGGATGCTGCCGGGGCTCGCTACATTGGGCTTAAGTTAACAAGTAATCACGGGGGTTTTAGAACTGGGTTTGCTGAGGTCGCTTTTAGTGATGTTGCAGATCCGGACGCTATCACGCCCGGCGAGATTGGGCCTCCGGATCCACCTGTCGAACCTGGTGAGGGGAAGGTTGTTCCAATCGCAGAAGTCTTTGCTTTCCATCAAGGAGATAGCTTTGATGCGAACGGCTCGGTTTTGAAAATTGCTGACGGTAGTGGTATGGCAAAGGTTGATCCTGAAGATCCTTCCACCTGGACAATTAGTAGCACTGCTTGGGCTGATGACTGGCAGGGCTTCTCCGCCGATAACTCGGCCGACAATACGTGGGCTATTATTGATTTAGGAGCCCCCACGATTGGACTCGACCAAATGTATCTCTGGAATGTCCAAGAGACCAATGCTCTCGATCGAGGAACGAGCAGTTTCGATATTTACTACGCCACTCTGCCTGCTGAAACAATCCCAGTTCAAAGTGGGGCAGTCACACCCTACAGCTTTGGAGGTGGTGGTTGGACTCAGCTTAGCACTGGAAACAGTCTTGCTCAGGGAATTCAATTCGGTGATCCTGGAGAGGTTTTTGATATCTCGGGAGCTTCGGGTGCTCGGTATATTGGACTTCATCTAACCGCAAATCACGGTGGGTTTCGCACTGGTCTTGCTGAAGTCGCGATCACGAGCGAGGGCGCGGGGGCGCGCGAGGACGATGATGGTGATGGTCTCCTGAATGGTTGGGAAAAGGCCTTTGGCTTTGATCCTGAGAGTGACCAAGGCGACGATGGGGCAGAAGGGGACCCCGATGGCGATGGACTATCCAACCTTGAGGAGCAAACAGCTGGGACAAGCCCGCTTCTGGCTGATTCAGATGGCGATGGCTATGGAGATGAAGTCGAGACTGATACCGGAGTCTTCGTAGACCTGACAAACACTGGAACAAGCCCTATTAAAAATGATACTGACAACGACGGTCTTCTTGATGGAGCAGAAGACAATAGCGCTATCTTTGTCGATGAGGATCAATCAGGTTCAAATCCTCTTAAATCAGATACGGACGATGATGGTCTTAACGATGGATATGAAGTCAGTAACGGCCTTAATCCCAACGATGATGGAACTACAGATGCGAACAACGGAGCTGCTGGTGATCCTGACTCTGATAACTCTGGTAATCTGGCTGAATTCCAGCGGGGAACTGACCCCCAAAATGATGATTCCGACGAAGATGGCATTCTTGACGGTTATGAAGACAACACTGGGATTTGGGTAAGTGCGACTCAGACTGGAACGAACCCTCTTGATCCGGATTCAGATGATGACACGTTACTCGATGGGGTAGAAACGAATGACGGGAATTTCGTAGGTGCAGGAGCGACCGGTTCAAATCCCAACGCCCACGATACTGATTCGGATGGATACTTTGATGAACAGGAATTGGCAGGGAATACTGATCCATCCGACCCGTCTAGCAAACCGCAATTTCCGACTCCTCTTGGTTTTTGGTCATTTGACGATCAAGGAGAGACAGTCACGGCCGATCTGTCGCCAAACGGTAACAATGGCACTGTTCTTGGCAATGCGACATATGTCGAGGGGCACTCTGGAATTCCTGGTGACTTTGCTATCGATCTGGATGGAATCGATGATGCCGTTACGACATCAATGACTTTAGATAACATTGGCGAATTTACGATGGCAGGTTGGATTCGTTTTCCATTTGATCAGGCGAACCGTTCTGGGTTGTTTGGTCAAAATGATATTCTTGAATTCGGCTTTAGCGCTCCTTCAAATGTTCACCTATGGTCTAATCCTGGCGGCGCGCTTAATGCTCCGCTTTCACCTTCCGAAGAGTGGGTCCATATCGCTTTTGTGGGAGACTCGACTGGTAGAACGATCTTCATCAATGGTGAAGCCGTGGCAACTGGGAATGCAGCAACTCCGCTGAATGCCTCTGATTTCTTTTTCAATATCGGGGGAGCTGGTGTGTTTGATGCAACAGGCAACCACTTTTTGGGTCAAATTAATGATGTTGGAGTGTGGGAAGTTTCAATGGGGCCACAGCTGATTAAAGGGCTTGCAGACGGGACAATTTCACCGGTTCCCGGACTGGGTGGAGGAGATCTCGAAATCTTGTCTTTTTCTCGTATCGGTAATCAACTTTCCTTTGTGGTGGGAGGAACTATAGCAGGAACAACTTACGCGCTTGAAGAATCAGATGGTCTCTTAGATCCATGGCTTGAACTTAATGATTTTGTGGGTGCTGGAGGGGCAAATGAGACGACCGTAACCGCACCAATTTTTCCTCCGGCTGCGGCCAAGAAATTTTACCGGATTCGTAACCTTGATGATGAGTAGCTTTTGGCGACTCTGAAAAGAAACCCCGTGTCGAACCGCTGAGTTCCTCACGGGTTTTTTGTAGGGGCGCTTTTATGGGCACACTCCGAGGTCACGCCCCACTGCAATAAAGGCTTCTAGAGCCTGATCAAGATGCTCCGTGGTATGGGCTGCCGAGATTTGGGTCCGGATTCGGGCTTTCTTTTGCGGAACTACTGGAAAAAAGAAGCCGATAGCGTAGATGTTTTTATCTAGGAGTTTTGCGGAAAATTGTTGAGACAGGTCGGCATCACCAAGGAGGACCGGAGAAATCGGATGCTCTTTCCCTAAGATATCAAAGCCTGTCGAAGCGAGGTTGTCGCGGAAGTATTTCGTATTGCCTTTGACGCGGTCAGCGAGTTCGGTGGACTCGGTAAGGAGCTCAAGAACTTTGAGAGAAGCGGCAACGATCGGAGGAGCGATACTGTTAGAAAAGAGGTAGGGTCGAGATCGCTGGCGGAGGAGGTTGATAATCTCTTTTTTGCCTGAGGTGTATCCGCCTGATGCCCCCCCAAGAGCCTTTCCTAGTGTGCCAGTGGTCAGGTCGATCTTCCCCATGAGTCCGCAATGTTCATGAGTTCCACGGCCGGTAGCTCCAAGAAACCCGGTCGAGTGGCAGTCGTCAAAGTGGACGAGAGCGTTGTATCTGTCGGCTAGAGCGTGGATCCCGGCCAAATCGGCAATGACACCATCCATTGAGAAGGACCCGTCTGTGGTGATGAGCTTATGACGCGCTCCTTTCACATCAGCTTCCTGAAGCTGCTTTTCAAGATCAACAAGGTCATTGTTGGCATAGCGGTAGCGTTTTGCTTTGCAGAGACGAACTCCATCAATGATTGACGCATGATTGAGTGAGTCGGAAATTACGGCGTCCTCCGCAGTCAGAATGGTTTCAAAGAGCCCGCCGTTTGCGTCGAAACACGAGGGGTAAAGAATGGTCTCCTCGGTGCCGAGGTATTCGCTGAGCCTTTCTTCAAGCTGGCGGTGCAGGGTTTGCGTTCCACAAATAAAACGAACTGAAGCGAGGCCAAAGCCGTGATCTGAGATTGCCGAACGAGCAGCTTCACGAACTTCGGGGTGGTTGGAGAGACCAAGGTAGTTGTTGGCACACATGTTAATAACGCGGCGACCATCCTCAAGCGTGACTTCCGCATCTTGAGCAGATGAAATTTTGCGCTCAGATTTGTAGAGACCAGCCGATTTGATCTCCTCAAGCGTTTCGGAAAGCTGATTTTGAAACTGCGAAGTAAACATGGGTGAAAAATGGTATTTGAGTTAGCCGAGATCGGCCCAATGTAGAAGAATCTTACCGCAGGAGCCCTCGTTCATGGCGGCAAATCCTTTTTCGAATTCGGTGTATTCGAAGCGATGCGTAATCACTGATTCGATTTCGAGTCCTGATTGGATCATTGAAGTCATCTGATACCAGGTATCATACATTTTGCGTCCGTAAATCCCCTGAATAGTCAGCGAATTGAATATGACCTGGTTCCAGTCAATACTAATGCCCTGCTCAGGAATTCCGAGTAGAGCGATTTGACCACTATGACGCATATTGGCGATCAGGTCATTGAAAGCCTCTTTGTTACCGGACATTTCGAGTCCAACATCGAAGCCTTCTGTCATCTGGAGATCTTTTTGAACTTCGGAGAGTTTTTCGTTGGTGACGTTGACAGTGCGGGTGGCACCAAGTTTTTTGGCGAGGGCGAGGCGTTTAGGGTTTAAATCGGTTACAACGACGTGTCGCGCGCCGGCGTGTCTAGCAATCCCGGCTGCCATGCAGCCAATCGGGCCCGCACCTGTGATGAGAACATCTTCCCCAAGAAGGGGGAAGGTTAGAGCCGTATGTGCAGCGTTACCAAAAGGATCGAAAATTGCCGCGCTGTCCTTCGATACCTCAGGCGCGAGTTTCCAGACGTTGGTTGCAGGTAGGACCATGAATTCAGCAAAAGCTCCCGGCGAGTTGACCCCAACACCTAGAGTGTCTTTGCAATAGTGGCGGCGTCCGGCAAGGCAATTGCGGCAACGACCGCAGATTAAATGACCCTCACCCGAGACAAGATCTCCGACTTTAAGAAAGTCGACATTACCGCCGATTTCCACAATACGACCTACAAATTCATGTCCGATCACAAGAGGGACCGGAATTGTTTTCTGGGCCCACGAGTCCCAATTATAGATATGAAGGTCGGTGCCGCAAATCCCGGTGCGATCTATTTGAATTAAGACTTCGCGTGGCCCGGGAGCGGGTTGTGGGATTTCGGTGAGCGTGAGGCCGGGGGCCGCTTCTGATTTAACGAGAGCCTTCATCTAATGTGAATGTAGGTGGATCCGAATATCCCATAAGCGGTAGTGAGGAAAATGAAATATTTCGCACAAGAACGATACCGAAAGTTTTCTAGGATTACGAATTAGAAAACACTTTTTTGACACGTATCGTATAAAACAATGAGGCATTTTTTATTCATTCTTCTTGCCCCGATCTTGGCTGCTGGGGAAGTGACATTTGAGAAGGAGATCAAGCCGATCTTAGAGGACTATTGCTTCGACTGCCACGGGGATGGTGCCTCGAAAGGAGATTTTTCGATGGACGAATATGATGACCTTTCGGGACATCTTGATGACGTCGATCACTGGCTAGCAGTTTGGCGGAATGTGCGCTCTCAGATTATGCCCCCGCCTAAAAAGGACCAACCTGATCTCGCTGAAAAGCAGCAGCTTATGAGATGGATCGAAAAGCGAGTATTTAAACTAGACCCTAATCATCCGGATCCAGGGCGGGTAACGATTCGTCGGTTAAATCGGGTTGAATATTACTACTCCATCAAGGATCTACTCGGTGTGGAGTATGCAACTTGGGAAAATTTCCCGGCAGACGATACGGGATATGGATTTGATACCATTGGGGATGTTTTGTCGATTTCGCCGCTTCACATGGAAAAGTATTTGGAAGCTGCTTCAACAGTTGCTGAAAAAGCCCTTCCCAAGGGGACAGTCATGCAGACTCCAGTCCGGTTTTTTGAAGGGAGTCGGTTTCGGGAAGATGGAGATGACAGCCACCAGGCAGACTGGTTGGAATTTAAGGAGGAACGTAAAGTCTTTTTAAAAGGTGATGCTCCGGTGAAGGGCGTTTATCAGGTCACTCTTGATTATGCGATTCGTGGTTCAATCGCGGCTACCGATCAGAGTGCCCGACTCGAACTCTGGATGAATGGTAAAAAAATTGCAGAGCGGACTGTGGGCTGGGACCAACGTGATACGATAAAGATTGGCGGACAAGCGGACCTGATGAAAGGGAGCAACACCATAGAAGTAAGGCTGAGGCCGAAAAATCCTCCTGGTGCAGGGCAGGGCGGACAATCCGCTGTGCTAAAACAGGTCTCGATTCGGGGGCCACTTAATGGGAGTTATAAAGAATATCCGAAAGGATACAGTATGATCATGGTCGATGGGCCGGCTCCCGAAGAGATTCGTGAGCGGGAATTGTATGCCCGTAAAATCATGCGGAGTTTTGTGAGCCGAGCTTTCCGGCGCCCTCTCGATCGAGGGACCGTGGCCCGGCTTGTTAAAATGGCGATGGACGTGGATCAATCACCTGGCCGTAGTTTTGAAGATGGCATCAAGCATGCGATGACGGCTGTGTTGGCTTCGCCCCGCTTTCTGTTTCGTGCTGAGATTCAACCTGAACCTAATAATAGCGGAAAGACGGTGATGTTAGATGAGTATGCTCTGGCGGCACGGCTTTCATTCTTTCTCTGGAGTTCAGTTCCTGATGACGAGTTGCTGAGTCTCGCTTTCAAAAACCAACTTCGCAAGAACTTAGGGGCCCAAATTGATCGGATGATCGCAAGTTCAAAATCTCGTCGTTTCGTGAATAATTTTGTAGGGCAATGGTTGCAGGCGAGGGATGTCGAAAATATCGCAATTGACGCGAACCGGGTGATTGGAACGAAGGATCAGCGTGAGGCGGATCGGATTTTTAACGGTCGACTGCGCAGTGATATGAAGGAGGAATCAGAGCTCTTTTTTGAGTTCATTCTTAAAAAGAATCGGCCTCTCAAAGAATTGATCTCTGCGCGTTACAGCTTCTTGAACGAAAGACTTGCGGGATTTTATGGTATACCGGGGGTGCTTGGTTCAGAGCACCGACTTGTTGATTTACACGAACACCCTCAGCGCGGTGGCATTCTAGGGCAGGGCACCTTCCTTCTTGTGACCTCTAATCCGACTCGTACCTCTCCAGTTAAGCGCGGACTCTTTGTTCTAGATAATCTTTTAGGAACTCCGGCACCCCCAGCGCCACCCGATGTGCCGGAATTAGAAGAAGTTTCAGAGCATAATAATAAGCCGCTTACTATGCGCCAAATGATGGAGGTCCATCGAAAAAAACCGCTTTGTGCAAGCTGTCATAAGCGCATGGATCCTATTGGTCTGGGCCTCGAAAACTTCAATGCGATCGGGCAATTCCGAAGTCAAGAATCGGGTCAGCCGATTGATTCGTCGGGTGTGTTGATCACCGGCGAAAAGTTTAGTGATATTGCGGCACTTAAAAGCGTGCTGGCCGATGAGCGGCGGGATGACTTCTATCGCTGTCTCAGCGAGAAAATTCTAACTTACGCAATCGGGCGAGGGCCAAAATATTTTGATGCAGTGACAATCGATGCGTTGGTGAGACAGCTCAACGAGGGAGATGGGACACTTAAAGATTTAGTCATTACAATCATCGAGAGCGTTCCTTTCCAGAAGCGAAGGGGAGGGTGAGTTTTATTATACTTGCGTGAGTAGACCACTCGAATCTCCGATACGATCGACTGAAGCGCCGGCTTCTCTAAGAATCCTCATGTAAAGATTGTTGAGAGGGGTGTTGTCAGGGATTTCGACATGGCGGCCTGTCTCAAATTTTCCGCCTGCGTTTCCAGCCAGAATGATGGGAAGATCATCGTGGGTGTGTCGATCGGCATTCGAGAGACCACTTCCCCATACAATCATTGAATTATGAAGGAGAGTGTTACCATCAATATCCTCGGTAGACTTCATTTTCTTTAGGAAATACGCCAATTGTTGGGTGTAGAAACTATCAATCTTGGCGATTTTATCCATCTTGTCCTTGGCCTGCCGGTGATGTGAAAGACTGTGATGACCTTCGTTAAAACCGAGGCTCGAAAAGCTCCGGTTACTACCATCGTGGGCGAGTAGGAAAGAAGAAATTCGGGTTTGATCGGTCTTGAAGGCTAAAAGTAGCATGTCGAAGAGTAACCGGATGTGTTCCTGGTATCCGCGTGGCACTCCTTCGTTGGGAGCATCGACCCCCGGCTCTGGCGGAGGGCCAAAGCTCTCAGATTTCTCAATCCGTCTCTCTACCTCACGGACACCGGTCATATATTCATCAAGCTTGTTACGATCGTTTCGGCCCAAGTCGCTGTTTATCGATTTGGCGTCCTCCATCACAATATCCAGGATAGATCGTTTTTCGGCTCGGCGTTTTGCAAGGCCCTTTTGTCGCTCTGCGTTTGTGCCTCCTCCAAACAATCGTTCGAAAACAAGGCGAGGATTCGACTCTGGAGTCATGGGTTGGGTTGAGGAACGCCAGGACAAGTTGTATTGGTAAGCACAAGAATAACCGGAGTCACAATTACCTGATTTGCGCACCGCGTCGCAGGATAGCTCTAAAGAGCGGAGCCGGGTTTCCGAACCAATGTAATTTGCGGCCATTTGGTCGACTGAAACCCCAAGACGGATATCCGAGCCCGCGGTTTTTCGCGGTCGCGCGCCGGTAAGGAATGTTGCACCGCCGCGAGCGTGATCACCGGCACCATCGAGTCCGGCCCAGCCGTTAGCTTGTTCAAGCCCTTTGATCACTTGCAGGTCGTTCTTGAAGTCGTTGAGGGACTTCATCGATTCATTAAATTTGAAATCCGAACCTGTTCCTTCAGGGCGCCATTTGTCCATGATTACGCCATTTGGAACATAGAGATAGGCCATGCGTAAGGGGGCTCCGGTCGCGGTAACACCTCGTGTTGCGGCAACCGCATTAATCTCGGCGCCAAGAGATCGGAAGGAAGGGAGGGCTACGCTGGCACCAAGGCCGTGGAGAAATGCACGACGCCCAAGGTTAATCGATGGTTTGTTCATGGGGCTTGTTGGTTGGAAAACGTATAGGACGAGGATTGAATGGGCTTTATGATTTGGCCAGTTAAAAAGTGCTACCATCTCCACGCCGTTTTTGGAATGGCACACTCTCGATGATCGCATAAATGAGATCCTTCATTCCACCACTATCCTTTAGGAGTCTTGCCATGATTGTATCAATGGCGGGAGCATCGTAATATTCAACCCCCCGGCCTAGGGCATAGGTTAGAAGTTTTTCACTGAGGCAGCGGTAGAAATCCTTTTTACGGGAACCTGCAAGGATGGTTTTGAGCTCCAAAATATTGGAGAACGTTTCTCCGGTGACGAGTTTTCCAGCGCTATCGATTTCCTTTCCGTCTTCTTTATCTCGCCACTGACCGAGGGCGTTAAAATTTTCAAGGGCGAGTCCGATCGGGTCCATCCGTTCGTGACACGAGGCACAAAGTGGCTTTTCTCGGTGGACTTCCATTATCTGACGCATTGTGAGCGGAGCGTCCTGATGCTCCGGAACTTCTTCCAGATCAGGAACATCAGGCGGAGCGGGCGGGGCTGGTGTGCCTAAGATGTTATCAAGGACAAAGAGCCCTCGCTTTACTGGAGAGGTACGAGTGGACTGTGATGTCACGATTAAGAAGGTTCCTTGGCCAAGGATACCGCCTCGTCCCTTCAAATTTTCGTTGAATTCAACTTTTCGGAAATCGTTACCTTTGATGTCCGGGACTCCATAGAAGTTAGCGAGATTTTCATTGAGGAAAGAATAGTTTCCATTGAGAAGCTCCAAGATTGGTCGATTCTTTAAGAGGACGTAGCGGAAGAATTCTTCTGTTTCCTGTTTCATATCTCGCCTCGTTTCCTGGTTAAAAACCCGATTGGCTTTTCGGCGATCTCTTTCCCGGAGGATGCGGCGGGTATCAATACTAAGTCCCTGCAGGTCACGCGTCTGAAGCCATTGGCCAATAAAATTTTTGACCATACGATCTGATTTCTTATCAGTGAGCATGCGGTTTACTTGTGCTCGAATGTTTTTTCGCAGCTGCTTTTTTGCGGCGAGATCTCGCAAGGTTTTGTCTGGAGCGGAGCTCCAGAGGAAGTAGGAAAGGCGGGAAGCTAGGGCATATTCATCAAGTAAGACAACCTTACCCGGATTGTCTGGCTCAGCTTGGGTTTCACGGCGGAAAAGAAAACTAGGCGAACTCAGGATGGCCGTTACTGCCAGACGAACGCCATCCGAAAAATTTTCCCCTTCGCTTTTTGAAATCGCGAGGCTTGTAATTTGGTCAATCAGCTTTTTACGCGGCGGGCGTCGAAAGGCTCGAAATGCAAAGCTTTCTACGATCTTGCGCATGTAGGTAGATTTCTCCTTTTTCCCAGCTGGAGGCAGGCCATCGACAAAGATGCGCTGATAGCTTTCTGGATAAAGATTCCAATTTCCATCTGAGCCAAGGCGTCTCAGCTGGAAGCGATCAATCTGGATTCCGGCGGTGCCGTTACCTTCACCATCTTCTTTAGGAATGACGACGAACTCAAAATGATGATCGCCTTTTGGGAGATTAAAATTCTGGAGGAAACGACTTCCGAGTGAAGAGTCAGAGTTGAAGTCGATCTCACGCACTTTTTTTCCATCGATGAACATCTGGTATTTGGCAGATTGGCCTTTCGGGTGCCCTCCTTCACTTTTGACAGTATAAGCAACTTCAAGAGAATATTCCGCGCTTGTATCAATGATTTGTTTTGCGGTAACGGTTTGGGCAGCATTCGCTTCCATGAAACGAGCGGTCTGGCTGCCCCCGCGGTCACGGAAGCTCCCGGCGTCGATTATGATTGGTTTTGTTTTTCCAGCGTCAAATGGAAGGGCTGATTCCGCAATCTCCTCTGCGGCGTTGAAATACTTCTCCATCAGGAGCGGTGAAATTGTGAGAACATCACCGATCGTGTCGAAACCAAAGCCCGTGTCATCGGGTGGAAAATTATCAGTCGTATTAAAATCCACCCCAACCACGTCCGCGATAGTGTTCCGATATTCCTGTCGGTTCATTCTTCGGATGGTAACGCGGCCTGGATCTGGGTTCTCTGGGTCGAGGGAAAAGATCCTCTGCTCAATCCAGGCGATCATTTCTTTCCGTTCTTTGACGGATGGTTGAAATTCTTTTTTCGCAGGCGGCATGATTTGGGTGCGAAGATTCTCCCAAATTCGAAGCCAAACGTGTTGATTTTGGAGGAGCGCAGCAGTGCTTTTGAAACCATCAAGAACGAAGTCCCCCTTGTTTGCGCCATCGCCGTGGCAGTCGTAACAATAGTCTTGCAGCAGGGGCTCAATTTCCCTCTGAAATTCGATCTCAGTGATTTCCTCTCTATTTCCTTCTGCCAGGGAAATTCCGGCCACCAATAAGACGGTCGATAGGATCGTTGGGAGACGTGATAATATTACCATCAGGAGCCAGTTATTGCTGAACGGTCTTTACGACTGTATCCTTTCACCTGAGGTTGAAGTTATTGAGGATGATTTTGGTCTGGCTTACGGTATTTGGGGTAGAAAATGTGTAGGGTTCTTTTCGAAGGCTAAATGTTTTCAGCTTGGCGAGACAGTGATAATGGTGGCTTTATTTTCTACAAAGAGCTCTTTTGCGATTTCATGAATCTCTTTTGCCGTGACAATGTTGAGGCGTTCGCTTTGAGAAAGGTGGTGGTCGGCGGAGTAGCCAAGAAGAACATCGAGTGCAGCCATCCTTGCTCGAGCTGATGGGCTTTGATTGCGAAGAGCCTCTCGAGCTTCGACGTTGGCTTTGACTCTCTCCAGAGCGTCTTCAGGGATTCCGTGCTCGATGATCTTGTCGATTTCGCCTTGTAACTCACGATGGGCTAATTCTAGTTGTTCGGGCGCAGTGCCGAGGTAGAAGGCGAAAAGGCCCGTGTTCAGACCTAGGAATTGTGAGGTACTGACGTAGTAGGCGAGTCCGAGTTCCTCGCGAATCCGAGTGAAAAGAGGGCCTGCCATGTCAGAGCAGTAGGCGTCAATAAGTTCGAGCGCGAAACGGCGAGGATCATCTTGAGCAAGACCGGGAAACCCGATAGCAAGAACGGCTTGTTCTTTGTTCAGTTTGAGGGCGTGTTCTCCGGCTTGTGCGGTGAGTGAATCACCGAAAGAGGGTGGAGTGCCTACAGGCAGCGCGCCGAGCGATTTTTCAAGTGCTTCCAAAGTCGCTTGAGGTTCTAGATCTCCGAAGAACGCGCAGACCATGTTTGTTGCAGTGAAGTATTTTGAGTGTTGGGCACTAATCGTCAGATGGTCGAGCGATTTAAGGGAATCGACAGTTCCAGAAGATGGGACACCATAACCTTGACCATTCCAAAGTTGGTGACGCATTTCTCGGAAAGCTCGGCTGGCAGGGTCCTCGAGCTGTTCTTCGAGACCCGCGATTAGGGCCGCTTTTTCTCGTTCAATGGCTTCGTTCGGAAAGCTGGGTTCACGAATGATTTCACCTAGCAGGCCAACTATGATGGGAAGATCGTCGCGTAAGCAATACGAAGAAAGCATCAAGGTGTTGTTGCCAGCCGCTGCTCCGATGCTTGCTCCAAGATCCTCAAGGGTTACGGCAATGTCTTGGGCATCGCGCGTCCTTGTGCCTTTCGTAAGGAGCTGGGAGAGCAGAGAATTTAAACCTGCTGATTCGGGGGATTCTGAGAGTGACCCTGCGAGCAGAGAAGTCTGGCTATAAACAGCAGGAATAGTCGGGTCTCGTTGCAGGATCACACGGAGCCCGTTTGATAAAACATGTTCACTGATCTTTTCTGGGTTAGAAGTTGCAGTCTTAGAAACGGGTTGAGTCCTGAGGTTTTCGGGGACCAAAGAGGTGACGGTGAGATTATCTCTGGTTAGGTGTGATTCAATGGCGGTGAGAAGATGGTCTTCTGTCACTTGGGAAAGTTTTTGGATCGCAGAACGGGTATAATTCAGGTCGCGAGCGCTGTGCCAGTTCGAAGCAAGATCTGAAGCTCTCCCCGAAGCTGTTGTAAGGGTCTTAAATTGTTGCGAAGCGATTTGGCGGAAGGCCCTGGCGATGGGACGAGTGAGATCGGAGTTTCTGAGATTTTCGATTTGCGAAAGGATTTCTTTCTCAACGGTTTCTGTGTTTTCAGGTTCGATTTCAGCATAAACACTAAAAATTCCAGGCCCATCAGCGGGCATCCAGGAGTAGGCTCCGATAGAGTGTGCAAGCGATTTCTCTTCACGAATCACCCGATAAAGTGGGGAAGCCCGACCACCTCCAATGACGACGGAGAGGAGGTCAAGGGCTGGGGCGTCTTCGTGTGTGAGGCCCGGGATTTGCCAGGTGAGAGCAAGGTGGGTGTTTGGGATCGCAAACGAACGGGAGGCACGACGAGCTCCCATTTGGCGGGGCTCAGAGGGGGTGATAATGGGAAAGGAAGCAGGAGGGCGAAGGCCCTTCGCGAGTTCGCGTTCGATGATGGATTTCGCTTCGGTAGGTTCGAAGCCGCCTGAAAGGACGAGGAAGGAATTTTGCGGGCGATATTTGGCAGCATGGTAGGTCTTCATTTCATCATAAGTGATGGCGTCGAAGAGGTCACGGTGGCCGATCACAGGATGGCGTCGGTTATCTCGTTGGTAGCAGGTGCGGAAAAGAAGCTGGGATGAGACGGAGTCGGGGTCGTCGAGTCCCATCGCAATTTCGCGGCGAATGACATCCTTTTCTTTTTCGTATTCTTCCTTGGGAAAAGTCGGGCGGAAGACCATTTCGATGAGTGCGGAAAGGAAGAGATCGAGTGACTTAGCGGGGCCGTCGATATAGTAAACAGTACGATCAAAGGAGGTGTAGGCGTTCCACTGGCCTCCTGCGGCCTGAACCTCCTGTGATAGCGCTTCGCCAGAGAAGCGATCAGTTCCTTTGAATACCATGTGCTCGAGGAGGTGTGAGATACCGGACCCTGCCAGGGCAGATTCGTGCTGTGAGCCGGTTTCGACCCAAATTTGAGCGGAAATGACTTGGGACGCTGCGTTTGGGTCGAGGATCGTATCGAATTCGTGGTCGAGGGTGATGAGGTTTGCCGTGCTGGCAGGAAAGTCCATGTCATGAAGATGGAGTTAGGAAGAGCGAACGTCGAATATCGAATTCAAGAATCAGGCAAATGAAGGGTATTGGGATTTTTGTGTAAAAGTTCCTGACCCTAGCCATGGAAAATGCTAACTACCTGATATGAACAAAAAGACGTTTCTGGTCACGGCGATCATCGGGTTTCTTTTCGTGGGAGGGGTGGGCTTTGGCTACTATACGTTGAAGATGAACGCCAATTCCTTTAAGGCGATCGCGATTCCCGTTAAAGGACTTCCGACGGAATTATGCGAAGGTTGGGAGGCGGCTTTCCAGGAAGTGCTGAGTAATGAGGCGATTCTACAAGAAATCGCTGATGAGACCCAGTATGCCGAAAAGCTTGGAGTGCCGTCCGAAGAAGCGGTTTCACATCTCAAGGAGGCGATTAAAGTCCGATTCGTTAAGCGCAATAATTGGATTGAGATCGGGCTAGTGGGTAAGCGAAAGCAGAATGAGGACTTAATGAAGATCGCAGAACTCCTTCATGAGAGGGGCGTCGAAAATGTTGTTAAGAAGTCTCCTTCTTTTCAACAGTATTGTGATCTAGTTAACAAGCAAAAGGCAAATGCCCAGTCAGGGCAGCCGTGATTATATAAGCGTGACAATCTCACTCTTATCAAAACGAACTTTGGGCGCGTTCGCATACTTGTCTTCGGAGCAACGATAGCCTAGGGCGCAGGCGACTGAAGTCGTCAGGCCTTTTTCTTCAAGTCCTAGAATCCGGTCATATTCAGTCGGGTTAATTCCCTCCATTGGGCAGGCATCGATTCCGAGCAGGGCGGTAGTTGTCATGAGCTGACCAAGTGCGATATAGGTCTGGAGTTTGGCCCATTGTAGTTTCGCGGCGTCGTCCATGTTTTTAGTGAAGCCGACCATCATGTCACGGTAAGGATTCAGTTGGTCAATTTGGCCGCCGCGAATCTCGATCGTGCGGGCAAGAAATGAGTCGATCTCCGCTTCCGTCATTGAGGTCTTCGCAGTAAGAACGACGAAGTGAGAACAATCAGTAACTTGTGCTTGTCCCCAAGAATGGGGGAGGAGTTCTTCTTTGATTTTGCGGTCACGAATGGTTACGAAGTGCCACGGCTGCAGGCCAAAAGAGGAAGGAGTCAGAACCAATGAGCTGGCGATTCCCGACCAGACTTCGTCGGGAATGATCTTCGAAACGTCAAATTTTTTGGTGGCGTAGCGCCACTGGAGTCGATCAACAAGATCTTGGGGTGAAAGTTGGTGCATACGCGTAATCATTGCGCTCCAATCTTGATTGGCAAGGAAAGGCTTGGGATTTCCTTGATACCAAAGTTGAACATGATTCCGTGCTCATCTTGTGCCCGATTATTTCGAATGAAAAACCCGGCTGAGCCAACGAAGGAATCAAAATCGTAGTGGATATTGTATTGCTGTAACTCCAATGTGCTGTCGACGAGCTCAAGGCGATGGTGGGTTCCGATTCCCCAGTAGTCGTTGAGTCGTGTAAAGGTCTCTAGCACGACTCGGTCTGAATCACGCAAAACCGGGTGATTATTCAAGTGTCGATAGCCGACTTTGAACTCAAAGTCATCTTCTGGCATGAAGCGCATGGAAGAGGCGATTTCGGTAAAGTTATCAGTCGTAGAGACTGGAAATTGGGTTTCAAGATCCAACTCCAACCAAGGGACAGGATTCCAACGGATATCGTTGTAGAGATTTGAGAAATCGCGGTCGAGTTCTGGATCTTCGATGAAAGCATCGAAATAAGTGTCCATCGTAAGCCAGTCATGCATTCCACTATCACGCCGGGTGACGAGTCGATTTCTCATGCCGAGCCGGAGGATGCTCCAGTCCTGAAGGTCGTCGACGGCAGTGAAACGGCCGACTTGGCGCTGTCGGGGACGACTGGTGGGAGTGAGGCGATCGATACGGCCAAAGGATGAATCCAGCTCGTTAGTCGAGAGCCAGCTAAGGGAAGAATA
>JAKMGP010000334.1 GCA_022424905.1 Akkermansiaceae bacterium | reverse complement strand
GTTATGTGTTTTCTTCGTGGTCTGGCGATTTAGTGAGTGATCAAAATCCTTTAGCTGTGACAATGTCGAAGGATTTTGTTATCTCGGTCCTGTTTGACCAAGATCTCCGAGATCCTGACCAAGATGGTCTAAGTAACTATTTGGAGATCGTCAGAGAAAACACTGATCCAAATAATGCCGATAGCGATGGAGATGGGTTTAATGATGGAGAAGAAGTAAGCGAAGGATCTGATCCAAATAATGCCAGCTCTTTCCCAGATCAGACTCCCATTCCTCTGAGGATTGAAAAACTTCAGGGACAGGGGTTGGTTATCTTTGCTTACTGGACGGGAAAAGCAGGGAAGTCTTATCGTGTTGAATATTCAGCTGATTTCCAGACTTGGAGCATCATTGATTCCGGAATTGTGAGTGAGGGTTTTGAGGAGTCTAGAGTTTTGCCTGGTCCAAAGGGATTGGTTAGGGTTATCGAGGAGTAAACAATCTTGCATGCCTCAGAAATACATAACAGTAGTTTTCTATACCTTTGGGCAGCATCCCCGAATCAGGAAAGGGGAGGGGTGACACGCCACCGGTGGTGGTGCGGTTTTTCAGGTGGGTTGGTCTGTATATAATAGGGTGCTGAGGAAAAAACTAACCCTCTGCACCCTTAATCCTGACTTTCTTCACCCTCTTGTTGCTTGTCTTTTTTAGGTCTATTGAAACCTCTCCCGCCGACCACGTATTGGTTAAACATCGGGTCTGAATCAGGGACTGGCTTTGAGGACAGAAGATCTTTAACTGTCTTTCCATCATTCGTGTTTTCTTTCACTAAATGTAAAATTTCACTGCTATAGAAGAGCTCAATTTCATTTTCGCAAAGCCATTCTCCGAATTGATATAAGGATCGTTTAGGAATCGAAACGAACCATTTCGATTCGCAATCAACACCAGTTTCGTAATGATCGGTCCAAACATTAAAGACTATTTCAAGCTCGTAATCCGAGATGATAACGCTTTCTGATTCTACTACCCCCGAAGTCCCCCAATAATAATTCCCGTGGATATCGAGCTGATCGAGCTGACAATAGTAGCTATCGATATCTTGGTGTCCTGCCTCTGCTGCGATTAAATTCCACGCACTCTCTGTGGTGCCATCAGTGTGCTCTAAAAGAAAGACCTCTCCGTCTTCGGCAGGGGACAGATCACTAATGAGTGCCTTCATAGTTTCTGGATTTGCTGCCAACTCGTAAAGTTTGGGATTCTTGTGCGATAAGAGAAGTTTTCTTGGTAGCTCGACCGGATTATCTTTGGCGCTCATTTCTAATGCTGCAAATATTTGTGAATAGGTAGACGATGTAAGCAGAGGTAATCTGTGTCTATCACAAAGGGTTCCATCGCTCGACTTATCTCGATTCGTGAACCCTTTTTAGCAAGATCACTCAATCAGGAGACGGATGCACGAATCGGGAGGCAATGAAAAACCCGCCTGCATAGATGCAAAGCGGGTTTTGATTGCAGTTGGATTCTCAGCAGAGTCGATTTGGCCGCCGCCAGAGAAAATGGTCCATGTTGAGTGAGAGGATTTGGTGAAATCCAAATCCTAGAAAATGAATAAGCAAAAGAGACACAAACCCGAAGAAATCATCCTGTTGCTGCGCGAGTTTGACAGCGGAAGCCTGAGCCAAGAGAGCTTCTGTCAACAGAAGCAGATCTCAGTGGCCACCCTCAATCGATGGCGCAAGAAATTCGGCCTGATGGAGGTGGCGGATGCCAAACGGCTCAAAGCCCTTGAGAAGGAAAACGCCGAGCTCAAGAAGATGTATGCCGATGCCATGCTCGGGATAAAAATCTTGCAGGAGACCATCGAAAAAAAGCTGTAAGCGCGGCGCACCGACGGGATCTTGCGCGATTGGCTGTTTCGGGGAAGCAGTGCAGTCAGCGCAAGGCCGCGACTTACTTTCGCCTTCATCGATCGACCTTGCGATATCGCCCCAAGTTTCCTTCATCAAAGAAAGAGGAAGCTGACACTGCGATTGTGGATCTGAGCTTGGAACATCCCGAGCTGGGATCCGACAAAGTCGGTCGATTGGTTCGCAATCGAGGCTTGCGAGTGAGGAGCGAAAGAGTTCGTCAGGTGCGTCGCGAGGAGTGTCTTCAGGTTCCTCCACCCAAAAAGAAGCAGAGTCGCCGTGGAACCAGCACGGGGAATCATCCCACCAAGGCTAAATATCGAGGTCATGTCTGGACGTGGGACTTCATCCACGACTCCACGGTGAAAGGAGGAAGCTTTCGGGCCCTGAGTGTGGTGGATGAATACACTCGGGAAGCGTATGAGTTACATCCGGCTCGCAACATTGGTTCGGGCAAAGTCTTGGATTTGATGGGAGAGCTGATTGATCGTCACGGAGCTCCTGATCACATTCGAAGCGACAACGGTCCCGAATTTGTTGCGAAGTCCATTCAGCAATGGCTGGCCGAGGAATCGATCAGAACGCTTTATATCGAACCTGGATGTCCGTGGCAGAACGGCTTTGTGGAAAGCTTCCACGATAAGTTCCGGAGAGAGTGCCTGGCTCGAGAATTGTTCTACACCTTGAGCGAGGCCCGGGTCGTGATTGCGGCTTGGAAGAAGAAATACAATGAGCTTCGGCCCCATCGAAGTCTGGGAATGAAAACGCCGGAGGAGTTTGCGAATGGTTGGAATCCAGGCGAGCGGTGGCGCGCTCACCAGGCTTCCTGCGTTACGGCCTCCGGCCTTCACTCCGGAAGCCTGTTGACATCGAGTCTGGAAAGGCTATCCAAAGACACCGATCCTCTCACTCTGAGTGGGCCATAAAGTGGAAGGGTGGCACCGGGGTAATCTCAACCTCCATAACGTTTCGAGAATCTCTAAAATTGCAGCTGATTCCCTCTGTGAACACCAGGGAACAATTTGTGAAAAAGATCCAGTTGAATGGGCTGAAATAGTCTGTGATGAATTCAAAAGACCTAAAACAGGGAGAGAAGTGACTAGCAATTTAGTTACCTGCTTAATTATTTTGTCTGTGGTTGCCCTAGCAATCTATCTGATTGTCGGGGGTATTTTAGCAATGGATAGTGGAAAGGCTGATGCCGCGATTGGGGGGGTAATGATGATTTGCCTAGGTTACTATTTGCTAAAACTTCGCTTCGATAACTAATAAAATATGTTGGGGAGAAGTTGCTTACCTCAAGAAAAGCTGCAACCAATTAGGCATCGGAATCGTCTCCGGTTTTCAATGGCATTTTGATAACTTAAATCCTTCGGATTTTGCTATCTTAGTAGCCTTTCTAAATTCGATCTAGATAAGATCACAGGCATATCAAAGAAAACTCAGCCGCAGTCGCTCATGCGTGGAGTTTACCCCGTCCATTACCCCGTCCAACTTGTGAATACTTAGTGAAATGCCCTAAAAACATTTCCGCTCATGCGTGGTGTTTACCCCGTCCATTACCCCGTCCACTTTTTAGGTCATTTTAGGCGTATTTGCCTTCATTTCGGTGCATTTTCACCTTTTTTACCCCAAAAAGGCGAAAGCCCTAAGTCACTGAGACTTAGGGCTTTCATTGGTTACGGGAGTAGGATTTGAACCTACGACCTTCAGGTTATGAGCCTGACGAGCTACCT
>JAKMGP010000329.1 GCA_022424905.1 Akkermansiaceae bacterium | reverse complement strand
GCCTGAGATTGGACAGCTCACGAACCTGACGTGGTTGTATCTTGAGGGTAACCAACTTACCACGCTCCCACCCGAGATTGGGAAACTCACGAAGCTGACGGAGCTGCAAATCGAAAGAAACCCTCTGACTGACACAGGTCTAGAACATTTAAAGTCGCTAAAGAGCTTAAAACGACTGAACCTTTGTGATACCAAGGTCACAAATACAGGGGTCGAATCCTTTAAAAAAGTGCTACCGAATTGTGAGGTCGAGGTGCTAAGGAACTAATCGTAATTAAGAGGGAGTAGTTATTCCGGAGTGTCATAAAACTGGTTGTCTTTGAAGCCGCTCGAAGACAGTGGCCTCGGAGTCAGCTTGTGCGCGCCAGGGGAGACCTAGGGGTCCCTGATAGGGGGCGCAAATTTCTCCTCAGGCGATTCGAAGCAAGAGGGAGCAAGCGAAGCTTATTTGTATCGGCTGGCATCGTATCCAGCCGCTTTTCTCTTTGTTTTGAGGCGTGCCTTGAGTTGATTTAAGCGACCACTGTAATTCGGGTCTCTTGCGAGATTGGTAAATTCGTTAGGATCATTTTTTAGATCGTAAAGCTCTTCCCCTTTTGCTCCGAATCCCCAATGAGTAAATCGCCATTTAGATGTACGAATGGATTCTCCGCCACTTCGACTGATCGAGAATGCGAGATCTTTGGACCATTCCTTCGTTGTAGGATTCTTGAGGAGGGGCAAGAGGCTCTGGCCCTGGAGGTTTGCAGGTGGAGTTAATCCAGCGAGTTCTGCTAGAGTCGGGTAAAGGTCAACCAGTTCGGTGATTTTATTGCTAGCGTGTCCATGCGATTTTGTCATCCATGGGACACTGAGGATAAATGGAACACGGGTTGATTCTTCGAATAGGTGTTGCTTTTGAAACTTGTGATGATGCCCTAAGAGATATCCGTGATCACTGGAGAAAATTACGATGGTATTTTCTCGTAACCCCAATTCGTCAAGAGCTTTTAACACCCGGCCGACCTGCTCATCCATATACGAAATGCTGGCGTAATAGGCTTCTAGTAATCCTTTGTGTAGTTCGGGGGTCACGCCGTAGCGATCTATGGATTTATAGTTTCGAATAATTTTTGGGACATCCTCAAGGTCTCCCTTGGGAACCTCTGGGGCGACCATGGTATCGCGATCGTAGCGATCAAAATATTTAGAAGGTGCAACTAGAGGAACGTGGGGACGGACAAAGCCACAACCTAGAAAAAAGGGCTTATCCTTATTTTGTTTTAGGAATTCGATTGCGGCATCCGCCGCCATCCCGTCAGCATGTTCGAGATCGCTGGTCGATGCCTCGACTCCGGTAAAAGTCTGGGAGCTTTTATCCTTTGGAGACCACTCCGTTCTTTCACCAGGAGCGTTCTGTTCGGGGGCCTTAATGTTGACCGTCTCGTCCCAAGACGGAGCATCGTCATGATCGGCTGTTCCTGCAATGATTTCGAAGGGGATACCCATATGATAAATCTTGCTTACACGACCGGCGTGGTAGCCATTGTTGCGGAAGAGTTGTGATAGTGTCACGACATTGGGAAGATTTTTTCGGAGGTTACCTCCGTTACCTAGCATGCCATTAGTGTAAGGATAAAGTCCGGTCATCAATGAGGCGCGGGAGGAACCGCAAACCGGGTATTGGCAGTGCATATTCTCAAAGCGGACGCCTCGCTTGGCCAGGGCGTCAAGCCGTGGAGTTTTGCATTGTGGATGACCGAAACCGCTAAGCGCTGAGTTTAGGTCGTCGGACATCAAAAGAAGGATGTTGGGTTTCCGTTCTTCTGCTCGGGGTGAATGGCTAAGGCATAATGTTGCGATATTAAGAAAAATTAGAATCTTCATATTTATTTTCCGATGGTTTGCGCGCCCCTGTGTTTAGGTGCTTGTGTAAGCGATTAGAAATTGCCTTTTTGGGTGAAAACAAGGGGCGATTACTTTGGGCGGGTTATGGGGTGAGTGGGTTATCGAAACTCCGAAGGAAGCTGTGGATGGACGCCGAGCTTTTCGTAGTTAAATCCACTCGGTCGGGGCTCGTATTTACGGGTATATGCCACGCTGCGGTTCGGAGTGATTTTGTCTTCTAGCCCCATTCCCCAGTAAGAGGCGTTGATGATGAGTCTTCTCAATCCTGCACTCTGTAGATCACGGGCGCTTCCCATGGTTGTGTTGAAGACACGAGCTTTAGTGCCCATGCTCGTGCTCCATGTTTTGAACCAAGCGACCGGGAGTGCTTCCTTCTTGATGTTTGGTTCGTCTTCGGGAGAAAGGCCTGTGAGTGGCTGGCCCCAGACGAGGGCAGTGCATTCTTCTGGAAGGGTGGTTCCTTCCTTGTAAGTGCGATAAACATCAGATGGACCCCAGATGTCTTGGACTCCTGAAACAATGGGGTGCCCTGCGAGTTCTTTAACGATTGTTCCGCGGGTCGCTTCCCGGTGCCAGCCCCCATGATGGCCCATGAAAGATCCGCCGAGAATATCTCGACCAAAATTGATGTTCTTTCCTTCCTTGGAATAGGGAATGCGACCTCGAAACCCGTGGTTGGCGGTGCGAAGTGCGATGATTGGTTTTCCGGAGTCGAGGTATGTAGCGATTTTCTTTAATTGGCCTTCTGGAAGAGTGAGTAGGCGGTGGAAGAAGATTACAAGGTCGGCCGACATTAGGTGTTCTAGTCCGGGAATATTGTGCTGTTCGAATTCATCTTCTTTTCCTTTCTTCGGATAGACCGGCATTGTTGGGTCAACCATTCCTTTCTCGTTTACGCCAAAGAGAACAGTGCAATCAAAGCCATGATGCTCGCTAAGGATTCCGGCCATCATGGGCATAGCTTGTTCACTGCGGTATTCTTGATCGGCGGCAATTAGCACAACGTGTTTTCCTTTGCCGGGGCCTTCTCCTCCCGAGTAAGTGAGCCATTTGGCGCTTTCTGGGACAGGGTGGGCCGAAAGAGAAAGCAGCGAGGTCAGAAGAAAGAAAAATGAGTGGCGTAGCATAGTGATGGAAGTTGGAATTTAGAGAATGCTGATGAGTTGGGGCGATTTTTTCGAAGCTTTGATTTTCTCGATGGTCTCCCTTAAGATGGCGGCCTTTTGTTTGCTAAGTCGTCCTGGGAAGTTGGGCTCTCCGCCGTCGAACCGAGTCGCTATTACTTCAAGATCCGGGATGATTTCCTTGGCGTGTGAACCATAAGCGAGAAGAATCTTCATAATTTCGGGTGTCCGTTTTTCGCTGGCCCAAGGGTTCTGTTTCCCCGTGTATTCGACGCAAGCTTTGATGCCTTCTTTGACATGATTGGCTGCAAGGACTTTTAAGCCTTCGATCCGGATCTCGGCAGCGAACATGACCCCGCTTGGAGCCGGGTTTTCGATAGCCGTGAGGATAGCGGGAAGAAGGGGCTTAATTTCTGTGGGGGAGAGATTGCGATAGACTGAGCCGAAACTGCCTCTTGCGCGACCATCCTCATTTTGCAGCCCGGCTTTCACTGCTTTAAAAAGAATTTCGCGATCGATTCCCTCTAGTGAACGGCTGAGTAAGCCTCCCCTGCCATTAAAAAGGGCGAAGGAAAAGTAACGTTGCTGCATGCCACGGGGGTCATTCTTCGTGTCAATTTCGGTGAGAAGTTGAAGAAGTTTTGGAGCGGTCTTCATGGCGGGTTTCCCGATAGCGGCGAGTGCCTCAGCGGTTTTGATTCGAAGCCAAAGATCTTTTGAAGAGAGGTTTTTTTCGAGAGTCTCGACAGCCGCGGCTCCGCGTCCTCGAAGTGAAATGATGGCTTGGCTCGCTCCAAGTTGCTCATAGAGCTTATTGGAGCGAAGAAGTTTCATGAGGGCAGTTAAAGGAGGGCTGCCCTTGCGTCGTCCAATGGCCATCGCGGCTCTTTCCCGAACGACGGGGGACCAGCTGCTTAAGGCTTCCAAGAGGGTGTCCGCATCGAGGGAATCATAAGCAGAATTACGGTCCTTGTTATCCCAACCTCGCCCCACTCGGATCAGAGATTCAGCTTCTTGAAGCCCGATTTGAGGAGCAAGTGGCTTCCTTTTTCCAGTGAGCCAAAGGTGTTTTAGAGGCATAGCATAAGCGAGGAGATAAGCCCCAGTGCAGTCCCAATTAGCGTAGCTATCCTTCTTCATGGAAGGTGGACCAAGGTGAACAAAGGCGCCATCCCACTGTCTAGCGAGATCGAAATACCAGCTGCCAAATTCCTTCATCCATGCTCCGGTTGCATTAGGGCCAGATTGCGCGACTCCAGGCATCGCCCAGAGGATGTTGCAAAAGTTTCCAGTATGCCCGCCGTCGCGCTCAGGGCCGTGGGACGCCACGCTCATGCGGGAGAAATACTTGGTTGCTTTTGATTCGCCGAGCAAGCTGAAGAGGACGGCGGCCATTCCATTTTTACCGTTATCATCGTGGGTTTCGATCCAAGGGGCGTGGTCGCCGTAGGGCACGGCTCCTTTTCCGTTATAGAAGCGGAGGAGCTTGGCACTGTTTTCAATTGCTTGGGAAAGTTTTGGATCATCAATACCGGCTGCGCGAGCTAGAATCAGAGAGATGGTGAGCGGAAGGCCGGGCGCGTTCATCATTCCATAGCCAGCGAGACGTCCATCAGGGTTGGCAAAACGGTGTCCCCATGATCCTACCTTGCTTTGACCATTGGCGGCTTCCATTGCGAGCCGTTTGAGATTTGGGAGAAAGCTTTTGTCACCTGTGGAGAGGGAATACTCCGAGATGAGCATGATCACGTAGCCATAATACCAAGTTTGGAAGCTTCTGTTTTCGAAAGTGGAGGCCCATTCGACTTCCTTACGAACGAGCGGAAGATAAGCAGGGTCTCCGCTTGCAAGCAGAGCAAGGGCATTCAAGGAACGGGTGATAGGGTTTTCGCGATAGCTGGCTGCTTTGATTTTCACCGCGAGAATCTTACACCCTTGCTCGAGGATGGTTTTGGATTTGGCGCAATTGTAGGGAGCGGTTTTGCTGTAGCCGCCCAAAATTGGAAGCTTGAGCGTGATATTTTCTGTTTTTCCATCACGCCATCGAATAAGGGAAAGAGCTCCTTTTCCATCCACTGACTCTGCCGCCGTTAGGGCTTTTCCAAATTCAGTACGTGGGTCATACGCGAAGTTTTTTTTGTCGACTCCAAGAATAACGTCCCCCTCTTCAAGATTGCCATCGGATGGAGAACCGGTGGCGACTCTCGTGATTCTGATTTGGCGGGCGTCAGAGGTCACCATCTTGTCGCTAAACATCCAGCCACGTGCGCCAGTGGCTCCTAAATTCCAATCGTGGACTGCTCCTTCCGGAATGCGGTCCCCTTTGGTAAAGTCGGGTTGTGCCATATTGCCGGCAGGACCGGCGGCCAAGAGGGCTTGTAGGGCGCAGATGGAAGAAATGAGACCGGCTAGTTGAGGCTTAATCATAAATTGAGAGGACCAATGAGGTTTTCAGTGGATAGGATGAAGGTGGGGGACTGTCCAGAAAGGGAAGGTTAACAGGAAGAATCTTTAAAATTTTGAATGCCCGGTAATGGGTAGGTTTGATTTTTTTAAGTCGTGGAGGAACTTGAATCAATGATCTCGGATCGAAAAAAATCGCTATCTTGATGGACTTATAACTTGTGTTTTATCCGTTTAATTCGGGTCTTTTGAGGGTGACCCTACGTAATAGAGGTCCTCTCCGTAGTGGGGCTTAAGTGGCCAAGAGTCAGTTCGGAATGGGTAAGCGGGAAGTTCTTTGCCGTTCATGAGGGTTCCTAAAGGCAGGTTGGACCATGCGTAGCGAACGGCGATAGGTTCGGGGACATCTTCGGACCAGACTTCGACGCTTGAAGGTTTTACAACTCTTGCATCGGCGTGGTGGAAGACCTGATCTTTTCCTGCGATGTAAAAACCGCGCGCATCGGTTTGGTCGAGACGAAGTCCGCTAGATCCTTTTTCTCCAAAGCTAATCAGGATTTTTTTCTCCTGGATCGCCATCGATTTGTAGATCGGGCCATGCCATTCAAGTGGATTCTCAGAGCGAGTGCCGTCTTTAATACCATAGACGGTTGAGAGTGCCCACCGGGCAGAGCGATCGCCAACCGGATACTTCCGATGCGGGTGAATATTAGAGTCACTATTTGCATCGAAGCTGACGATCAGACCGGTGTTAGGCGTGTTTTGCCAGGTTAGGAATTGTTGTTCGCGAATCACGTTAGTGTGGTGATTCATGTCATAAGTCATTGAGCGTCGGGTACTCCATCCTGCAATTTGAATGATGCCAAAAGGCAAGTTTGGGTCCCGGAAGATCTTTCGCCAGTCAGAGATAACAGAAGGAAAGGTTTCGCGGAAGGGAATCCAACTATTACCGAAGGAGTTATTTTCACCTTGGTAGAAAAGAGCGCCCTGAATAGCGAGTCCTTTCAATGGCATAATCATGGCGTTGAGTGCTCCCGAAGGGATACGCCCCTGATTAGGATTTTGATAGTTGCGTGGATTAGGCTTTCCACCGGGCTTCTTTTCTCCCTTAGCTTCCGCTTCCTTTGTGCGCCTCTCCCATTCTTTGAGGTCTTTGGCAAGGCGTTTGGCGGCTCCTTTTTCAGCTCCCTTATCGATCCACGCCTGACACTTTTCCTCATAGTCTGTGAAGTAAGGCTTCATGGTAGGTAGGGTCTTGAGAGTGCGACGGGTAACCCAGTGTTGAGCCATTGTTCCGCCCCAGGCGGCGTTAACTAGACCGATGGGAACATCGAGCCGCCGGTGAAGGCGTTGCCCAAAAAAGTAAGCGACGCCGGAGCAGTCACCGATCGTTTCGGGAGAGCATTGGTTCCAAATTCCCGCGCCATCTTCCGATGGAAAGTCGTCTTGGGGTTCCGGTAGACCTTCGGGTTCGATCCGAATAAATCGGATCGCGGGATAGCGTGCGCTGGGGATTTCAATATCGGCGTCGCGGGAGCTGCGAAGCCTCCATTCCATATTGCTTTGTCCTCCACAGATCCAGACATCACCAAGAAGGACGTCGTCCAAAATGATCGAGTGATCTTCTGAAACGATTTTGAGTGTTTGGCCCGTGGCATTTGCAGGCATTGGGTCTAGCGAGATTTCCCATTTGCCATTTTTCCCGGAGACGATGGATTTTTTCTGACCGGCGAAGGTGATGGCGATTTCTTTGTCGGTATCTGCCCAACCCCAAATACGGGCGGGCTTGTCGCGTTGCAGAACCATCTGGCTGCCGAAAATATGAGGCAGTTTGAGTTTGGAGAATCCTTGTGCGCTCAGCAGAATGAAAATGACAGGAAAGAGGGATTTCATATCGAAGACTTATTGAAACTGAAGTTGGCTGAGCTTGACGGTGAGATCGTGAATCTTTTTTCCGTCGATATTGATGATGGTGTATTTGACAGTTGGATCTTTGGTGGTGAGATCAAAATCGATTTTTCCAAAGGACTGCTTTTCGTTGTAGCCGAAGAGGGAGTGGTCGATGAGTTTATGAACGTGTTGATTGGTGAGTCGTGACGAGCTGAACTCGAAGAGGGGATACATGCCATTGATTTCGGTATCGACCTTGTAGGCATCCGAGCGGTGGCGATCAGCGGAGAGAATGACGACGCCGGGAATTTTTTGATCGGCGATGTATTGATAAATCTCGGTGCGTTCTTCCGGGTATCCGTCCCAAGTGTCTTTGGAGCCGGGTTTGACTTTCGGAGCCATGGGGACATTAGTGCAGATCACTGTAAAGGTGGCAGGTTTTTCCGTGAGGGTTTTCTTGAGCCATTTCATCTGGACAGGTCCGAGCATGGAAGGACTTTCATCCTTGGGTGACTCTCGGTAATAGCGCCCGTCGATCATGATGAAATGAACATCGCCGATGCTAAAATCAAACCAGCAACCTGGGTTTTCTTTTCCACCCCCGTAGTAGGGGTTATCCCAATTCTCTTTGTAGATTTCCCAGACATCTCGTTTCCATGATGGTTTTTCGATATCGGGTCCTCCCCAGCCATCGTTAGTTGTGAAGTCGTGGTCGTCCCAAATCGAGTAGATGGGAACGGTTTTTGCGAGTTTGCCCCACTCTGGTTGGCTTTGACGACGATAGTAGTGGAAGCGTTGCATCTCCGGGGTCTCGGGGTCGTCGATGTAAACATTGTCGCCAAGAAGGAGAAGGGCGCGTGGCTCGATAGCTCCTATGGTGTCCCACATTCTTTCGTTTTCGGGGACATATCCAGATCCACCGCCAAAGCCGATGGTGAACTTGTTGCTTGGGGCGTCCTTCTTGAGGGAAGTGTTTGGAAGGACGCGGTCCCAGGGCCAAGTCTTTGCATCGTATTGCCAGGCGTTTTTTTGGCCTTTGATAATGTCCTGAAGAAGCTTGGTGTGGTCTGGGTTGATTTTGGCGGCCGATGTTTTCTCGAGATATTCTGCAGCCTCTTTTTTCTTTCCGGTGAGGATGAGCTTAAGGGCGTGTGGATGGATACGCTTGACTTGCCCTTTTGCTTTTTCGGGTTTCTCATTGTTGACGCGGGGTTTTGATGCTTGGGCAAAAATCACTGATGGTGCAGTGATTGTCGCTGCAGTTGCGACGAGAATTAATTTTGCAAATACGCTCATTTCCTGTCTTTAGCTGAAATAGGTCTCCTCAGCGAGCGCGTCTTTTGGTCGATTGATTATTGGACCGTTTAAGCTGGATTTGATCAGGTCTTTTGGGCATTCCGTGGTTCATGAAAATTTCATTTAAGACGATTTCCGCGAAAGTGACGAAGACGGATTTATTGGTAATATTATCTCCAGAGGGAAGAACTCCCAAATTACCGTCAGGAGTTACGATTCCGAAAAGTGTCGAAGCTTCATTTTCGGGGAAGAGTCGGGAGACTCGGTTTGCTGATACGATCGATGGTCCGGCAGAGCGGGTGCTTTTGATCGGGTTGGGAAAGGGGAAATCGTTTGATCTGGAGACGGTGAGACGGGCCGCAGCAATTGCGGCCCAGAAAGCCCAGAAGACTTATGCGGCGTCGGTGACCTTTTGGGTGGATCTTAAGCTGGATAAATCTGCTGAAGATTTTGGGCAGGCCTTGGGGGAAGGTTTGGTGATGGGAGCCCATCGTCTTGTTAATTTTAAGCGTTCACCGAAAAAGTGTTCTCTTAAAAAGTTAATTATCCAGTCTTCGAAGGAGGTTTCTAGAGGGGCTAAGACTGGGGTGATCGTGGGTGAGGGGAATACTTTCGCTCGTCGCTTACAGGACACCCCTGCAAATAAGATGCGTCCAAGGGATATGGTCGCCGAGGCTCGTAAGATTGCGAAGAACTCTCCAAAAATCACAGTAAAGGCCCTTGACGAAAAGTCGATGGAGAAGCTCGGAATGGGTTCTCTATTATCAGTCTCTCGAGGTTCTTCGGAGCCGGCTTATTTGATCCATCTTGTTTATAAGCCCGCCAAGAAGACGAAGCGTAAGATTTGCTTGGTGGGCAAAGGACTGACATTTGATTCTGGTGGGATCAGCATCAAGCCATCGGCGCGGATGGACGAGATGAAATATGACATGTCAGGTGGAGCCGCCGTGCTAGGAACCTTTCATGCGCTTGCGGGGTTGAATCCTGATGTCGAGGTCCATGGTCTTGTTCCAACCTCGGAGAATATGCCCGATGCAAGTTCAGTGAAGCCAGGTGATGTGGTGACTGCGAGTAATGGGCTTACGATTGAAGTTCTCAATACGGATGCCGAAGGGCGCCTGATTTTAGCTGACGCGCTGGCATATGCTGAGAAAACGATCAAGCCGGATGCTATGATTGATTTAGCGACTTTAACTGGGGCGGTGGTGGTCGCCCTCGGTCACGAGTTGACCGGAGTGATGGGAAATAGCAAAACGCTTTCAGATGAACTAGTGGCTTCGGGGCAGACGACTGGTGAATTGGTCTGGCCGCTACCGATTATTGATTTCCACAAAGAAGATATGAAAGGCTCGGTTGGGGACTTGAAGAATATTGGAAGTCCTTCAACCGGAGCAGGTTCATGCACTGCGGGTGCGTTTCTCTCAAACTTTGTGGGTGATATTCCTTGGGCTCACCTAGATATAGCTGGGACTGCTTGGGGGGCGACGCGCCGAGATTATCAAGGCGGCCCTGTCGGAACTGGGGTTGGAGTCAGGCTCTTACTAGATTATCTAAAAAAACAGAGATGATCTTTTGAACTAAGCTTAAAGAACCCTGCTAGATTGCGTTGAAACGATATAGCGGGGCATCAAAGGCGAAAGTTTTAGCGCCGAGGTGGTCTTTTTCCACCCTGCGGAGGTCCTCCTTGTCCATTCTGCGGAAGCCCACCTTGAGGAGGTCTGCTGCGCTGCAGGTCTTTCTTAGAATCGAGTCCAGATTCCTCTTGGGAGAGCTTTCCGTCGCGATCTATGTCGAGAGCAGTCAATGATTTGATAGCGTTTGCGATTTCTTCTTTTGAAAGCTCTCCGTCTTCATTGGTATCGAGCGCTTCCATGAGTGGGGAGTTTTGTGGTTGAGGAGGGCGTGGTGGTTGCCCTTCTCCGTCTCTTTCTTTGCGGCGTTGGCGTCGGCTCTTTTTGGGCTCTTCGGGTTTCAATTCATCGGAACTGATCGAGTCGTCATCATTTTCGTCGAGCTTAAGAAGGGCTTTTGGAGCGCGCTTTATTTCGCCGGCTGAGAGTTTGCCATCTTCGTTCTTATCGAGAAGGGCGGTGAGGGGATCGGTCGGAGGAGGCCCTCCGGGACCACCTGGACCTTGGGCGGAGAGCATGAACGGGAAAGCAGAGATGATAGTTACGATGAGCTTGGTCTGTTTCATGACATCGCGAATCTATCCGAATGAAAATGAACCTTGGATGAATCCCCAATTATAACTGTTTTATGAGGGCAGGAAGAAGACGCTGACGGGTGTGTCGCAGGTTGACGAGGCAGGGGACGTTTGAGGCGAAAGCGTAAGCGATGATTATGAGGTTGGCTGGAAACGGATTCCACGCAATGAAACTGGTAATTAGGATCCACTGAACCCAATGGGAAAATTCGCCGCGTCGGGTTTCCAGAATAAACTTACGGAGGTAGTCGGGCTCGGTGGATTGAAGCTTTTTTTTTGGGAAGCCATCGAACCATGGCGCTCCATCTGGCAAGAGATGCTTCCAACGGCGAATGAAGAGGTATTTTTCGTAAAACTTATTCGGCTTTGGTGCGACAGACGGGAGACAACGGATGAAACGGTGGTCGCTGAATTGTTCGCAGAGCCAAGCGATCGCCAAGTGGACCGCGGGGATGCCAAGGCAGTTGAGCAAGGTGATGGTTAGATTGGAAAATTCGAGCCACATGGCGTGTTATGAGTCGATGGTGCGACCTTTCCAGATAGGTTTCACGCCTTTCTTCTGATCAAGGAGAGCCTTAAAAAAGAGGAGTTGATAAAATAAGAGAGGGATCGGGAAAAGGAGGGCTGTCCAGAGCGAGAAGTTGCCGGCGAGCCGAAAACAAAAGAAGGAGAGAAAACCGTAACAAAATGAGCACAAGAGAGTTGCCAATAGAAAAGTGGAATCTCCAAAGGGAATGAGAGTAAAGGCGACCAACAGCATCATGCCTCCGGTGAGCCAAAGTGAGGTAGTGAGAAGCGCGCGCCTAGGGGATTGAGCTGCGCCGGCAAGGAAGCCCTTTTTCCAGCTGCTCGTGAGTTGAGCGAAACCTTGGGGGAACATACGCATTTCGACGGTTCCCTTA
This sequence comes from Akkermansiaceae bacterium, assembly GCA_022424905.1. Taxonomy (GTDB): domain Bacteria; phylum Verrucomicrobiota; class Verrucomicrobiia; order Verrucomicrobiales; family Akkermansiaceae; genus SW10. Next base: position 20,621 of record JAKMGP010000329.1, on the reverse strand, counting down.
CCGAGATATAAATTGACGTCGTATTTTTGGGCTTTGAGGCGTTGCGCGAATTGGAAGTTCTCAAGTATTTCATCTTTGACTGCTTCATGTCCCCCGGCCTTCTGATAGTGGTCGCGATGAATTAAGAGGACTTGGCCGAAGAGGGTGCCCTGAGAAGATGGCGTTGCTGCGAAGGTGTCGACGCCGGCAAGGGTGATAGTATTAAAGAAGGCGGAAAGTTGTTCGTAGGGGCTTTCAATTCTGTGGAAAGGGCAAATAGAATGGGTGGCCTTAACTGAGGTAAGAGCTGCTAATTTAGCGAGTCCATTCTCGAGGAGGGTGATGTCGGCATCGAGAAAAAGATACCATTCGCCAACCGCGGCATCGGCTCCTTGTTGGCAAGCCCAAGTCTTGCCTTTCCAACCCGCGGGCATTTCTTTTCCTAGAATAACCGTAGCCCCCAGCTCACGTGCCACTGCGGTAGTTTGGTCAATCGATTGATCATCAATGACGAGGATCTCCAATGGTTGACTGGATTGGCTGCGAATGGAGGTGAGAAGCTTCGAAATATTATGTTCTTCGTCACGAGCCGGTATGATGATGGAAATTTTCCCAGGATTGGCGGTTTTTGAAGTGAGGTAGCGTGGACGGCAGAGAGAGAAGAGAATCGCGAAAGAAATTAGAAGTGCGATGACTGGAAGTGCGAGGAACATCTCTTTTTGTAAGGGTTCACTGGTAGAATGCTTAGCTCACGAAAGAGGGTGGCGCGCGATAATACGGTCAGCGCAGTTTTGCCCAGAGAGAATCACCATGGGCATTCCACCACCTGGATTAGTGCTTCCGCCAGTGAAGTAGAGGTTCTTATATTTAGAGGAAGTTTTGGGTGCCTTGAATCCATAGTTCCGCTTCCAGTCGGTGACTACACCGTAAATTGATCCGCGGTTAGAACGATACATCCTTTCGATGTCAACTGGAGTGAGAAGGTCTTCGACGACGATGCTTTCCCGAAGTCCCTTGATGCCACAGCGCTCCATTTTATCGAGGCAGCGTTCTTTGAGAGCGACGTAGTCTTCATGGGTGATATTCGAACCCTCATGGAGTGGTGGAATATGCGGAAGAATTTTAATATTGTCAGAACCTGTCGGGGCTTTGGTCGCATCAGTCCGGGTCGGGGCAACGACATAGAGAGTCGGATCTTCCGGAAGTTCTTGCTTTTCAAAGACAGTCTTGAAGTGCTTGTGCTGGTTCTCAGAAAAGAAAAAGTTGTGGTGAGCCAACTGAGGGAATGGCCTGTCTGTTCCGATATGGAGAACAATACCAGAGCAGGCCGGCGAGAATTTCTTGTCGAGTTTTTGAGTGAAGGCAGATGGCTCGTTCAGGAGTTTTTGGTAGGCCGGAATGACTTCCATATTACTCACGATAATATCCGCAGCATGAGAAGTGCCGTCGGCAAGGTTGACTGACGTCACCTTTTTTCCTTCTTTTGTAATACTTTGGACATCGGCATTGAGGTGAACGGTAATGTTCATTTCCTCCATTAATTTCCCAAGGCCGTTTGCGAGTTGATACATGCCTCCACGAACATACCAAAGACCGTAGTCGTATTGGATAATGGGCATCAAGTTCATGTAGCCGGGCGCTTGGAGAGCGGAGGACCCAACATACTTGATGAAGTATTCAAAAATCATGCGGAGCTTTGGGTCGCTCAGGCGCTTGGCTATGGATTCGGCCATGGTCGCTCGGTAGTCGATCTTACCGCCCATGAGGCCGAGCTTGTAGTGCTTGATGAATTCCCAAAGATTATCGAGGCCCTTTTTGAAGTAGCCGTCGTTGACGATACCGTATTGCTTGCGACCATAATCGAGGAAACTTTGGAGTTCTGCCCAATTTTTTTCGAGATCACCGGGGAGTTTCGCGAGCTCACCTTTCATGAGCTCATTTTCCTGATAAAGATCGATAGAAGGCCCTTTTTCGAAAAAGTTGCGCCAGTGGGGAGTCACGGCGTCGAGTTGCACATAGTCTTCCATCCTTTTTCCGGCTCGCTCAAAGAGGTCTCGAAAGAACTGGGGGAGGGTGAAAATCGAGGGTCCGAGGTCAAAGGTGAAGCCGTCTTTCTCGAATAGGTTGAGTTTACCGCCGATTTTCTCGTTCTTTTCAAAGACTTCGACTTGGTAGCCAGCCGCGCGAAGTGAGATGGCAGCAGAAAGTCCGCCAAGACCGGCGCCGATGACTGCAACTTTGGACGTTTTCACTGAACGCCATCTTCGTTGGGAGTCTTCCCTTGTCAACAGGGCGAAGCATTTTACTTTGAGGGGGATGAGTGACGGAATTCGAGAAGTTGTAGGGCGAGCGCGAAAGTTTTTTCGCTCTGGCGCCTTTCTCGGGTTGGATAATAGACGGGACGCCTTGGCTAAACTCGAAAAGGTTTTGCTTTCGAGGCGGGATGATCTTTTGGCTGCTTTGGCTGAGGATTTAGGGAAGCCGGGGATGGAGGCGTATCTTTCGGAGTATTACTTTTTGCTGCAGGAGTTACGGTTTGTTCGCAAAAACATGAAAAAATGGCTGAGGCGTCGCCGTGTGAGTTCACCGGTTTATTTCTGGCCCTGCCGCAGTTGGATTGACCGCGAACCATTTGGGGTAGTCCTTGTGATCGCTCCTTGGAATTATCCCTTTCAGTTATCTCTTAGCCCAATTATTGCGGCGATCGCGGCTGGAAACACAGTGGTGTTGAAGCCTTCGGAATTGGCTCCAGCGAGTGAGCGGGTTTTACGTGAGATCATCGAGGAAGTTTTTGATCAGGGTGGGGCTGAAGTGGTCACGGGAGGGGTGGAGATCGTGGAGGCTTTACTGGATGAGAAATTCGATTTCATCTTTTTTACGGGAAGTACGAGAGTGGGTCGAAAAGTGGCGATGAAGGCGGCTCAGTTTTTGACGCCTACTTTGATGGAGTTGGGCGGCAAGTGCCCTTGTGTGGTAGATGAGGGAGTAGACCTAAAAATTGCGGCGCGGCGGGTGCTGGCTGGGAAGTTTTTCAATGCGGGGCAAACCTGTTTCGCGCCGGATTTTGTCGCAGTGAAAGAGAAGGTGAGGATTGATTTTGAGAGGGCGTGTGAGGAGATACTAAAAGAAATCCCTTGGTCGGAGGAGATGGCTGCATTGATTTCATCTGATCATGTAGAAAGGGTGAAGGCCCTTTGTGAAGGTGAGGTTAAGACCTTCGGTGAAGATGATGAGGAGCGATTTTTTCTAGCGCCTCGAATCATCCTCAATGCGGGCTGGGATCATCCGGCGATGCAGGAAGAAATCTTTGGGCCGGTGTTTCCGATCGTCGGGTTTACTGATCAGAATGAACTCGTGGGGCGTCTTGAGAAGATGGAAAATCCGCTGGCGGTTTATTGTTTCAGCAGGAAAGCAAATTTCACGAATGCGGTGACGAGGGCTTTGCCATCGGGGTCGCTCTGTCTGAATGATACGATGAAGCAGTTTTCGCAACTACAGCTTCCGCTGGGAGGGGTAGGTGAGAGTGGATACGGGAGGTATCGGGGGAGATTCGGGGTTGAGTCTTTCAGCTGCGAGAAGTCGGTGACAAAGCGCTTTTTTATCAAAAAAGATTTCACTGAGATGTTACCCCCTTACGAGAAGGCCTACCGCTGGATCCGTAAATTCCTGAAGTAGCCTACTTTACGGTTTCTTCGAGAATTTTGGTAGCGAAGTCGACGCGTTGACGCTTCGTGCCGTAGTCCTCATCGATGAGGTTCGCGGTGATGCGAGCGCTCTCGTAAATCGTGGGAAGCCCGCTACCTGGATGGGTTCCACCTCCGACGAGATAGAGATTATCAAAGCCCTTGAGCTTGTTTTGCGGTCTGAAGTGGAGCATTTGGTCCAAGGTATGGGCGAGGTTGAAAGTCGCTCCGATAAAGATATTAGAGTCCTCCCAACTTTTTGGGGTAAGAACCTTCTTTTTCACGATGTGTTCGCGGAGGTCCTTCATGTTGGTCTTCTCGATCATGCGGTCAATAATCTGTTCCGCGTAAGCTTCTTTTTCGGCAGCCCAATCGTGACCATGACGTGTGTTAACGGTTGGAACGAGAAGGTAAAGTTGAGAGTGCCCGGGAGGAGCAACAGTGGGATCGGTGACGCTGGAATTTCGAATGTAAATCGACATATCCTTCGAGATTGTCTTCCCCTCGAGGACTTCATTTAGATTACGATGATAATTGTCTGCAAAGATGATGTGGTGGTGTGGTTGGTCTTCATAGATTTTATCTACGCCAAGGTAGAGCATGAAGGTGGAGCACGAATATTTTTTCTTGAGGAGTTCTTCGCGGGGCTTCTTTTTCTCCCCGAAGATCGCACTACGCGCATACGCGTAGTCTGCATTGACGATGAGTTGATCGCACGAAAGGACCTGCCCATCGGTCAATTCGACCTCGGCAGCGGTCTTACCAACATACTTAATCTCTTTCACCTCGGAGTTGAAGCGGATTTCGCCTCCCTCTTCCTCCACAACACGAGCCATACTTTCGGAGATTTCAGAGAGCCCCCCTTGGGTGTGGTAGATACCGTGTTCGTATTCGATGTAGGAGAGGATGCTGAAGAGCCCTGGACATTTCCAGGGTGACATACCGAGGTATTTTGCTTGGAAGGTAAAGGCAAGTTTGAGCCGATCGTCGGTGAAGTAGTTTCCTAACACATCCATCACTGACTTTGTCGTGGCGACGTGTGGAAGCGCTTTGAAAAGAGTCGGGTCAAGGTATGAGGAAAGCTTTTGGTAGGGCTTCTGAAGGCAAGGGAAAATCGTCCGTAGTTTCTTGGCATGATCGTCCATGAAACGGAGGAAGTTTTCTTCTTCTTCGGGGAAAACTGAGCGGATATTGGCGGCCATTTTTTCGCGGTCGCAGCTAGTTTCAAGAGACACATCCCCCCAGGTAAGCCGGGTCATAGGATCGAGCTTCACGAAGTCGAGGTAATCTTCGCTTTTGCGCCCGACCTCGGCGAAAATTTCGTCGAGGGTGAATTTTTGGTGAAGAAAAGTAGGGCCTGTATCGAAGGAGTAGGGCCCAAGGTCGATCCGAGCATTTCGGCCGCCTACGCGTTCCTCCTTTTCTAGGAGGGTAACTTTGTAGCCCCGATGGGCGAGGAGCATAGCTGCGGTAAGTCCGCCGGGTCCTGCTCCAATGATAATGATGTTCTTCTTCAAATGGCTTGTGCTGATTAACTAGAATCGTAAATCCGAAAAAGGGGATCACAAGTGAGAATTCAGGCCACAGATTGAACAAGCGTAATGACTGGTTGTGCTCTCAAGCGATTTGTCTCAAAGGATTAGATTATGCATGGGTCTGATGACTCTCAAAAGTGCAATGATCATTCCTTTAAAGGGATCGCATGAAGGTGCCCCGGACTTTTGCAAAATTGTCGGAGGTCGTTCGGGTGATCATCTAGAAATAAGGAAGTGGATTTATTGATACGTTGAGGTCAGGCTGACTAGGAAAGTTGAATTTAGCAACTGAGTGAGCTCGAACTTGTCGAACGTGATGCCTGACCTTGAATTTGAAAAACGTTATTCCGATCTCGGGATTGTGATCGGCGTGGATGAAGCTGGGCGAGGTCCTTTAGCGGGCCCGGTTTCGGTTGGGGCGGCGATTATTCCTCCCGATTTTAGTCATCCTGTGATTAATGACTCCAAGAAGCTTACTGAAAAGAAGCGGGAGGCGTTGTATGATGAGTTAAGCGAAAATCCCGATATTAAATGGTCGGTTTGTCTTGTGGAGGCCAAGGAGGTTGACAAAGTGAATGTCCTTAGAGCGACTCATTTGGGGATGGCTCGGGCGGTGAAGGGGCTAGGGGTAGAAGTCGGGATGTGCCTGATCGACGGCCTTTCTGTTCCGAATTTCCCTTACCCTCATGAGGGGATTGTGAAGGGCGATTCAAAGAGTCTTTCGATTGCCACCGCCAGTATTTTTGCCAAAGTAACTCGTGATCGTATTATGCGGAAGGCGGCGGTTCGCTTTCCCGGTTACGGATTCGAAAAGCACAAAGGATATGGCACTAAAGTTCACCTTGAAGCCCTCCGGACTTTGGGTCCGTGCGAAATCCACCGTCGCTCGTTCCAGCCGGTTGCTCAACTGTCCTTGCCGCTTGAGTGAGCTTTCGCCGCACCAAATTGGGGCTTTAGGCGAGAAAATTGCAGCGAAATACCTGCAATCTCGCGGCTGGAAGGTCCTTTTCCGTAATTTTCGCGCTCCACAGGGGGGCGAGGTTGATCTCGTTCTGCGAGGCGGTGATCATCTCGAACTTCTCGTTTTTGCGGAAGTGAAGACGAGAACTCGGCGTGATTACGGCCGTCCGATGCGTGCTGTGAATGCCGAAAAACGTGCTCTAATCACGCGTGGAGCGACGGAATGGCTACGTTTGCTTGGGAAAGAGGTCCGCCCCGGAAAAAATCAGGACGTTCGCCGCCAGATCTCTTGGCGCTATGATGTGGTAGAAATCGTGCTTGAGGAGGGAGCGAAACCGGATGTCAACCTAGTCGAGGGTGCGTTCTAATTTAAAATGTGAGATTTTAGGTGGTAAATTATTGTGATTTAGCGGTTTTCGTCGATTTTATCGCTCGTCCGCGCCATCGGCCGAGAAGGAACGATTGTTTTTCTGAAAACAACCGACAACTTTTTGCACCTTCGGCGCTTTCATAGGTATAACGTTATTCTCAACAAAATCATGAAAATTCAATCAAAAGGAAATAAAGGGATCTCCCCGCGGATGGCTCGCGGATTTAGCCTCTTCGAAATGGTCATTGTGATGGGAATCATTGGCCTGATTCTAGGGGGGGCGATTTACAGCATGGGGAGGATTAAGGACTCAGCGGCCGTAAGCACATCGCGACAAGACATGACTTCGTTTTCGTCGGCCTTAGAAGCTTACAAAAATATTGGTGGAAAGTATCCATCGACCAGCCAGGGGCTCGAGGCTCTTCTGAAGCGGCCCCAAAGTTCACCCCGGCCTCGTGACTGGGTGCAGGCTCTGGATGACGAAGAGGCGCTTTTTGACCCTTGGGATACCAAATACAAATATGCGTATCCAGGCAGCAAAGACCCAAGTCGGCCTGAAATTATTTCAGCGGGTCCCGACAAGCAGTTTGGTTCCGAGGATGATATGAGTAGCCAAAAAGATCCCCAAAACTAGGCTTTCTCGGCCCTCCCTCTTTTATGATATCGTCGTCCAGAATGGTCCATCCAAGCAGGGGCCATCGTGGCTTTTCGCTGCTGGAATTGATCGTGGTGATGGCGATCACGAGCATTGTTTTCGGCGCTGCTGCTTTTATGATTTCCATCCCGAACATCGAAAAGGATATTCGGGAAGCTCATTCGGGAATCGAGAATTTAGCGCTCAGAGCCCGGGCGATGTCCCATAGTTATCAGCAGCCTTTTGTGATTGAACTGAGTGAGGGTGAGGCTCGTTTGATGCCGATGGCTCGCCCGGAGGATGAGCTCGTCTCCGAGCCTCTGGAGCAGGTTGGAGAACGGTCAGCTCTAAGGGCCCTCGACAGCATGTCGTGGCCGGTGGTTTACAAGATAGATCCAAAATACCGAATGGCGGTTCGTCGCTGGAATAGCAACGATTTTCAGGTCGTCAGCGACAATGTGGTCGAGACGTGGATTCATCAGCCGAATAGTCCTAGCGAACCCCTTGCCATTGAATTGGTAAGCGAAGAAGGAGACGCCTATTTATCCCGAGAATTTCACCCCCTTACAGCGAAGGCCACTGATTTTGAGATGGCCATCGGAAATCAGTGATGAAGGTATTGTCCTCCAGAGGTCGGGAAAACGGATTCATGATGGCCGAGGTGATTCTTGCTCTTGGAATCTTCACGATTGTTGCGACTTCTTACTCCAAAGCACTTGCAACTCTCTGGCGAACGACAGCCTACGTGAAAGAAAAGCAGGTTATCACCCAGATCATGGACAGTGCTCTCAACGAGGCGCTTTATTTGCAGCGACTGGAGGAAGGGAGTACTGAAGTTTATATTGAAGAGCGCGATCTTGATCTCGAGACGATCGTTGTTCCACTCGAGGAAATGGAGACGATTGATGGTAATTTCCTTCAAAACATGTGGCAGGTCACGGTGATCGCACGATTTGAGCAAGACGGCCAAGATCAGGAACGAGTTGTTCGTGGTTGGCGCTACCTTCCCCTTTATCGCTGATGAAAGTGGAATTCCGTCAGCTACCTGCACGCAGCGCGAAGGGCTTTTCCCTTTTCGAGCTCGTGATTGCAATTGCCATAGCGGGATTTGTTCTCACTTCTATTTTTAAGATTGCGGATGGCTCGGTTCGTGCAAATTCCAAAATGGTCGATATCCAGAACGAGGAGATCGAACGGGACGCATTTTTCTCTTTCCTTAGAAACCACTTCGACAGTCTGCCGGGCGATGCTATTTTCAACCTCAGAAACACTAGTAATTCTGAGCCATATACGTCCGAACTGACTTTCCAAAATACGCCTGTTTCATTTAATTGGGGCGGGGTTCCTATCGCGGCTCAAGCTACGCGGTTGATTACTATTCCTACTGTAACTGACGGACTTGATATTGTCCTCGAGTATTACGATGTCCAAATTCTTGATAGTGATGAAGGACCTGCCGAACGTGGAATAGATCCAATTGCGACAGTTACTCTTTTGAGTGATGTGAGGCTTTTCGAGTGGACGGTTTTGGATGTCCGTAATTATGACAATACTGAGCGTGATGAGTGGCCTTATGAATGGGATGCTCCAAACCAACGGCCATCATACGTTGAGTTGACGGTTATTTTTGAAAATGGTGATCGGCGGGTGAAGCGGCTTTTTTGGATTCCCAAGAAATCGAATCCGAGGACGAGTATGAGTGCTTTACAAAACAGTGCCCGCAGTGCTCGCTCAAATAGCGGCGGAGCTGGCGGGGGTGGAGCAAGACCGGGGGGGAATCGCCAACCTGGGACCGGATCACGTCCCACTGGAGGTAGTGGCGGAACCCAAAGACCATCAACCGGAGGAGGCCCGACATCGGGCTCGACTCCAAGAATCAGTCGCTAATGAAGGTTTTTAGACATCATAATCTAGAGCGCGGAGCCACCTTGATTGCAGTTTTCTGGATCATCGCGGTGATGGGTCTTGCTCTGGTGGCGACCGTCAAAATTAGTCGTTATCAATCAGAGGTCGCCTCATCCCAGATCAATGGTATCGAGGCCCGGCAGTATGCGGAGATGGGAATCAATGTTGCCGCTAATCCTTCCGTTGAGGAATGGGACACGAACTTACTCAGTCAATCTTTTGAAAATGGAGCGGGTTTCAACGCCCAAATTCTCTCGGAGGGTGGTCGATTCAACATCAATTTCATCCTCTTTTCAGAGGATAAGGCACTCATTCGCCTCATTTTTGCAGAGTGGGGGATCGACTTCGATACCGCCAGCGAGATTGCGGATGCTCTCATCGATTGGATCGATACCGATGACGATCTTGAGCTTAATGGTGCGGAACGCGATTTCTACGAGGGCCAAGGGTTGTTCGAGCAACCGTTCAATCGTCCTTTTTACGCTCTCGAGGAAATGCGCTTGGTTCGCGGGATGCCTCTTGTGGAGGCTGCTAACCCAAACTGGCGGGACTGGTTTACGGTGTGGAGCAGCGGCGGACTCGACGTCAATGAGGCGCCGGCCGAATATATCGCTGTCGCGACTGAAACTAATATCGAGGCAGCGGTGAGCCTAGTTGAGATCGTCGACGGAGCTGATGGCATTCGCAACACCGAGGATGATCAGCCTATTGACGTCCCTTCGGCTCTCGCAAATCTGGGTATTGATGACCAAACGGGAGTGATTCAAGCGCGGCTCAATGCGAATGACCAAGTGACGAGAATCGAAAGCGTTGGCTATGCAGGTTCAGTTCGGCGTAAGCTCGTCCTCATCATCAATAACCGATCACAAAACCCCACTATTCTTGACCGAAAGGAAATTGCTATTCAATGAGTGCCAAAAAAGGAGACCTTAATTTAATGATTCCCGGCGCTGACGGCTGGGAAATCTGGACGGGGTCCGCGATGAGCGGATACCAGCAGCATTCCTCGACTGATCATATGCTTGCGCTTGACGTCACCGGGATCCCTTCTGGACCGGTCGCAATGGCCGTTCCAGTTCGTGAGGTCTTTGCTGTGCCTTTTCGCGCGCAGACCGATGACCTGTCACTGCTGGGCGATCTTGCTTCAATGCAGCTTGAAAAAAGCGGGAACCGACCTGCTCTTGATGGTGGTCAACTCACGGATCACTTTGTTTATGCCACAACCCCGGAGGAGACTCACTTGACCGCGGTCGTCATGAACCCTCCTTCCGAAGGTAAGCTTCCGCGGAAAAGTCCGGATCAATTTGATGTTTCGCCCCGTTGCCTACCCCTGCCCGAGGGGCGAGTGGTGGTGTGGTCTGAATTAGGCCGCTGGGTCTTTGGGGTTGGGAAACCAGGGGGAGCTCTTTATTTTCAATGCCTCTCAGGAGAGCGGCTCGACCTCCGGGCAGGCAACGAGATTGGTCTTGCTTTGACTCAGTTGAGACTCCAGGGGCTGCTCACAGATATTCCTGAGGGGATCATAGTCTGGTCTCATGGATCTGCCTCCGATGCCCGGCCCGAAGAACTGGAAGCGCTATCGCGTGGTCTCGGGATTCCCGCGGGTTCCTCACCAAGACCCAATCCAACTTGGCCAGAGCCCCCAAGCCGTCTTCTTCCGGCTGATGTTCGGGCTGAGCGTCTTGCTGTTCAGGGGAAACGAAACCGTAATATCATGATTGCAGCCCTGGCGATTGTTTATCTCGGGGTGGTCGCTTACCTGTTCTTTGATCTCAAAGATACAAAAGTGGTCGCGGCAAAAGTTAAAACGAATGCCGATGCTGTCAGCGCGGAGGCCAGTCTTCTTGACAGGCATCGTTCCAAATGGGCCGAGCTTCAACCAGTGGTCGAGACAGATTTCCATCCGCTTGAACTTTTCCTTTCCAGTTATCGCGCACTCCCAAACACCAAGGAGGATCGTTATATTCGCTTTAAAAAACTGACGTTCCTCAATCAGTTTAGGGAAATTGAGGATGAACTCAGAGTCGCTCGCGAAATCGTTCTGGAAGGGTTCGCGGACCAAGAAAACCAGCAACAAATTCCACAATACGCCGGGAATCTGCGACAAAGTTCAGATCTTGACGATTTTGAATGGGCAATTCAGCCGGAAACCATAGACAAAAGAAGTGGTAAGTTGACTTTTACCTTTGTAGGCAACGCCACCGAGTAGATCGCCAATATGTCCGAACGCGAAAAAAAACTCCTCCTTGTTTTGGGGGTCACATTCTTCCTCATCTTGAACTTCATTGGGTTCAATATGTTGTATCTTCCAGAGGTGCAGAAGGCTGATCGATCCAAGAGGACTTCCGAGAGTAAAAAGAAGGCAGCCGAGATGACTCTATCGCTGAGGGATAAATACGAGCCTGAGATGGCTTGGCTCGAGCGGAGTGGTACTCTGCGAACGACCCCACTCGAGGCTCAGTCGAAGCTTCAAGCTCTCCTTCGCAAGCAGGCTACCGCGCGACGTCTTGAAATTCGTGATTCCCGCATCATTACTTATCAGCCTGGTGAACACTTCGACCGGGTTAAGGTTCTCTTTAAAGTGACAGGCATGGAGCGAGACGTTCTTTCCTGGCTTACCACTATCCACCAAACAAACCAACGTCAGGTCATTACAAAAATGGAGGTGAAGCCTCAAAACAATGATCTCACTCGGATCGAGGTCGAAATTGAAATCGAAAAGTGGATCCTTCCGACCCTCGAAGAAGAATAAATCTTGGCCCCCTCTTAAATTATGAAACTTACTCCATTCTTGCTATTAACGATCTTAACGGGTGGTCTCGCCTTTGCTGCCCCTCCCACTTCTCATCGTCCAGATCGTTACAAGGAGCTATACCTCAAATCAGCACTGACTGATCCCCCGGAAGTCATCACAAATGATCCAGAGCCAGAAAATCTTCCAGATTGGATTCTCGTTGCCGTCAGTAAGTATGTTGGGAAAACGGAGGTTGAGGTGATGAACATTAAAGATCGGACGCGCATTCGAATCCCAAGTCCAGAAGCAACAGAAATGGGATTTGCGATCAAAGAGGTGAAGCAGTTCCGCAACTTTATTGAAGAGACCGTTGTCACTCTTAAGAAGGGGAAAGAGACCGGGGAGGTTCGGTTTGATCCGAAGTTCCTCGTTCTTAAGAAAGTAGCCGGACCAACTACGAACAAGCCAAAGCCCCAAACAAATGGCAAGAAACCTCCTGAAAAAGCCGCCCGCCCTCCGGTTCCGGGTAAGCCATCAACAAGTAGTAGCTCGAAGTCCAGTAAAAGTGGCCGTCCCACTTCGAAGGGCAGCCGCGTACCACTTCCGTCTACCTCCTCAAGTTCTACCAAATCTTCCGGTTCTACATCAAAACCAAGAGTTCGCTACGTGCCCAAAAAGTAATCAATCACTCGAATCCATTTTATCCAGTCCACTTTAGTTATGAAATTTGCTTTATCTTTTCTTCTCGGTCTTACCGCCGGAGTCCTAGCTCAAGAACCCCCTACGCCCGCGCCTCCTGTTCCGGCTACTCCGGGCGAGGAGGCCACTGCGCCTCCTTCTGTTCCCGAACCTGTTCCAGCTGTCACGGAGGTCCAGCCTGGCGAAACGCCTGCAATTACCCCGATCAAAGGTCGGAGAGTTGATCCTAATCAGATCATTGTTACCGCTAATGATTCGATCAACGAGGCTAACATTCTTGCGCTTAAGGCAGCCCAGCTTTATGAGGATTTCAGCGGAAAGCGTGTCATTATGACCAATAATGTCGCCCAAAGTGAGGTTTCTTTCACGATGCGAGGCCCCTTGACTAATAAGGAAGCGGCAAGGTTCCTCCAACTGACCTTGCTTGCTGAAGGTCTAGCGATGATTCCAATTCCAGAGGAGCCTGATATCGTTCGTTTAGTGCCTTCAGGACCGATTACGAGTCCGAATCAGGTGCCAAAAGATTTTTATGATGACGAATTCAAGCTCCCGGTTGATGACCAGCTTGTGATGTTCCAGATGGTTTTCAAATACCTCAAGCCGGAAGAGGCTTTGAAGGTTCTGCAGTCTTCTCTGGGCCAGTTGAGTGCTTCTGGAACAATTGCAGCAGTTCCAAATGCCTCTTCGTTGATCATCACCGAGAATGCTTCCCTCATTCGCCAGATGATTAAGATTCAGAAAGCGATCGATGTACCGACTTCGGTTAGCGAAAAATGGGTCGAGGTTGTCTACGGTGATGTCGATGAGATTGCCGAGCGTATGAACGAGATCTACAACGATCAGGGTAGTAGCCGCCAGACGACTAGGACAACCCGTGCTACTCCAACCCCACCTACCCCTGCCGCCGCCGGAGCATCAACAGCAGGCGAAGAAATTCCGATCCGCATCATCGGAGTCCGCCGGACAAGCCGGATCTTACTTTTTGGTCGTCCAGCTGATTTGGTGGCCGCTGAGGCGATGATCCGTAGTTTTGACCAGCCCAGTAGTGGTAATACCCGTCAGACTTTCAGGCTTCGCTATCTCCGGGTCTCTGAATTCCTGAATATTGCGGAGAATGGGATTACTGCAACTCTTGGCGATGGCGCGTCAGGGCAAGGTGGAGGCCGCGCTACTACTAACCAAAATACGACAAGCCGTAACAACCTCAGTAGTCGGAATAGTACCACGAATCGGACGACTGGCCAACAGGGTGGCCAAGGTGGGGCTAACGGATCAAGAACCAGTATTCAGGAGCAGACGATCCCAACCGAGCCGGAGTCTCGGCTCGTGGGAGGACGGACTTTGCTTGTCGCAGATAATGTCGCGAATACGATCATCGTAAATGGTCCTCCGCACCATATTGAACTCATCCGTGATCTCATAACAGATTTAGATTCGGAGGCTCAACAAGTCGCTCTTTCAGCTGTGGTTGGAAGTTATGGCATTGGAGATGGTTTAAATTTTGGAATCGACTTAGCGCAGGCTCTTAAAAATACCGGATCAGACTTTTCCGCTGCAGGTTCTGCGAGCTTTGGCGGGGTTCCTTCAATCATTGATCCTACGACCCTTGGCGATCTTGGTGCTGTCTTAAGCGCGAATGGTGCTTCTGGTAATGGGGTCTCTCTATACGGACTCCTTGGTGACGATTTTGGTGTTTTTGTGAACGCTCTCGAAACTGAAACTAAGTTCCAGACTTTGGAACGCACGGTGCTTACCACCCGAAATAACCGGGTAGCTCTCCTGACTTCTGGTCAGCGAATCGCTATTCCTTCTAGCACTTTCACTGGAGGTAATAACCAAGGTGGTATTAATACTAATGTTGAGTATCGGGATGTGCAGTTAGAGCTGGAGATCCAGCCTCTCATCAACTCAGATAATCAAGTGACTCTCGAAATTTCGTTGGTCAGGGATTCGGTGGGAACACTTCGACAGGTTGGTGATCTTCGGGTGCCCGATATTAATACCGAATCGCTTTCTACTTCAGTTACGGTTAGAGACGGTTCTGCGGTTATTCTTGGAGGGATTATGACCACAACAAGTTCAGATGCTAGTGGTGGAATTCCGATTCTGAGCCGGATTCCCGGCATCGGCCGTATTTTTGGTAGTAATGATCTCGAGAGTAACGAATCAGAATTGATCATTATGATTCAGCCTCGAATTATGGTCAGCCAGGCTGAAATTGATTTGTTCCGCTCGGACTATAGTGGCATGAGCAAGAGTACTCGCGAAGCTGAGAGTTTCCTGCCACCGCGTCGTAGCATGCTTCCATCTTCGGATGAGACAAAATCGAAGGAGGTTGAGGAGATTTCTTCAAACCCAAATATCCCAGTCTCAGAGAAAACGGTTCCAAGTGGTGATGTAACCGATGGTAAGAAGTGATCTCTGCTCTAGAGACCTTTATCGTCTAATTTAAAAATGCCCTATTTGCTTCGGCGGTGGGGCATTTTCTATCCTCTAGGGTGGAAGTTCTTGTGGATGGCCTTGAGACGCTTTTGATCGACGTGGGTATAAATTTGGGTCGTTGAAATGTCAGCGTGACCGAGGAGTTCCTGAATCACGCGCAGGTCTGCCCCGTTTTCTAGGAGATGAGTTGCGAAGGAGTGACGGAGTAGGTGGGGATAGATGTTTTGATCAATTCCGGCTTGCTTCGCTCTTTCTTTGACGATTTGGCGGACGCGATCGGGAGAGAGTGGACCTCCGCGAATTGAAAGGAAAACGTATGAGGAAGTTTTACGCGTGACGAGATTGGGGCGCTCGCTAGCGAGGTAGTGCTTCAAAGCAGCAAGAGCTTTTCCGCCAACCGGGACGATCCGGGTTTTATTACCTTTGCCGGTAATACGTAGGAAATGGTCCTCGAGATCCAGAAATTCGAGTCTGGCACGACACATTTCTGAAAGGCGCAGTCCTGAAGCATAGAAGAGCTCAAGCAGTGCGAGGTCACGTTTACCAAGCTTTTTCCCGGGATCGATCGACCCAAGTAGTTGTGCGACCGTCTCGGCATTCAGTGTTTCTGGGAGTTTGGCTACTGTCTTAGGCGGAAGTAGGGGTTCTGCCGGATCAATTTCAATGTGGTTGCGCTTTTGGAGGAAACGGAAAAATATTTTTAGATGAACAAGCGCGATACGCAAAGAAGAGGCATCGAGTTCAGTTCTGCGAAGGTGGCTGAGAAAGGAGGAAAGTTCATCAGTGCCGAGGTCCCGCCAGCTCTCTTGCCCTTGCTTTGCAGTCCATTCAAGAAGCTTGTCTAGAGTTTGTCGGACAGAGAGTTGGTAGGCGGTCGAAAGGCCCCTCTCGGTAGCGAGGTAAAGGATAAACCCATCAACCTGAAATTCCATAATAATCAGGAAGCGAGACAGCCGGGGCAATTCTGCACGTGATGTCCGGGAACAATTTCTGCGAGCTGCGGGGCCTCATCGGTGAGACAGCGGTTACTGTCTCCCAATGTATTACGGGGTTGGAAAGAACATGCCGACGGAGGAGCGTTTAGGTTGGGGGGAAGCCCGGGGATTGTGTAAAGGACGTCCCCTTTTTCGTGCATCGCTGGAATACTTTTGAGCAACGCTCGGGTGTAAGCATGTCGCGGATTAGCGAAGAGGTCGGTGGCATCTGCGGACTCTACAATACGGCCGGCATACATAACGTTTACTTTGTCGCACACTTGGGAAACAACCCCCAAGTCGTGGGTGACAAGCACTACGGCCGTACCTAGGGTTTCCTGGCGATCTGTGATTAGGTCTAGAACCTGCTTTTGGACCGTCACATCAAGAGCGGTTGTTGGCTCGTCGGCGATGAGAACCTCAGGGCGGGTGATCAAGGCCATTGCGATCATGACGCGCTGGCGCATGCCGCCAGAAAATTCGTGTGGGTAGGATTTAATGCGTTTCGCAGCATCCGGAATGCCGACTTCTTCAAGAGCTTCGATGGCCCGATAAAGCGCGGTTTTCCCCTTGATCCCTTCGTGTAATTCAAGTGGTTCGGTAAGTTGGGTGGAAATCCTGAGAGCTGGGTTAAGGCAGGTCATGGGATCCTGAAAAATCATTGAGATCTTTTTTCCTCGAATCTTACGAAGAGTTTTTTCGTTGGCCTTAAGAAGATCAGTCCCTTCAAACATGGCGGTTCCGGAGTGAATCCTTCCCGGAGGTTGAGGAATCAGGCCGAGCAAAGAATAGCAGGTCACAGATTTTCCAGAGCCTGATTCTCCAACGATGCCTAGAGTTTCGCCTCTTTCGAGAGCGAAGGAAACATCTTCGACCGCGTGAACGATCCCGTTTCGGGTATGAAAGCGGGTAGTGAGATTTCTGACGTCGAGCAAAGCCATACGGTTGACTAAAGAATGCCTTGGCGAGTGCTGAAGCGGAAGGAAAAAGGAAGGAGCAAGAATACTAACTTTTATGGTAGAAGCACCCTTCTTTAGCTCCAACTAGGAGCGTTCGAATCGGTCTTTTTTACTCCGCGACCGGAAGGATAGGGGGATAGGCAGTCCGTCGGTTGGGTGTTTATCCTTAATCTGATTGATCAGGTAATTTTGAAAGGATTCTACGATAAGGTGCTTGTCGTTCACGAAGAGGACGTATTCAGGAACCGGGATCGCTTGGTAGCGGTCGTTGACGGCAGTGGTAGCGTAAAAAAGTTTCATACGCTTGCGGTGGCGCTTGTGCTCAGGTGGCGGGTTTTTAATGAAGGAGTCTTGTAAAAGTCTGTTAAGAGGGCCGGTTCCTATGACCTTTTGAGCATTGTCGCGAATGCGTGTGATGGTCTTGAAAATGTGCTGGATAGCATGGCCTTTCATGGCTGATACGCATACGAATGGTGCATAATCTAGGAAGAAAAGTTCGCGACGGAGATGGTCCTCTGCGGCTTCCAAGCGGGCGGCCTTTTGACCTTCGGGATGGAAGAGATCATATTTGTTGGCAATAATAAGACAGGGTTTTTTCTCCTGCTGGATTAAGCGTGCGATCTTTCGATCTTGTGCGGCAACTCCGGCTGCGAGATCAACCACAAGAAGGCAAATATCGGCTCGTCGGATGGAACGTTCGCTTCTCATCGCCGAAAAAACTTCGATGGAATCTTCCATGCTAGAACGTTTTCTAAGCCCAGCGGTGTCGATGAGATTGTGTTTTTCATTTGCCCAGACGTAAGGGATATCGACAGCATCGCGGGTGGTTCCGGCGACTTCGGAGACGATTGTCCGTTCGTCTTTAAGAATGGCGTTGATGAGAGAAGACTTACCGGCATTTGGTTTCCCAACAACTGCAATCTTAAGACCATCTTTCAGTTCATCGACGTCGGTTTCTTCTTGTTCACGCGCTTCTAGTTTTGAGAGTTCTTCGTCGATGGTATCGGTGAGAATGTCCATGCCTCGGCCATGTTCGGCAGACGTAGGGATGCCAGATCCAAACCCAAGTCTGGCAAAATCGCTGGACGTGTTGTCATGATCCGCGCTATCGGCTTTGTTCATCACGAGGATGACATTGGGATTAGACTTACGCAGGAGTTGCGCTACCTCTTCGTCGATGGGATTAATGCCCGCGCGTGCGTCTACGACGAAGACGATGAGGTCGGAGGACTCCATTGCGATACGGGCTTCGAAAGTGACCGCATTTGAAAATCCATCTTCGTTGATCGCGCAGATTCCACCGGTATCGACCAGCTCGCAGGAAGTCTCAGTTGTCTGGCACGGCGCTGCGATTCGGTCGCGGGTCACACCTGGCTGATCGTGAACGATTGCGATACGTCGCCCGGCCAAACGATTGAAAAGCGCGGATTTTCCGACGTTCGGGCGACCGACGATTGCGACCTGAAATGGACTGGTGGGCATAAGACGACCCTATGGCAGATCTTGAGGGATTGACAAGCGACGAGCGAGTTCAGCTGCTGGGAGCATGGGAACTTAAGTTTTTTGGTGTCGCCTTGGGTTACTTTACTCTCCTTTTTTCCGGCAATGTGGAATCTCAGATTCTCTAATACAGAACCATTTCAATGAGTTTTGAGCATGATTAGCCATCAAAGTCTACTTGGATTGTTCAAGCATACGGATGAGTGAAACCTCGGCCTTTTTGCGAATTTCTTCTGGGAGTTCAACTTTTGGTCCAAGCTTATCGAGACAATGATGAAGCTTTTCTAAAGTGTTCATTTTCATGTAGCGGCAATCCGCGCACGCGCAATGATCGGTGGGGCCTGCAATGAGATTTTTATTGGGAACTTCTTTTTTGAGACGGTGAAGCATTCCTGATTCAGTGACTACAATGATATTTTGAGCGAGCGTGTTGTTGCAGAAGTGAATCATTTTTTCCGTCGAGCACACCTCGTCGGCAAGGAGTCGCACTGCTTTGGGGCACTCAGGGTGGGCGACGACTACAGCATCCGGGTAATCGTCTTTGATCCTTTGGATGGACTGTTGGGTGAACTCAACGTGGACGTAGCAATTGCCCTTCCACAAATCCATTTGGCGACCAGTTTGTTCGATGACCCATTGGCCGAGATTTTCATCTGGGACGAATAGGATTGGTCGATCTTTTGGAGCCTGATTGACAATATTTGGAGCATTCCCCGAGGTGCAGATAACGTCGCATAGCGCCTTCACTCCAGCGGAGCAATTGATGTAAGCGATGACGTAGTAATTCTTATCTGCATGTTCCTTCAGAAAGGCTTCAAGATCATCGGCGGGGCAGGCCTGTTCGAGGGAGCATCCTGCGTCTTTGTCGGGAAGAACAACTGTTTTTTCGGGGTTTAGAATTTTGGCGGTTTCCGCCATGAAATGAACACCGCAGAATGCAATAACTTCGGCTTCAGTTTCTTGGGCTTTGTAAGCGAGACCAAGCGAATCACCGACGTAGTCAGCGATATCTTGAATAGGGCCGACCTGATAATTGTGGGCGAGAATGACAGCGTTTTTTTCCTTTTTGAGACGGAGAATGTCTTCTTTCAGATCAAGGAGAGGCGCGGTAGTTGTCATAAATTGATTTTCTGAGATTGGTCTGGCCAAGGCCAGAACTAAAAACCGCCCATCTGAATCTGGCCAGTATGTTTGGCTCCGTCCGCGACGGTGAGGCGGCCAACTTTGATGTTACCGGTCAGGGTTGCTTTCTTCTTAAGAGCGAGGAGCCCACGGCAGGCGAGGTGCCCGGTGACGAGGCCGTCGATCGTGCATTCGTCCATGACGACTGAGTTGATAAATTCAATTTTTGCCCGCTTCTCTACGAAAAGGCGTTTGCAGGTAACTTTACCAGTAATTTTTCCGTTGCGTCTCAAAATCAAGTCGCCTGAACATTCCGCGTCACCGGTGAAATCACCTTCGACAATGAGGTTTTTACACTGGATTGGGGCGCTATGAACGATCCCTTTCTTGTAGATATGAACGTCCCCTCGCGTTTGAATGCAGCTACTAATGGCATCCTTGATTTCGCGATTCTCCATCGAAATAAAACGCCCGCAGCTCCGGCATTGAGAAGAATTGGCACGAACATTTGCCTGGTGGGTGTCTCCACATTCGAAACAAGCGATTTCCCTGGTCTCGATTTTAGTCGGAACGGGAATAGTTTTTTCTTCCTCGTTTCCATGATATCTTGAGGGAGATTTGTCGTCTTGAGCAGGAGGCGCGGGTTCCGGTGCAGGAGCTGGTGGATCGGGCGGGATTGGGAGGGTGCTCCTAGATTCCTTTGGTTCTGACGACTTTGGAAGTTTGGGAGTAGCTGAAGGAAGCGATTCCTCTTCTATTTTGGCGGTTTGAGGAGAAGAAGAATCCTTTGGAGTTGTGTTTAATGCTTCTTTTCTGGCCTTATACTCGATTTCTACCTTCGGCTGCGGAGGGCGATGGGCGAAAGGATCGGGTGGAGCTTGCGGACGGGCTTTGATTTCACCATTTTCCTCGAAGGTCAAATAAGCACCGCAACTTTTACAATATGACGAAACTGCCAGCTGGGATTCCTGCTGGCAGTGCTGACAAAGAGGACAAGTGACCTTGCGGGGCAAATTGCTCTTATCTTTGAAAAAACCGAAAGCCAAGGAACTGGGGAAGTGATAACGCTAGGAGGGTTTATCCTGAGTCTTATTCTCCTGAGCCTTGTTGTTCTGAGCCTTATTG
>JAKMGP010000050.1 GCA_022424905.1 Akkermansiaceae bacterium | reverse complement strand
AAGAGTGGCAGGCCCGCAGGGAGTCGAACCCCGATCTATGGTACCGGAAACCATTGTTCTATCCATTGAACTACAGGCCCTCCGAAAAGGTGCCGGAGGCTAGTCGAGCGTGATCCGAAGTCAAAGCGCAAATTCAACCCATCGTTTACTTTATGAATTAAAGAATCTACATCGATTTTTCGACCCGCGTTGAGGAGTATGAATCTAGAGGCTGCGTGCTAAACTTAATAGTGATGTTGTTGTAAAAGTAGGCTCGCTAAAACCTTCGTTATGTTCGATGGATTCCTCCACACGATGCCTAGTTTGGAATTTGGTTGTTGCCAGATAGAGTTGAAATACCTCGTTTTCTGTCACGTTACTAAGGAAGATTTAATTATCAGGAAGCTTAAGAGCAATTTATGGGTAGGGGGTGTGATGATGAACTTTAGAGCCTTTAAATGTTTTAAAACGCGAGATAAATGGGCTCAAACCCTTTTAAAATGGGCATCGAGAGTGCTGTGAAAGACTTCGCTAAGATTTTGCAAAACATTGGGTTTTATTAAAAATTCACACGCGATTTAGCCTTTTTAGTTTTAGGTAGCCAAAAGAAGAATTGCTTTCAGTCTTCCGCCGCAATGACTGTCAGTGAGGCGGAATCCCGTATCATCGTTCCCAACCGTCGCAATTTTCTTGCGGCCGCTGCAGCTGCTGCGACTGGTCTCGTTGCAACGACCCAAACCTCGCACGGTTTTTTGTTCCGTCAGTCCCCGCGGCTTGATTTGAGATTGCTTCCTAAGACTTGGGTGGCGCTTCAGGGTGAGAGGCAGATTCAAAGCTATGCCAAGTTTCTTGAAGGGCTTAGCTTGAAGTTTGTTGATCCGCTTCAAATCATACAGGCTCACGCAAAGACTCAAGGAAGCCTTTGGAATACACTTCCTCCGCGGTCCATGTGGAGATCGATGGGTGGGACCCTCAAGGCGGTTGATCATGTTGCCGCTGCGATCGGGCAGCCTGTCAGGGAGGTGGCTTCGGCTTACCGGAGTCCCGCTTACAATCGCCGCTGTGTAGGTGCCAAATCTTCGTCATGGCACCTGCAAAATTTTGCGCTCGATTTAAAGTTTAAGGCTTCTCCATGGACAGTGGCCCGGGCGGCTCGTTCAGTCCGCGCCAAAGGAGTTTTTAAAGGAGGGATTGGCCATTACCCCAGCTTTGTCCATATCGACACCCGCGGTAAAAACGCAGATTGGTAAGGGGTCTTAGTTCCCCCAATTTTGATAAAGGCCCTCTAAATCAGATGGCTTTTTTTGGTTTGACGGGAGCTTTATTGATCAGCTTCGACGGCCCGAGCGCAACGAAGAATTTCTTTCTCTCCGAGATATGGACCTAGGATCTGCAAGCCAACTGGTTTTCCGTCGATGGACTCAAGTGGGACTGAAATTCCACAGTTTCCCGCAAGATTCGCAGAAATGGTAAAGATGTCGGCGAGGTAGTGTTTAAGGGGATCGTCGGTGGCATCGCCCATTTTAGGCGCGGTTTCTGGAGCCACGGGCGTGAGGATGGCATCGACTTGCTCAAAGGCTTGCTCGAAGTCGCGTCGGATCAAGGTTCGGACCTTTTGAGCGCGAAGGTAGTAGGCATCGTAGTATCCAGAGGATAACACGTAGGTTCCCAAGATGATCCGACGTTTGACCTCGGAGCCAAACCCAGCTTCACGACTGTTCTTGTAAAGAGAGAGCATGTCTTCGGGATTATCAGTTCGATTTCCATAGCGGACTCCGTCGAAGCGAGAAAGGTTTGATGAGGCCTCGGCTGGCGCGATAATGTAATAAGTCGCTACGGCATATTCGGTGTGGGGAAGTGAGATCTCCACGATTTCTGCTCCCTGTTCTTCTAGTCTTTTTGCGGCACCTTCAACGCGTTCACGGACTTGAGGAGAGATTCCATCGGTGAAATATTCTTTTGGAATTCCCAATTTCATTCCTGCGACTCCTTGATCGAGGCCCTCGGTGTAATCTGGGACCGGTTCATCCAGTGAAGTGGAATCTCGCGGGTCTTCTCCGGCGATCGCGTTTAGTAATAACGCAGCATCTTCTACCGTATGGGTGAGCGGGCCGATTTGATCTAAGGAAGAGCCAAAGGCAACGAGACCGTATCGAGAGACCCTACCGTAGGAGGGTTTTAGGCCAACTACTCCGCAGTGACTTGCTGGCTGGCGGATTGAGCCTCCGGTATCTGACCCTAAGGTAGCGGGAATGAGTTGGCCTGCCACCGCTGCCGCAGATCCGCCGGATGATCCGCCAGGGATGTGGCCCGGGGCTAATGGATTGTGGGTGGTTTGGAGCCCTGAGTTTTCGGTAGAAGATCCCATCGCAAATTCATCGAGGTTGGTCCGACCAAAAGGAATTGCTCCTGACTTTTTGAGGCGGGCAATGGCGGTAGCATCGTAAGGAGAGGTGAATGCTCCTTTGAGAAACTTGGATGCGCAGGTGCAGGGTTGTCCTGCGACGTTGATGTTGTCTTTGATTCCGATGGGAAGGCCGCCGAGTGGAAGTGCTAGGTCGGCTTGGTCAGCGGCGGCGAGGGCTGAATCTGGATCAAAGGAAAGAAAGGCGCCGATGTCCTGATCACGGGTCGTGATTTGGTCGATGACGTCTTGAACAATATCGCGTGATGAGATTTCTCCAGCAATGAGCTTTTGCCGCAGGGAGCTTAGGGATGAGGAAGCGAGAGACATGGTGAGGAGAAGTTTATGCGTCAACGACCTTAGGGACTCGTAATTGACCGTTCGCTTGATCGGGGGTGTTTTGCAGGAAACCTTCAGCTGGAAGGCTGGAGGCTGGCTCATCCTTGCGGACGCGATTTGACCTGATCATAGGGTGGGTGCAGGGTTCGATTCCCTCGACGTTCACTTCACCCAATTTTTTGATATAGCCCATAACGTCTGCTAGCTGCGTGCCGAAGCGGGCCACCTCATCGTTGCTTAGGTCTATGCGAGCCAAGTTTGCGACATAGCGGACATCAATGTGTGGATCTGCCATGGGCGTAGATTGTACCGCGACGGCTTGATATGGAACCGCAAAGAACCAATCAGGCACAAAAATTTGAGCCTCTCCCAGACTGGTAGAATTGGGGCCTTTTGGGATCTCAATGTTTCCCCTGGTTAGGAGAGGACACCGTTGCGCACCAGTTCGCTATACATCCACCAGCAGAGTGACACCGTGGCTGCTAGCAGGAGCACAAAGAGAACAATGTTTCTGGTGCGGTACCGTCTTTCGTTGATGAGTTGACCCTTAGACATTTGGGCATAAAACCGTTTCTCACGCTGGCGCTGTTCCCGATCGTCGAGCGCCGGAATCATGTGACGCTCACGTTCTTTTTGCTCAAGGAGCTTTAGAGGAGCGTTCTCAATAAGGGCCTCATACTTTTCAATTTCCGAGTCTAAAGAAGAAAGCTCGTCTTGAGAAGGAGGGCCTGGCTGGCGCTTCATTTTGCGAAAGAACATAGCGGTAGCGATTTATTTAAAGTGGTAGATGAGAATGGCAACAGAGCCAAGAAG
>JAKMGP010000046.1 GCA_022424905.1 Akkermansiaceae bacterium | reverse complement strand
CAACAATACGGCGATCTCAGCGTCTTCAGAGATCTTGATCTTGAGGTCACGCGGGGAGAGAAAATTGCCATTGTTGGTCCAAACGGTGCCGGGAAATCGACTTTTTGTCGTATGATCACCGGCGAAGAAGCACCCTTCACAGGCGACCAAAACCTTGGGCCTAAAACTCTCCCCTCCTTCTTCAATCAAAACCACGCTGACGAACTCGACCCCACTCTGACCGTTTTAGAAACCGTCGAACAAATTCAAACTCGTGGCTCTAATATGTCTGCTCGTGACGTCCTCGGCTGTTTTCTTTTTAAAGGCGACGACGTTTTTAAAAAAATCGGTGTTCTTTCTGGAGGCGAACGTTCACGGGTCGCTCTGGTCCGTATGCTCGTCCGCCCCGCAAACTTCCTGATTCTCGATGAACCTACAAACCACCTCGACATGCAGTCACAGGACATTCTGCAAAAGGCTCTTATCGATTACCCAGGCACCCTCCTCATCGTATCCCACAACCGAAATTTTCTCGATCCTATCGTTCAAAAAACGATGGAATTCCGCCAAGGCTCCGATCCACGTATGTTTGCGGGAAATCTCACCTACTACCTAGATAAAATCGAAGCTGAGGAGAGCGGTGTAACGACTCCCGTTGTAACCTCCTCCGCTAAGCCACCTCACTCAACGCCAAACCAACCTCAACTTTCCTCAAAAGAGCGCCGTAAGCGTGATGCCTCTATCCGTGAAAAGCGCAACAAAGTTCTCAAGCCTCTGCAGCACGAATTCACGACCGTCGAAAAAGCGATTGCCGAACTAGAATCTGCACAATCAACACTCACCACCCACCTTGAGTCACCTGAAGTCATGGGTGATCCTGAAAAGCTTCGCGAAACCACCAATGCCTATGAATCCATATCCCAGAAGCTCGAAAATGCCTATTCAAAGTGGGAAGATCTAAGCACTCAGATTGAAAAACTAGAAGCCGAACTCGACTCTGTGTGAAGTCAGCTTTCTAGATGGCTCTCGAAAAATCTCAATTCCCCGGATCAGGAGCCTAAGTTTCCGGATTCCAATATCCCGGAGCCCACCGAATCCCTTGCGGAGGAATCCGGTCACTCGCTCTCTTTCCATCCGACAAGCGAAAGACCTGCCCCATCGGGGTCTTTCCAGGTCGAGCACCTTGAGTGTATTTGCTATGCCCCCAATGCTTTCCAAGCACCAAAAAGTCGAACTTGGTCAGCCGCCCGGTATCTACTGAAATCGAACCCTTAATCTTCCCCTCGTAGCCCATTTCCCCATCAGACGAGTTGATAAGAAAGTTCCCACTCACTTTTCCTTTTCCATCCACCTTCAAAGACCATTCTTTAAGTTCATCCTTTTTCCAATCACGAGGTTCTCCCCTCGTGTTGTCACGGAGATGGAACTTCGCGATTCGAAGGGAAAGCCCGTCCGAGATTTGTCCACCGCCTGAGACAATCAGCTTCCCAAGTTTCTTCACTTCCGAATGCTGTAACCAAAGGTGATCAACCGCTGATAGATTTCCTATTTTATTCTCAGCAAGCTTTTGCAACCGCCCATTTCTTTCCTCCAAACACCGAGTGTAAACTTTCACAATCTGCCCGTCTTTAGGTAATTCACGATAGAACCCCTGATCGTTTTTCCCATGTTCTGGGATATCGACCGGCCCTACGTCTTTGGGAAGCTTATCCCACTTTGATAAAGCATCCTTCATCATCGCTAAACGTTTTTCAGGTCCTCGGTTGTTATTAAAACCCAGCAACTTTCCAGTCGCCGTAAAAATGTAATGCCCCTGTTTGGTGTGAACACCTTTTCGTGGACTTTGATCTACCACCTTAGCAAAATACTCCCCCACTTTATCCTTTCGCCGTCTCTGATACCAATCATCAGCAGCTACCGTAACAAAATTTTCCTTAAGAAGCTTCTGCACCTCGGAATTTGCAAAGACCAACAACCTGTCAGCCACCCCGTTATTTCAAACACAGCCAAGGGGATGCCCGTCCATCTCCCAAAGATAAATAGGCTTACCCGTCCGAGCAGCCTCTTTCCGGGCTTCCCAGAGATCAGTCTTCCAATCGATTTCGAGCCATCTCGACTCTACTTTTGAGGGGATAATTTCTTTGACCACAACCTCATCTGCTTGAGCCCCCAGAACACCTAAACCAATCAACATCATCTGAAACAAATTGCGCATCTCTAGCTTATAATCTCGAAAGTATCGCCCTTGCCAGCCAATATCGAGGTCACTCTCCTTGCCAGATGGCAACACTCGTCCCAAAGTCACCCCATGTCACACCTCAACGTCCTCGGAGAAGACCTTGCAACCTGTTCGACCAATCCCATGACCGGCTTCTTTCGTGATGGTTGCTGCCGAACTGGTGCAGGTGATCGTGGCCTTCATTGTGTTTGCGCGGTGATGACACAGGAATTTCTAGAATTCAGCCGCAAGCAGGGAAATGATCTCATGACTGCACGACCTGAATTCTCCTTCCCCGGCCTCAAAACTGGCGATCAATGGTGTCTTTGCGTTCTTCGCTGGAAGGAGGCCTTCGACCACGGCTGCGCCCCAAAAGTCGATCTTAATGCCACCTCGGTAGTCGCCCTGGAATTCGTTGATCTTTTGGACCTCAGAAAACACTCGGTCTAATGAAGGAAGAGTATCATCAAACTCAATTTGTCACGGAGCTTGAGCAAGCGATCTCTCCCGATCACTTCTTTATCATCACCGCACACAATCCTTCCGGAGAGGTTACGCCCGATGAAAAAAACGACGAAAACAACACCCTCCTTCTCGACGCCATCAAAGCTTCAAAATGGAGCTGCTTCCCCGTCACTGGCCGATGTGAAGACCATGCCGAGGCTGGTTTCGGAGTGAGGTGTTCCCGCGTCGAAGCCATCACGCTGGGTAAGGAATTCCGACAAGACGCCATTTACGAAATCTGCGACGATCAAGTCGTCCTTGTTGACTGCAAGGAAATCGAATCCGATGAAATGGTCGGAAAATGGTCGGAACTCCAAGCGCCCACTTCATGAGCAAACATCCCCTTATTACCGCTGCTGATGATCTCCGCAACGACCTGCGTGGCCTGAAATTTCCAGATCCCGTCGCTTACACTTATAACCCACTCGAATATGCTTGGGACCGTCATTGCGACTACTTGAAAAACTTCGGAAGCGGAACCAAGAAGGTTCTTTTCCTAGGCATGAATCCCGGACCTTATGGAATGGCTCAGACCGGCGTCCCCTTTGGCGAGATCTCCCACGTCAGAGATTGGATGGGTATCTCCGGATCGGTTGAAAAACCCGACCTCGAACATCCAAAGCGCCCGATCACCGGATTCAACTGTGAACGCTCCGAAGTTTCCGGCCGTCGTCTATGGGGACTCTTCTCCGAACTCTTTGATTCAGCCGATGCCTTTTTTGAAAACCACTTTGTCGCAAACTTTTGCCCCCTTGTTTGGATGAAGGAAACCGGAGCTAATCTCACACCGGACAAACTTCCAAATAATTGTATGGAGCCGGTTGAAAAATCCTGCCGTGAATCGCTCGCCCGAATCATTGAAATCCTACAGCCGGAAAAACTTATTGGCGTTGGAGCTTTCGCTGAGAAACAACTTGCCTCTGTCAAAGAGGACCATCAGCAACTCGGAAAGATCCTGCACCCATCCCCAGCTTCCCCAGCTGCAAACCGAGATTTTTCCGGCACCGCTACCCAGCAATTGATCGCCCTGAATATCATCGACGGAGCTTAGCAGAAAACTCTGGGCTTCCTGATCTGTCGATTAAGTAAATTAATCTCAGTAAGCCCGTGTATCCTGCGCTGCTTTGCTAGCTCCAATAACAAAAAACTGAAAATCTAACGTCAGCGAAAATAGATCAGAGCGAATGATTCATTTTTCAGGTGAGAGAAGGTATTGGAAAGTCCTTCGAAATTTGGCGATTTTAGGAGAGATCACCGCCTGACAATAACCCTGATTGGGATTACGATTGTAATAGTCATCATGCTCTTCAGGAGCAGGGTAGAACCTATCAAAATTCTTCACTACTGTCACAATGTCAGAGTCAAAGGTGTCAGAAATTTCCTCCAAAAGATCCTCAGCGATCTGCCGTTCCTGATCGCTCCGGCAAAGGATAATACTGCGGTATTGGGTTCCAATATCAGCACCCTGTGCATTTAGCGTAGTCGGATCGTGGGTTCCCATATGAA
>JAKMGP010000297.1 GCA_022424905.1 Akkermansiaceae bacterium | reverse complement strand
CACTCCCAAGTGGGGCCGACCAAAGGAGCTTTGGCTGATGCTTCGAAAATTCGAGTGCTACTCCCTCCTCCCGCCAGATCGTGTCACGCTGTGGTCCGAGGTACTGCGGCCAATCATTAACGGTGAGTGGATCAACCGGATCCTCTTCATTTGCTGAGGACAATCCTATAGACACCATTAACGATAGGACGAAAGTTCGAGCGATAGAGCAGTGAACAAAAAGAGCTTGAGGAACGATTAAATTAGAAAGGTCCACCAGAAGACACCGATCCTGCAAGTTGAGGAAAGGTTTTTTTACAGCCATCATAAAAAGGCTCATTAATGATTAGTAAATTTGCTTCAAAAGAAAAAACAACCCTCTTTCTTCGCCAACTGCGGCTTCTATAACCACCAAAATAAAATCCCTATTATGTCGAGAAGAAGATCTTCCCACCTGCCCTACAGAAATGATATCTGAACGGTTGCTCTCTGAAAAAAAAGATACTTCACCGCCGTAATTAGCGATTTATACTTGGTAAACCTCGATTGCAAAATCCATAGACGTAAATGAAAATCTTTCCGATTAGTATTCTAGGAATTCCATTCAGAGCATTTTTCTTAACCGCAGGTGAACCGATTCCTGCTGAGGTAGTGCACGACTTCATCCACCGTAAAATAAAATGAGCCGACACCTTTCTAACTTGTTTCTTTTCCTCGTCTTAATTTCAAGTTCTTGGTCCAAGCCTTTTCACGTTTATTCTCCAAGTTCTAACGAAAAATTGCTTTGGGTTGTTGAGGCAACCCCCCGAGGAAAAAACTTGGAACTTAAAGTAGCCAAAAAGGTCGAACTCAATTTTCCAGGCCAGGTCATCACTGCTCATCCAAACAAGCCCCTTCTCTACGTTATTGCAACGAGCGGGGATCACGGAAAGGTTCCGGGAGCAGTTGTTTACCTGAAAAACGATGGTTCTTACCTAAAACATAAAAACGTAAATTTTAACGACGGAGCCTGCTTCCTGAGCCTCGATAAAGAAAACAGACACCTCCTCGGAGTTAGTTATAGAAACGGACGACTCAACGTCTACCCACTCGACCAAGAGGGCATTCCCGGCAGAGCCATCACAACGATTGACGAAGGTAAAAGAGAAGCTCATTGCGTCCTTCTTCCCCCCGACGGAAAAAACATTTACATTCCCTATGTTAAGGAAAACCTAGCACTCTTACAATATGCCTACGACGGCAAGACCGGAAAGATTACTCCGCTCGAAACCAAAAACGCCAAGCCACCCCTCGGATCCGGCCCACGACACATGGTCTACCACCCCACCCTTCCTATGGTTTACTTTAGTAACGAACAGGGTATCGGACTTTCCTCTTACCAACGTAAAATTAACGGCCAACTCAAAGTGGCACAAGACATCAACATCCTTCCTGCCGGTATGTCCAAGATCGGCTTGAGCGCTTCAGACCTCGTCATCACCCCAAATGGGGAATTTCTTTTCGCAGGTCTTCGCGGCCACAGTCAGGATTTCAATCGTATCTCCCGCTACCGCATCCTAAAGGACGGCCGGGCCGAGTTCATTGGCCTGACTAGCGCAGACCGCATCCCTTGGGGACTGACTCTTTCACCAGACGGCAGATTTCTTCTCGTTTCCGCCACCGCCGGGGCCAGTCTTACCGCCTATCAAATTGCTCCGGACGGGGATCTTAAGAAAATTACATCTCTGCCATGGGACCCAAAAATGTCAGACTTAATCGCTCGATAAAAATTGCATCTCTGCCATGGGACCCAAAAATGTCAGACTTAATCGCTCGATAAAAATTGCATCTCATCTCAACCATAATTCGATACCAAGCATGAAAAGACTCACATCTCTCCTACTCTGTGCTTTTACCTTCTCGGTGAGCGCTTCCGGTCAATCTCTGGTCCAACCCAATGCCAAAGTTAAGAAGCTTGGCGATGGAATGAAGTTTACCGAGGGCCCAGTCTGGTTACCCGATCAACAAAAACTCATCTTCTCAGATATTCCGAACAGCGTACTTATGCAGTGGAAAAAAGGGGATGGCCTATCCGAATTCCGGAAAAGTGAAAGCGCCAACGGAAACATTCTCGACTTGGATGGAAATATCATTTCCTGCCAGCATGGTGCCAGAAATATCATTCGTATCGACAAAGAAGGAAAAGCCACAGTTTTAGCCGATAAATTCAATGGCAAACGCTTCAACTCCCCCAATGATGTAGCGGTCTGGAAAGATGGCACCCTTTGGTTTACCGATCCACCTTGGGGATTAAGAGAACCTCATGAAATCCCCGGGCACTGGGTCTACAGGCTGTATCCAAAAACTGGAAAAGTAGAAGCTCTGATCAAGAATTTAGCCATGCCCAACGGTATCGTATTCTCACCCGACTTTTCTCGCTTGTATGTCGCGGATACTGGGGGAAGTAAGCGGCATCCTGATTCCAAATATCATGACTATCCTGCTACTGTGACCTGCTACGCCCTGAGTAACGACGGAACAATTGGGGAAGAACTTTTTACCATTCAAGAAGGGAGTGACGGCATGGCAGTCGATGTGAAGGGGAACCTCTACCTGACGCAGGGAAATATTCAGATCTATGACCCCAAGGGTAAAAAAATCGAAACTATTAAAGTTCCACAGAACCCAGCCAATATCTGCTTCGGAGGTTCTGATTACAAAAATCTTTTCATCACGGCTCGAACATCTCTCTACAGCGTGAAGATGGTTTTTCCGGGTGCAGTTTCCAACAGGTCGGTTTTTCAAAAGAGCAGCAAGTAAAACTCAAAGATAAGTTCACCCATAATCGGCTTGAGTCTCTTTTTCGCTTTATCGTCGGCCACGTATCAAAGGCCGGTGACCGGAGAAGATTAGTGAGATCCTTCTTCCGTCAGAAAACAAGGAACCAAGCAAGTAGCGGCCGACAACCGCAGTTATCGATCAGGTGGCGCGGGTGCACGATCGACAATCCGATAGAATCCTCCAAGCGGGATTGGGTCGGCGGCAAGAAAGCGAAATGCGAGATTATCAGATAGTGTGCTGCTCATCGGATTACCAGCAAGGTCGTCCTGAATGATCGACCAGTTGCGCAAGTTGGAAGAGTATTCAAGCCTATAACGTTTTTCCTTCAATGCACACCACTCAATTTCCACAATGTCTCCCTCACGGGTGATCGACTTGATCGAAAGATCTACTTGTTGGAAACTCCGAAACTGAAGGAGCATTCGTCCAGAATCATCCGCGATTACAAAGGTATGAGTGGCGCTCTGAAAACCAAATTCAGTCGGAAGCTGGTCGGTCGGCAAGTCCTCGGTTTTCCCAGAAATCCGAAAATTGAGAGCGATTTCCTTATTAGGAATGCCATCAAGCAACATTATGCCGGAGTCCCCAGTTGTCGACCCGTCTTCAAAGCTGAGCGTTGGCGTTGCAGAAGTATTAGTAGATGCAGTTGCCCTATCAGAACCGGTGATCACTTTCCCCAGAAACTCAGCGCGAAAATCCCAGCTTCCTGAAAGCAAAAATCTGCCCCTTCGTAGATCGCCAGGATTTAAATCCATGGCCGATGACTCGTAGGTGAAATAGCCACTTACAATAGTCAGACGGGGAACAGCTAAGCCAAAAGGCGAGTTGATTACGGTGGCAGCTTCTGCCTCGTAGGCAACCGTAATGCGCTTACCATGAACGAGTGGCACGGCAAACAAAAGAAGCATCAAGTATAGCAAGGGAATCACAAAGGAAGAGAGGCGCACGATCATGCTTAAAATAAACACTGAAACCGCTTTCGACGTCAATGGCCCCTTCCAGCGGGGTTACGAATCCTTGGTCATGGGCTAATTAAAATTGGCAAGTGAGGTAAAGCCACTTCTTCTTCAGTCAGTTTTTCAAGTTCCTTAAATAAACCTGGTGCTGTGACAGCGCGAACTTGGTAACCAATCGCGCGGAGGTGGCCGGCAGTCCAAGCATTACAGGTTCTTGGGAAGAAGAAACGATTGCAGGCACGGTAAAACCGACTCTCACCATATCGACCTGGGCCTAAAGGCTGGAGATTTCCTTTTTCATCACGTGAAAATTGGAGAGCGATTCGTTGGACGAGAACCTTCCTCTGTTTGTCTGTGAGGTGAAAAATATGGGCGGGAGTGTAAACGTAGTCGTAATGTAGTGGTCCACTGCGAGTGGCGATATGCATGACACTAGGAGTGGGATAAGCCAAGGCACGGAATGCTAGAGAAAGGGTCACTTCTTCGCTGCGATAGAAACCCTCGTCTCCCCAGCCAAACTCAAGCCAAGCTCCGCTCAACTCGGTCGTCAGCTCAGGGAGCTCGCTTTCCACAGCTTTACGAGGAAGCA
>JAKMGP010000259.1 GCA_022424905.1 Akkermansiaceae bacterium | reverse complement strand
AATTCCCTTCATTAGATAACGGGAACCTCTTCTTCCGATTTAGCATAGAGAAAATCCCCTACCCTAGAATCACGATTTTGGATTCAACGATCCCACTCCTCTGATTCTGGACCATCTTTCCAGCTTTAAATCACTTCCTAGGAATTTTGGAATCGAGGGCTTTGAGTAATTTACCTAAACCTTTAAGGGCAAACTTCACTTTAAAGCTTCTGGTTTTTAAGGCCGCGGCATTGACAGCCACCGCCGCAGAACCAAGACCTTTAGTCCGGGCCTGCTCGAGGATTTTTTCTCGGATATCAGGCGGGATTTGGGCGAGGAGTTTTTTTGAGACCCCTTTCATGCCGCCTCCCACACCCGCGAACCATTCCTCCGTAGTTTGTTCCCGATGTTCTGGTTCGCGTTTATTACAGCCCGAAGAATCAGCTTTTCCTGCAAAATAGGGGGCCTCACCACTGTGTTTTTTCTCAGACATAGAAAGGTTGTTTTTTGAAGCTGAAGACGCTGATCAAGCTACGCTCAATCAGGTGCGACACTACAGGATGATCACAGCAAAAACGAGGAGAGAGAATGCAAAAGGGCTAAGCCATATGATACCACTTCGATCTTCAACCCTATCCCACCAACATCGAAACCCTCTTTACTGAGCCAGCTGATTTTTTTTCATCTCCCCTTGCCGTTGAGTGATGTCTCCTCTCTCCAGATTCAAGAATCCTGCTATATCTTATCCACAACATATCGCCTCAGCGCCAAAGGATTTAACTTCCCAAAATCCATCGGTGATAATCCAAAATCTCATCATAAGCTGATTCTGAAGCCATTTTCTAGCTTGAAGAAGTTTAGTGGAAAGGTGTCATTACTCACCAAGGAATTAAAATGTTGTAAAACCCGCATTTGAATTGACGGACAGCGGGTTTGTTGCTCTTCTGCCCTATGACGTCGATTCAAGGTCTCTTGACCCTCCTCGTAATTTGTTTGTGCTCCAGCCTCAGCCACGCGATCGAATTATCAGATCCGGCAATTCATGAAGTGAGGGCCTATGTTTACGATTACACTCAGGAAAAAAAGTCCCACATCACAATCGACGGACGACTCCACAGAGGGGTCATCAACAAAGCTGGTGTCAAGCTATCCCCTAATCAGTTAAAAAGACTACTCAAGGCTATCGCCGAGCAGCCGCTCCCAAAGAAGATCCTGCCACTCGCGGACTGCTATTGGCCTCATCATGGATTCGTTTTTTTTGATAAAATGGGGCAGATCCTAGCGCATGCCGAAGTCTGCCTCCAATGTAACCAACACCGAGGCTATAAGATTTTAGAATTGAGTTACTACTGGGACTTGAAGGACATCCGCAAGCTCATAGGAGAGCTCAAACTCCCTATCTTTGAGGATGATAAAAAATATACTCAGCTTTTCCTTAAGGCTGTGTCGTGATTCCTCAATGAATCGATAACCAAAGATTTGCGATTCGTATGAAGCTCCGGGTCTACGTGTCAGCAGGAGAGATAAGGAGGATGGCATTGGATTGCCCCCTAAAGTTTTCTCAGTGATCTCAGTGCTTAGCTTCCGTCTAATAGACTACCCTATTTCACGTGGTCGGCTTGTTCGAGAGCAACCGTAATCACTTTGTCTTGGTAAGAATGAATTCTAACCCGAATGCCATCTCTGAGTTCTACTTCTTGATTTTTATTCGTCTTACTGAGTTGTCTCGCGTCCTTAAAAACTTTTAGAAGATCTACGTCTTTACTCTGTGGATCCAATCTTCCACCAAATGGCTTCCAAGTCTTAAAATCTGCTAAGTGGATTTTGACCCTTATCAGCTTATTATCCTGGAACGTGAAGTCCGAGATATAGATTCCCAAGTGCATTTCCTTTTTAATTTTATCATCTAAACCCGCGCGGATGTTTATGACTTCCAGCACATTCGGCATTCCCCAAACATCAATCACCTCATCCATCGACATGCCTAAGTGCACACCCATTACCCCTACCAGCGGATCGTCTTGATTTAAAGACAACAACCGTTCCCTTACGTTGATCGGCATTTTTTTAACACCAGTCAACATGCCCATAAGCCTAGCGTGATAACCCTCTACAGGAGGCGGACGATGGAGCTCTCCGTTCCCTTTTTTAACTCCAATCCTATTCCCCGTGAGCGAGTCTAGATTGAATTTTTCACCTATCGAATTTGTGATGACTAGAATATTTCCCTCGATCTGCAAAGAAGAGATCATATTCCACCGAACATCTCCTTCCAGGCGGGGATCGACATCCTCCCTATCCTCAGCCATTGCGATCTTTGTTTTCCAAAGCACCTTGTTTGTGAGAACGTTAGTCGCCCATACGCTGTGCCGATGGCTCTGATACCTAACGTTATCTTTTATTAAGGGACTCGGATCTGCAATCTTACCCAGCACTGAGGAAACTGGTGAAAGGGCCAAAAGCGCAACAATAGTGCGACGGCATATACATGGTAATTCAATCTTTTTCATAAGTCCTATTGTTAGCCAAGCCCATCAGATCAATGCGAAAAGTTTCGGGTCAATATCAAAGAGGGTGAATACACTACTAAGTGACTCGCCAGTTCAAGACTTATTAGAAAAAATCCGTTTTTTCATATCTCTCGAAAATGGGTGGTAGATGTGAGTTCATGGAAGCTCCTTTATTCTGTGAATTGGGGGGATTAGTTGAACATTGAAATCATTTTTCTGAGCTACCCATATCCTCTCACTTTGGGATTGCCGCGATAGCAACTTCACCTACCCCACTGCTTCCTTGATCACCTGTAAAGTCTTCGCGTGTGCCTCCTTTAGAAATTCTTTCGGCTCTCTCTTTCGATACTCCTCATTATACAGCTCCAGTGACACACACCCATCATAGCCAATCTCTAACAAGATTTTCAGTTCCTCTACCAAGGGCAACTGCCCATCTCCCGGCAGAACCCGCTCTCCGTCACACCAAGAATCCTTCTTTTTCTGGCCCTTTGGCGC
>JAKMGP010000031.1 GCA_022424905.1 Akkermansiaceae bacterium | reverse complement strand
TAATAATGAGTCATGACAGTTCACCTCAGCCAGTCAATCCAGAGCTTATCGCTCGGGCGGTCGACCGGGATGAGAGGGCCTGCTCACAAA
Source organism: Akkermansiaceae bacterium (assembly GCA_022424905.1). Lineage (GTDB taxonomy): Bacteria > Verrucomicrobiota > Verrucomicrobiia > Verrucomicrobiales > Akkermansiaceae > SW10. The sequence goes on along the minus strand of JAKMGP010000031.1, from coordinate 2,479 downwards.
TGGTGGAAACCCTTTACCCCTTGGTTATTGGAATCGTGCGGAGAAATCTTCCGCGTCATCAGGCGGCCGAGGACCTCACTCAGGAAATCTTTGTTAAGCTGTTCACGAGTCTTGAAAAGTTTCGCGGGGAAAGTCCGTTTGAACATTGGGTTAGCCGTATTGCAACTCTCACTTGTTACGAGTCACTCCGCCGCCAAAAATCTCGACCAATACTTGAGTTTTCTGAATTGGATATGGACCATTCCCGAGAGGCTTCAGAGTCCTTTGATCCCAATGCGGTCGACGTCCAGCCTGCCCAGTCTTCTCTTGAACTTCTGCAAAAATTGCTTGCGACTCTCAAGCCTCGCGATCAAATGGTCATCCGCCTTCTTCATCTTGAGGAGAAATCAGTCGCGGAAATTACCACCGAAACAGGATGGAGCCCCTCTAAAATTAAAGTTACTGCGATGCGTGCTCGGGAGAAAATGAAAAAAGCTCTCCGGAATCTCGAATCGCAAAGCCCTCAATCAATCCGTCATGAATCAAAATCAGCAGCAAACAGAGCCACTAGACCTGGTTCTGGACGAGTTGTTGGAGACAGCCCGGTCTCATCCTGAGCCTCCACCTCCGTCTGCCCCGCCCCGCAGTCTTGCGGCGGCGGTCTTTGCCGATCTCCGTTCAAAAGACCGAGAGATCCGTTTGGCTCGTTGGCGGCAGATTTCTATTGTTCTTGGGTTGATTTCGCTGGCCATCACTCTCCTGATCTATTTCTTTTCGCTAGGAGAGCCAACAGTTTTACCTGTCCCTGAACTCAATCCTCCCGAACTTGCATCATGAAAAAAATCAAACGATTTCCCACCCGCCGGATCCGTGACTGGGTTTTGATTGCTTTGGGGTTTGCCGTGATCTTTGGATCTGGGTTTGCCGCTTCTAAAATCCTTGAGGATCCCAAGGCAGAACCTCAGCAGGTCTCACTTAATCAATGGGAAGAGCGGGCGCTGAGTAGTCTGCGCGATCAAATCCAAATTCGCCCCGAACAGGAGGATGAAATCGGCAGAGTTCTTGCTGAGACCCAAGTTGAGATCAAGGAGGCGGGAGAAAGAGCCTCTCTTGAATTTCATCTCCGACTTTTGGAGTCTCACGCTAAGATGACTCCCCATCTTGATGCCGAGCAACGCCAAATGATGCGAAGAAGCAGCGAGGCGTTGGCTAAAAAAATTAGAGAGAAGTTTTCTGATCTGCTGAAAGAGCAGAACGAGCTAGAGCAGGGGATCCTGGCTGAAGAGGATCTCTTGAAACATATTACACCTTAATTCATGAAATTTATTTATTCAGCAACCCTAGCAGGCGCTCTCCTAGCGGCGGCGGGCATTGTTATTTTCCAGAAATTTGGCTCTGCACCTAGTGCCATCAGCAAAACGGGCCCTTCTTCGGGTGATGCTTATGGGCAAAAACCTCGGTCTTCAGCGAACAGGTCAACGGAATCTTCCCGGCAACAGTCTAGTAATGACCGTGTAGCCTCCTCGGAGGTTGAGACCTTGCTTGCCGATCGTTTCCCATTGTCAATGGGAAGCAATGCTCCTTCCCACGAAGTTCGTGAGAGACTGAAGTTGCTTCGTGCCGAATCAACTGAACGCCTGAATCGGTTATCGCATCAACTTAGCTTAACCCCGGATCAACAGCAAGAGGCTTACCCTCTCTTGCTGAGATCGTCACCCTTCTTTGGCGCAAATATTCTCATCGATGGGCAGACGTTTCCGCCAGTTACGGCCAACATGGTCAATGAAGAATTACTAAACACTCTCGATTCCGTTCAACAAAACGACATGATTGAGGATTTGGTGGATGAGCGTGAGTGGTGGAGCGAGCTTGTGGCGGATTTTGAGGCAGAACTTGAGGAAGATCAGGCCTTAGCCGAGGATCTGCCTTTGCAGCCTGCGGAGACGCAGGATGAAGAGCGGCAATCAGCCTTTAACCTGTTCAATAACCCCGAAGAGTGATATTTTTGGAAAAATGTAACCACCACTGCTTTTTCAGCAACATAGAGGTTAGATGGGGGTTCCCCCCGACCCACAACAACAAAAAACAAGATTATGAAACTAAAACTGATTACAAGCGGCCTAATTTTGGCTTCTCTGGCTGTCGCATCTGCTGACAAGCGTAAGAAAACCTTTGGAGACGGAACTCTCCCTGAATTCCTTGCTCCTTATGATGTTAACGAGGACGGAAAGCTCGACGCTGAGGAGCGTCAGGCCGCTCGCGCTGCTCGGAAGGAAGCTCGTGAGGCTAAGCGTGCCTCGATTCTGGAAACCTTTGATGCGGACGGAGACGGAAAGCTCAACGAAGAAGAGAGAGAAGCCGCCCGCGCAGACGCTAAGGCAAAGATTGAAGAAAAACGAGTCGAGCGCTTCAATGAAGTAGATACCGATGGAGATGGAGGAATTTCCTTGGAAGAATTCTCCGCGATTCCTTCAATCGCCGCATTAGAAGAGCGTCGGCC
>JAKMGP010000224.1 GCA_022424905.1 Akkermansiaceae bacterium | reverse complement strand
TCATGTCATTTCCCCAAGACATATGGTCTTGGATTCCCATTGCGTGTTCCTTGAGGACGGAAGAACGGTTCTCGTAATTATCAAAAAGAGTCTCGGGTTCTGGCATGGTTACATCATCAAACATGTTGATGTGACGGAACGCGGGTGCCCAGTTCCGGTGGGGAGCCTTGTATTGGACCATCGCCATAAATGGTTTTTTTGAGGCTGCAGCCTGCTTGAGCCAGGTGAGGCCTTTTTGCGTCACGAGGTCATTACAGTGGCCTTGGAAACGCTTACGCGTATTATCCATCTGAATGAAGTCAGGGTTATAGTAAGCCCCTTGCCCGGGCAAGATTTCCCAATAATCGAAGCCGATAGGGTTGGAGTGGAGGTGCCACTTGCCGATCATTGCGGTGGTGTAGCCGGCGTCGCGGAGAAGATCGGGAAACGTGGTTTGGAGGCCATCAAAGTAGGAAGAATTATTATCGATGAAGCCGTTTAGGTGGCTGTGTTTTCCTGTGAGGATGGAGGCACGTGAAGGCCCGCAGATCGCATTGGTGCAGTAGGATCGGTCGAAGCGCATTCCCTCGCTAGCAATCCGGTCTATGCCTTTGGTAGGAGCGATTTCGTCGAAGAGTCCACCTGGATAGCACGAAATGGCATTTGGGGCGTGATCATCTGAGAAGATGAAAAGAATGTTCGGGCGATCCGCTCCTGAGAGAGAGAGCGTGAGGCCAGCAGTAAAGGTGAGAAGGTGTTTCATAAAAGATTAGGGTCTTTGATACGGGTGGGACTATTAAGATCTTAAAATTAAGATTCCCGAATTCAAGGTCGGAGCCTATTTTACGGCATACCTAATGTTTTTCGGAGCACATAGAGAGACAATGCGTGCGTCTTGGGCGGCTATTCTGGAGGCGATCAAAGCCTCAGACGGAATGCCTGTCTCGGATTTATCGAGAGAGCTCAAAATGAGCTATATGGGAGTAAAACAGCATTGCTTGAAACTAGCGGAGCTAGGATATTTGGAAGAATGGCGGATCCCGCGAGCGAAAAAAGAGGTGGGACGTCCTGAAAAACTCTATCGGTTGACTCCGAAATGTAATGCTCTTTTCCCGGAAGCTGGAGTGGGTCTAACTCTAGCGGTTTTGGAGGGGGTCAAACAACTTTATGGGGATTCGGCGCCCGAAAAACTTCTATTCCATCACTTTCAAGTTTTGAGAGAGCAATGGCAACCGAAGGTTAGAGCCGGCAAATCGATGGTCGAAAAAGCAACTCGGTTGGCTGATATTCGCGATAAGTCTGGTTGGTTTAGTAAGTGTCACTACGATGCGGAAACCGGTTTTCGAATTGAGGAATTTCATAATCCATTGAAGAAAATTTATGAAGTTTATCCCAACGCAGTGCGAATGGAGGTCCAAATGATGGAGCAGTTGCTGGGAACGAAGATTGCGCGGACTGAGGTTTCAACCGGCAAGGGTCGCAAAAGGGTAGTTTATGAAATCGCCACTCTTGGAATTCGTCAGGAAGGTGTGAAAAAATTGGGAGCTCCGGCTCGAAAGAATGATGATGGAGGCCAAGGGAGTCTGTTTTAAATTGACCCGGGGCTAGCCCTCGAATGGGGGGAGGGTGAGCGCGGATGTAAGACCGCGGAATCTAGGATTGGAAACGACAATGATACTGTTCAGGGCTTTACGATCAGCAGGTTGTGTGGGGGATCTGCTTGAAGGATCTAATTTAGCGAAGAGTGAATTTGCTGAAGAGTCATTATCGCGTAGCTCGTGACGAGAACAGGGTCGTTTTCCATCCAACGGCTGGCTTTTGTATTAACCCATGAACCGTCTTCGCGCTGTCCGTTGATCACGGTGGCGGCGAGCTCAGAACGCCAGTCAATCTTCAGGCCGTCTTTTCCCTCGAGGGTTGGTTTGTTAGCGGCCACGAGGCTTTTAGCCATGGCATGGTAGTAGTAGTAGAGTCCCTGTCCTCCAAGGCCTGGATTCTCTTGCAGAGTGTAGTTGTCCGAAAGCCAGTTAATTACGGCCTTAACTCGCTGATCGCTTTCGTCGAGATCCGAGTAAACAAGCGAAAGGAGTCCAGAATATGACATGGAGCCGTAGCCGCGGAGAGCCACACGTCCGGTTTTGCTGTCGACCGCTTCCCCCGCTTTTGAGTTTCCAGGGTAGTAAACAAAGCTTCCATCGTTACCGGTTTTTTCCCCCTTGTTGGTAGCTTGAAGATTCTGGCAGCGGGAGACAAACTCGAGAGCTGCTTCCCAGTCGAGTTCCATCGCTTTCTTGTCGCCGGAGTCGGTGGCAAGGGCGCGAGTTGTGTAAAGAGCCTCAAGAGCGCGGTGAGTGTTTGAGAGGGCAGAGTGGGCACGCGACCCGCCGTAGCCTATTCCACCGTCAAATTTGGTGTCATTTTCGCCTTTTACGCCCCAATCTGTTTGGTGATTGATCAGGAAATTGCGGGCACTGATGATCTGATCCTTATACTTTTCGGGTCCGGCAATCCAGAGAGCCATGATGGACGCAGAGGTCGAGTAGGTGGCCATTCCTCGACCGTAGATTCCGCCGTCCTCTTTTTGTTGAGACAAAAGCCATTCGATCCCCTTTTTGACAGGCGCAGGGATGGGTCCCTTTGGGTCGAATGAAGGATCAAGAAGGAGGCACTTGACCGCAAAGCCGGTAAAGGCTGGGAGATCGGGGTCACCCCAGTAGCCTTCTTTGTTTTGCTGACCCATAATGAACTTGTTCCCTTTCTTGATGACTTCTTGGGTTTCAAGCTTGATCGAAAGATGGGCGCCTTTGAGTGGAGCCTTGTCTTGTGCGATCAAGCTGAGGCTGGAGATAGCGATGATAGAGGAAATGAGGAGCTGCTTCATTTTTTTGGAGTATGAGGTTTAACCACGATTGTGACAACTGTCGCTTCTTTTGGTGTGACCTTTTCGTTAGGGATCCAAACGTCACCTAAAAGGCGATCTTTGCCAAAAAAGTTTACGATCGCTTGTTCATTTGTGTAGATCCCGAAAATGATCCCGCCAATTTCAGCCTTAAATCGTCCTTCATGCATGTAGGATCCAGTTGAGAGCCAGGGGCCTTTCTCCATCACACTTAAGGTGGCTTCCTTTGTCTCGAATTCTTGGTTGGGCTTTGGAGTCAACGCCTTCTTGGGCCAGTTGATATGGTGGACGAGTTCGTTGGCAGGAATCCTCTTCTTCTTCGCTCCTTCACCCCATTCCACAAAAATATCGACCAGAGATGCGGCATGTGTTTCTGGTGAAACAGCCGGAAACTTGCCGGTTGGCTTCCACGTGTCCTCATCAAAGATTTCAAAAAGCTCCTTGGATGCTTTGATGCCGAGAAGCTTCATCGCGATATTTATGTTTGTCGGTGAGGCATCTGTCAGAATAAGGGTTTCGTGGACCTTGTCGCTCTTGGTGGTCGCCAAAAAGTATTCGATGAGACCTTTTGTCATGTTGATCCCACCTTTGAAGCTGAGTTCACGCTTCTTTTGATGAAGGTGGATTTTACCAATCTTTACTTCTTCATCATTTAGACGCTCGATTTTCGGTTTTGCCGAGGCAGCCTCTTGGGCAATCGCAGTCCAGAAGAGCGAAAAAGTGGCGGTGATGAGCAGTTTGGTCATAGCTACGGGGGTGGGACGTTTGTGAATGGATTTTCTTAGGGAGTTTAATCCAAATTTAAATCTGCTGACTCGTCAGGGTGTTCCCCAGCGGTATTTGGATTGTTTTGTGGGGAATGAAGTGATTGCGCAAAATCCCTCCACATCAAGCGAGTGATTTGCCGAGAAAGATAATCTTCTCCCTTCTTAAGGTTTTCAGAAGCTGGTGGATACCCAAATTGGATGAGGTGACTCCGAATGGTTTTGAAGACCGCCAACGATATCTCCTCGAGATGCTCCTCATTCTTCTTTGCAAGTCGAATAGTAATGACTGCAGAAGAAGTTGTGTTATCGCCGGAGGCCGAGAGCCAAAGAGCAATAGGGTTGTTAGTGGGGGAATCGGAATTATCGCTGCTGTCAATTGTAGGGATAATGTTGAGCTGGTCACCCGAGGCTCCACGAATTCGGGTTGCAACTTCTCGAAGAACATCTCGCAAGTGATCAGATGGCTTTTGAGCCATTCCAAGGTGTAGGTTGAGAATTATCTCGTTGCTAGGATCGATATTCCAATTTGGGAGGTTTTTTGTGAGAGCAGCGATTCCCTGCGCCGCCTCTGCTCGGGAGTTGGGATCAGCCTCACTTGTGTCTATGACTCTTTCGAAGGCTAAGAGGGCGCGTTGGAATTCACCTCGAGCTCGGAGGGCAGACGAAAGCTCAAAAAGACGGTCGGGCGATTCTCTGCGGGCGAAGTTTTGGTAGGCATCTAATCCCGGGCTAGCGACTAAATCGCCCAGTTCAAATTCGGTGATTTCTTTTACCTTAGGCGGCGTAATTTTGTCCGGGTCCTTTGGTTGCTGAATGGCCCTATTGATTTTCGGCTGATCCTTGATTTTCGGCTGCAGCACGACAGATAGGTCGATCAAATCTGAAGTTTCTTCAGTTTCTACGATTTCTAGACCTGAGGGGGTCAGGAAGTCCATGTTCTTTGTACGCAGATACCACGTGAGAAGGATGGTCCCGATCACTGCAAAAACGACAAATGCCCAGTGGATTCGCACAGGCTTCCAGAGTGGGAGACGGGAGGGCGTAGGTGAAGCGCAAAAAAACCGCAGCGAGAAAACTCTTACTGCGGTTTAAGGAGTTTCGCTGGATTCGTGTGATCAGTCTGCTGCCTTCACCTGGATGGCACGCTTACCCACACGATCACGAAGATAATGAAGCTTGGCACGACGAACTTTGCCGCGTGAGATGACCTCTACCTTGTCGATTCGTGGGCTGTGGACGCAATAGACACGCTCAACGCCTGTCCCGTAGGAAATCTTACGGACGGTGAAAGCAGAGTTGAGGCCACTCCCAGACTTGGCCAAAACAATGCCTTGGAACATCTGGATACGCTCTTTGCCACCTTCGACCACGCGATTATGGACCTTGACGGTATCACCGACATTGAAGTCGGTAACGTCTGACTTCATTTGCTCTTTCTCGATCTTGCTGATGATATCCATGGTCTTAAAGTGGGTTGGCGGGGCGGAGGAACTACGGGAAGCCCGCAA
>JAKMGP010000194.1 GCA_022424905.1 Akkermansiaceae bacterium | reverse complement strand
GTGTCCGCCCCGGGCCAAGGAGCACCCATTTTCACCCAGTCAGTCAGGATTTTGATTTGTTCCTCCTTTAATTTTCCCTTCGGCGGCATCTCCATGTCTTCGTTGCGGTAATTCACCGCTTCGACGAGAAAGCTCTTCGAGGGATCTCCCGGTGTGAGAGCGGATCCTGAATCCCCTCCCTTCAGGAGCCCAGCCCGTGAATCGAGCAAAAGCCCTGCTTTCAATTTTCCCTTTCCCTCTGCCTTGGCAGAGTGACACCGATAACACTTGTCGGCGAGAAGCGGCCGCACTTTATTCTCGAAGAATTCGAGTTGTTCGGCGTTCGGCGTTGCCGTGTCGACCGCAACTGCCAAAAAAACCCCAAAAAAGTTGGCGATTAAAACGATCGGACCCACTTTCATGCTAAGAATTTACGCTTAGAGACCCACAATCTTTCCTAAAGGAAATTTTTTTAGAGCCAATTTCTCTATTTGGAGGGGGTAGAGCCCGAAGTTCGAGGAGATAAGGAAATTCAACGAGGCTGAAGCGCAATTCCGCATGGCCTTGGAGCTCGACCCTGACAACCAAGTTGCCAAGAAAAACCTAGAACTGGTGATTCAGAAACAACGTTAGCTGAATAGCTGAGGCCTCCTCTACTTACGTGTAAGCCCCTTAATGAGGGTCTCAATCATGAGGAGTGATTTGCCAAAATTTCCATCCTTAATCGTTAATTCTGATTCGCCAATAAAGTTTCCTTTGGAGTCATAACTTCGGACGGCACATTCGTGCAGCACACCGACGGCCTCACTCTCGTCGGCGCGCGTGAGCCTGAGAAAGATTTTACCTTCGCCGTCTTTTGCTGGGCCCAATTTCTCGATGAGAGGAGTAAGATCAATCCCGACCTCGATCGGAGTTTTGTCTTCCGGACCCGCGATAGGAACATGTCCCGCGTTCCCCCCGCGGAAGAGAGGCCAGCCATTGAAGGCTTCTGGTGCAAATTCGTGCTCAGGAGCGCTAGCGTCTTTATCACGGGCGATACCAATGGTCATTCGGAGATCTGTCCGATCGCTACAAGCGAGCTTCAACCTAAGAGTTCTGCTGGGAAGATAGCGAGTCACTTCTGCCCGGCCGAGGTAGTTCCCACGTTTCCACGTGGGATCAATCATCGCGCTGTAGAGAAGAAAGATCTTTCCATCTTTCGACCAATTTTCTCCCCATGAATTAACGACGATATAGGCTCCCCGTTCCCAGTCAGCGAGAGTCACTTTACCATCATCATTAAGGTCAAGGTCATTGGTAATCTTGCCATCACCATTCACATCATAACCGACTTGATCATCGTATCCCACACAGGTGATTCCGTGCCCGTAGCCACTCGGCCCCCAGCGGACCCACACATCATCTCCAGCCGCATACTCCCCTTCCGGAATCGTCTTAGTGACCTTTTTCAATTCCCCCATTCGCCCATCTAGGGCAAAAATTCCCCCAATCATTTTCTTTCCTACCTTTTGTTGATTTCGATCAAACAGCCATCCCCGCGCCTCATTTAACTGATCCACAGTATTAGCAGGCGAGTAACGATAACCCGACACACGATACTCCATAGCCTCGCGCCAGATCTGATAACCGTTTGGCCAGACGCCGATTTTATTCAAGCGAACGCCACCGTAAGATTTGGCAGTGGGAATACCGATTCGCTTAGCAACCTCCCAACCATGATAGGCCTCGGATCCCACGTTCTCCGCTCGATTCATCATATTCCACGAGAAGTGAGCCGGAAAGCGGGTTGCATCAGAGTCTGCCGCAGTCCCATTTAAAACATTCATCTCATAGGTAAAGATAGATCCTATCGCTGCGAACTGACCACATGTCCCCCACCTCTGTTTATAAATTGGAGGGAACTGCTCGCGAGTGGAATTATCGACCCGGGAAGGCAGACGTTTCAGGTCAATTTTTCCCACTCCCACATCCGGGCCCTGGGCATCCTTCCAAGTATTGTAATCCTTCCCCTGCGAAGGGGGCCGCGAAAATCCACCCGGATATTCGGCCCGCGCTTGCTTGACTTCGTCCGCGACCAGCAGCCCCATGAAATTAGCGAACAAAAGGCTTCCAGCAGCGAGAAATCGTTTTGAAAAAGTAATCATAAGTAAAATCGTGGAGTAATACATTACCTTAAAGCAAATACTATCGTGAGATAGCGTATTATCGCTCTAGCGAGCCCTTTCTCTCACCACTCTTAAAAAGAGACATTCTTCCTCTCATCAAATTTGGCCGATAGATCACAGTATTAGCCAGCAGTAGATAACGCCATGGTCCGCTTTGCATAGGCATAGAAGCTACAATGAATATATTCCCCACTCTTCCCAAAACCCAGTTTGGCAGAACTGTCTTTTGCCTCTTGGCATCGACCATTTTTTGTAACGCTCAGAAATCATCGCCATCGGGAAACCCTCCCTCCTTGGAAGAAACCCGGACCATCGGGCGCGCGAACTCAGCACTCTTGGCAAAAAAACAAGCGATCACAGCGGCGAACGGAAAACCATCTGCCAATCTCGCAGACTTCAAGAAGCATATTTCACCGATTCTCACCAAGACCTGTGTTCAGTGCCATGGTCCCAAAAAAGCCAAAGGAAAATTTCGGATCGATTCCCTCGATCCCAATCTCATCGAGGGAGGTGACATCGATTGGTGGCTAGAGGTTCTCGATGCCCTAAGCAATGACGAGATGCCTCCTGAAGATGCCGAGGTAAAACTGACTGGCCGAGAAACTAGCAAGGTCACAGAATGGTTAAGTTCTGAAATTCAGAAAGCTTCAACAGAACGGCGTAATAAGGGTGAACATTCATCGTTTCGTCGCATGACGCGATATGAATACGATTATGCTTTGCAAGATCTGCTTGGACTCTCCTACT
>JAKMGP010000191.1 GCA_022424905.1 Akkermansiaceae bacterium | reverse complement strand
GGTTAAGTTCTGAAATTCAGAAAGCTTCAACAGAACGGCGTAATAAGGGTGAACATTCATCGTTTCGTCGCATGACGCGATATGAATACGATTATGCTTTGCAAGATCTGCTTGGACTCTCCTACTCACTCTCTGGAAACCTTCCTCCTGAAGCTAATTCAAAAGATGGATTCAAAAACAGTGCAGAAACGCTGCAAATGTCTGCGATGCAGTTTGAGACTTATCGTGAAATAGCGCTCAAAGCGCTTGAACACACCACCGTGGTCGGTGAGCAAGCTAAGACTATCGTCTATCAGCTTCCAAATTCAGACGAAGCTTCATCGACCCTTGATCGCGACCAGGTTAGCAAAACTCACATCCTCACCCAAAAAACAAAAAAAGGTCAGGCTCCTCCAGAAACCGTCATTTTTGACCAAAGGAACCGCTCCGTGAAATTCAATCTGAGTAATCACCTTCCCGATCAAGGCACGATGCGCATCACACTCCGGGCCAGACGCTCAACGATGAAGGTTGATGAATTTGCGAGCCTCCGTTTTGTTTTTAGCGCTCATACAAGCAACAATGCCAACTTTTCCGAGGTCATCAGCAAACGCGCGATTCCGGTGACAGGATCGCTGACTGACCCACAACTAATCCACCTAGATATTCCTCTCAGTGAAATCCAGCGAAACCCATTCCGAAACAACAAGGAAACATTCCCGAGACGCGACGAATTTCTAACCATTGAATGTCAGTCAAAAACTCGGGGGAAGGAACCGCTCAGTATCACTCTTGATTTTATCGAAATTAGCGCACCCTTTTTTGAACAATGGCCACCCCAAACCCATCGTGATATTTTCTTTGAAAGCCCGAATAAAAACGAAGAGGTAGAATATGCTCGTGAGGTCTTAAGCCGATTCATGGAACGAGCGTGGCGGCGCCCCGTAAGCTTAAATGAAGTGACTCCCTTCGTCACGTTGTTCATGAAATATCGCCCTGAGTTTTCGACGATGGAGGAAGCGATGATTGAGGTGCTGGCAACGGTCCTTGCAACACCAGAATTTCTTTATCTGACACAAGGGGATTCCTCGACAATTAGCGAAATCGAATTAGCCAGCCGGCTTTCCTTTTTTCTTTGGTCCAGCATACCAGACAAAGAACTTAGAGGCCTCGCGAAGAAAGGAAGACTGAGGGACCCCAGAGTTCTTGAAGCTCAGATCACACGCATGTTGGCCGATCCACGATCCGCACGATTCTCCAGACATTTCGTTGAGCAATGGCTTGGTTTGGATGGACTTAAAAGCGTAGTCCATGTGACCGACAGCGCACTAATGGAAGCCATGCAAGAAGAGCCCATTGCCTTTTTTAAATACGTCCTTAACAACAACCGGAGCCTAATGGACTTCCTTCACTCGGACTATGCTATGTTGAATGAACGGATGGCTGCACATTACCAAATTCGCGATATTTATGGCCCTCAATTTCGCAAAGTTTCAATCGAACCCAACACCAATCGCGGCGGAATTCTGACAAATGCTGCAATCCTCACTATGAATTCCGACGGCAAGGATTCTCACCCACTCAAACGCGGAATCTGGATGCTTGAACGAATTCTCGATGACCCGCCACCGCCCGCGCCACCAAATGTTCCGGAGGTCGATTTGACCGATCCAAAAATCCTCGAAATGACGCTCAAGGAGCGCATCGAGGATCACCGCAATAAAGCAGCCTGCATTTCATGCCATGCTAAAATCGACCCTTGGGGAATTGCCTTTGAAAACTATGACGCCTTGGGCGTCTACCGGACCAAAATCAAAAATAAACCAATTGATGCGACCTCAGCCTTGTTCAACAAACAAGAATTAGCTGGGATGGAAGGCCTGAAGCGCTATCTGCTGGCGGAGCGTCAGGACCAATTTGCGAGAGCAATGGTTCACAAAATGACTTCTTATGCCCTTGGGCGTCCACTAACTTTTAGTGACCATGCTGAAATCGAAGCCCTGACGGTCAAATTTCGAAAAAAGGAAGATCGTCTACGAGATTTGATACACTTGATCATTTTTAGTAGTATCTTTAATTCTAAGTAGTGACCAAAAGCCGGATGATAACCAAACCCGCTGACATGAATCGCCGAAGTTTTCTTCGAGGAACAGGCATTGCCCTTGGCTTGCCGTGGCTAGAGACCTTTGCGGCAGATGACTCAAATCCGGACCCTGCTCCCAAGCGCTTTCTCAGTGTTTATCATCCCGATGGGGTCGGTCTTCCAGTCAAAGAAGATCCAGCCTGGAAGGATTGGAGTTGGTTTCCCCGGGGTGGCGAAAGAAATTTTAAGCTCACCAAAGTGCTCGATGTGCTCGAGCCCTTGCGGAAAGAAATCACGATCTACTCGGGACTCTCCCATCCGGCAGCTAGGACGGTTCACGGTCATTCCAATGCCGACCAATATCTGACCGGCGCAGACATAGGCGGACATGGACCCTACAAAAACTCGATCTCAATTGACCAAGTTTATGCCGAACAAATAGGACGATTCACACGTCATTCCTCGTTGGTAATGTCGACCAACGGAGGGGTTGGCGGCCCAAGAGGAGCCCAGACCCAATCCTATAATCGGAGCGGACGTCCCATCCCTGCCTTGAATCACCCTAAGCAGATTTTTGACATGCTCTTTGTCACAAGCGGCAAAGAAGCAGCGGCAAAATTGGCCCGAAGCAAAAGCGCCCTAGATCTTCTTATTGCTAACACCCGTTCGTTGGGACGGAAGCTCTCTCGACACGATCAAGGGACCCTAGAGCAGTATCTTGATGCCGTTCGCGATACTGAAGTGAAGTTAGAGAAAGCCCGTCAATGGATCGACAACCCGATTCCCAAGGTGGACACCAGCAATCTAACTCTGGAAGCTGGACCAAAGGAGGCGCAGCTTTACTTCGAGACGATGTATGAGCTGATTTATCTCTCCTTCTTGAGTGATTCGACCCGCGTTGCGACCTTCCAGCTGGGTCGCGAAAATGGCGGTGGCCCTCATAACCTTCTCTCAACGGCCGTTGGCTTAGGAAATGCTCATGCCCTAACGCACGCCGTCAAAAAACCCAAAGGCTGGGAGAATCTGGGAACCTACAACCGCTACCAAGCAGAAGAATTTGGCCGTTTTATCCAGAAACTGAAGGACACAAAAGAGCCAAACGGGCAAGGAAACATCCTCGACAACACCTTTGCAATGCATGGTTCCGCGTCCAGCAGTTTCCACCTCTCCCGCAACTACCCCATCATATCTGCAGGCGGAAAAAACCTAGGCTTCGAGAATGGTCGTTATCTCAAATTCGGCAAAGGCAATGAGGACAACCAAGCCGGCGCCGGAATTGTGAGCGACAGCGGATGGCGGGGTAAGGTGGAGGTTGAAGAACTCCCACTCTCCAAACTCTTTACCACCATCTTACAGAGACTCGGGGTAGAGGCGAATTCCTTTGCAGGAATTACCGGCACCCTAGAGCGAGTGTAAATCCGGAATCCATCCTCCACCTCGAAATTCTCGGCTAAGCCAGCTTATAATGGTCAGCCCATTCCTTTCTTGGAGCAGGGCCAGAAAGGAGCGTATTAGCCACCTTGTTACCGATGAACTTCTGGTTCTTGCGATCAAAATTTAGGTCGGTGTTAAGATATTCCGCAATCATGCCTAGATTCAAAACTTGAGTAAGTGCTCCTGACACACTGAAAGGAGATTCAGTTTTACCATGACCCATACATGCTTGAGTAAAGGACTCCATATGATCGTTTGCGGGCCCTTTATTGTTCAGAGCTTCCTTGAGCTCATCATGCTTGTTAGCCGAGATCAATTTGGACGATCCACTGTGGGAATTCCGATGGACTAGATAGTCCTCCTGCTTGCGATGAAGGAGAGTCCCAGCTCCTCCAAGCCCTGGAGCTTTCTTTCCTCCGAGATATTTTTTATCGATTGATGATGCGTGATCGCCTCCGGCCTTCCAAACAAGATGTACTGCCGGCTTGTTCTCACCACGAGACGGGAAGTCCAACTCAATATGCGAGCTTAGCGGAAAGCTGATCTTGTTATAGTCACCGAGTGCTTTGGGCGAGATTTTAGAAGGTAGCCCAAGATCAAGGTAGTGATGGATAAAGTCGATAATATGGCATCCCCAATCTCCGAACATACCGCCGCCATAAAGATGGAACCCACGCCAATCAAAAGGATGAAACATCGAGCTGAATTCCTTCATTTCCTGTGGCCCGCACCAGAGATCCCACGACTTTAGCGATTCTGGAATGGGCTGAGCCTTTGGGTAACCCTTGATTCGCTTTTTCTTGTCCATGAACCAGAGCGAAGCACTTTTCCAAGCCTCAACCTTCACGACATCATTGACCACTCCACCTGCAAGCATGCGCTTGAATTGCTCCGATCCGCCGGAGGTATGGCCCTGGTTTCCCATCTGGGTCACCACTTTAAATTTCTTCTCACCTCGCATGAGTATCGCTGCCTCCTCAAAGGTATGCGTCAGCGGCTTCTCCACATAAACGTGCTTACCCAATGACATTGCCTGAATAGCCGCCGTAAAGTGAGTATGGTCGGGAGTTGCCACAGAGACTGCGTCAATATCTCCACCCATCTGATCAAACATCTCACGGAAATCGTGGAAAAGCTTAGCTTTCGGGTTTCCCCTGATGATTCCAGCCGCCCGATTGTGGTCAACATCACAAATCGCAACCGGGGTCGCATTACCTTTCCGGCATATTCCAGAGACTACGCTGGCCCCTCTTCCTCCTGCTCCAATACAGCCTAAGTTGATTCGCTGACTCGGAGGACGTTGGGGGTTATTCTGGGCTCGTGCGCTCGTGAGGTAAGCAGGAATAAAAGTAAATCCAAAAGCGGACGATGTCGCTTGAGTAAGGAATTTACGTCGAGTGGACTTCGAATGTATTTGATGGGTGCTCATGGTATTTTTTGGGAAGTGTCTTAAAGATTTTCTGGGTCAAGGATGACATGCTTAACACCTTTGCGATGGAAAGTGTAGCTGATGTGAATCTTTCCATCTTTGGTCTGAATCACTGCAGGATACGAATACTCGACAGAACGATCGGAATTTTCAGCTTGTGAAGTTTTTTCAAGAGTTACCACGGGCGCCCAAATCGTTCCATCTTCAGAAATTGCGACGTTAAGCATACGCCGGCCAGGCACTGGAGACTTACGCGTAGTGTGATTATAGACGATGAGATGTCTGCCATCGGCAAGAGTCAATGCGTCCGTTCCTGCATTAGGATTTGGCAAAGAAGTCGCCACCATCGGACCCCACGTTTTGCCACCGTCTAAAGACCTGCTCTGAGTAACCACATTTTGGCGGCTTCGACATAAGATTTGAAGGCTCTTATTTTTCTGAATGAGAAGACTAGGTTGGATGGCATCGAACTCGATTCCATCGTTGATCGGCCCGATAACTTTCCATGTTTTTCCGAGGTCACGAGTAATCTCAAAGTGCACTCGCCACTTGTCTCCCTTTTCGCTGCTGGAAGGGCAGAGAATCGATCCGTCTTTAAGCTCAAGCGGCTTGTTTTTCACCGGGCCTAGGAGGTGCCCGATCAGCGGGTTCTCCCCAAGTTTAGTAGGCCACGACCAGGTTTTACCGTGATCGGTTGAAGTCGTCATCATTCCCCACCAAGAACTAGGACTGGGGCCAACTTTATAGAAAAGGACAAGAGGACCATTCTCAGGCTGAAAAAGCACCGGATTCCAGCAGGGATATCGTTTCGCGCGGCTTTGCACCCCGTTCACAACCTCTACAGGAACACTCCACTTTCCGTTTCTATATCGGGAGATCCAAATCCCAACATCTCGATGGCCCTCATGGGGGCCCCCAAACCAAGCCGCCACCAAACCTCCAGGTGTCTCGACAATTGTGGAAGCATGGCAGGATGAAGTTGGGTTTTTAGAGAGAGAAAAAATCTGACGCGCCTCCACTAATGGGCCCTCTCCCACTTTCGAAACAGGTGGAATCAATTCTTGAGAAATCGCCAGCGGGCTAAGAAGGATCGCTAGGAAAAGAAAGAAAGTTTGGCGCGCCCTCATACGATTTTGGCAGCTTGCCTTTTTACATCCTAACCAACAAGTCAGAATCATAGTCTTTGAATATAAGCTCATCAGGACTCTGATTCTCAGCAAAATCCATCGCTCGTTTTCCAAATACAAAAACACCACGCAGTGGATAGGCCCCTATTCGGTTTCTAACCCAGCCAATTCAACAACAACCCTGCTAAAAGAAAAAATTTTTTCTTCGCTTTCGCTTAGCCGAACAGTGTTTAGTCCAGGTGTTACCCATGCTCAGATTTTTTCTCCTATCTCTATTTTTACTGCTTCAGGTTGAGGGTTCGAAAAGCCCAAATGTTGTCCTCATTATCTGCGATGATCTCAACGATTACGTTGAAACGCTTGGAGGCCATCCTCAGGCAAAAACACCCCATATGAGGCGTCTTATGGAGCGCGGAGTCTCGTTCACTCAAGCGCACTGCAACATTCCAATCTGCAACCCCTCAAGAGCCAGTTTCATCACGGGCCTATATCCTCACACCTCGCAGCTCTACGGCTTTGAAAAGTGGCGAGATAACGAGATCATAAAGAACTCGAGAACCTTGATGGACCACTTCCGGAAGAATGGCTACCACACCCTCGGAACTGGGAAAATCATGCACAATGGCGAACGCCAAGAGTGGATTCACTACCAGAATGATGCGGACTACAGCCCTCTCGCCCACCGTAAGGGAAAAAATATTGCGCACCCTGATGTCCCGGCTCCATTCCGAGACGATTTCGAAGCCATCGATGGTTCATTTGGACCACTGCGGAAGGTGATGGCTCCCTTTTCTTGGAAATCCGGAAACTGGAAGCGCATGAAAGATTTTCGCTACGAATCAGAGGACGATCGCGATCTCACTGCCGATGAACTCAATGGAAAATGGGCTGTTGAAAATCTTAAAAAACTCGCTACCACGGATAAGCCCTTCCTTATGGGAGTTGGATTCATTCGTCCACACACTCCGCTCATTGTCCCTCAAAAATATTTTGACCTCTTCCCACTCGAATCCATCGAACTTCCCGTCATAAAAAGAGGAGACGTTAAGGACACCTTTAAACAAACCGTCAGTTCTGTGGAAGATGATCGAAGTGGTGATCGAGGATCAAAGATTTATGACACCTTGATTGCTTCTTTTGGTGGAAAGCGCGAACTCGCTCTCAAGAAATTTATCCAAGCCTACCTCGCCTCAGTTGCCTCTGTCGATGACCTCATTGGCGATATTCTTGATACGATTGAAGGCTCACCCCTTAACGATAATACCATCATTCTTTTAACTTCAGACCACGGATGGGGGATGGGTGAAAAAGATTACCTCTACAAAAACTCTCTCTGGCAAGAAAGCACACGGGTCCCTCTTGTCATAGCCGGCCCGAATTTAGCTCAGGCCAAAACGTGCCAAAAACCAGTCAGCCTAATCGACCTTTACCCAACCCTCATTGATCTTTGTGGCCTCTCAAAAGAAACAAGAAAATCCGCGAAAGGTCGGCCACTCGATGGACATTCGCTCAAACCTCTTTTGCTGAATCCCGCTGGGAAATGGTCTGGGCCAGATGCCGTCCTCACAGCCATGTATAAATGGGCAAACTACTACGACCCCGCAAAGCAAAACTATGCTCTTCGCGATCGAAATTGGCGCTATATCCGATACGAAAATGGCAAAGAAGAGCTTTATGACGTCAAAGATGACCCCCATGAATGGCATAATCTTGCCCTTAATCCCGATCACCAAAAAGCTCTAAAAGCATACCGGGAAGCGATGCTCGCAAGAATACCTACCTCCATTCCTCCGCCCAAGCCCACCAAGAAAGATGCCGAGATTTGGAAAGATCGTTATTTCAAGAAGCATCCAAGTGCTGATTCCGATCAAGATGGGAAACTCACGTGGCCAGAACTGCAAGCACACAAAAAATCTCAACTTAAAAAATAGACGATCTATGAAGATTTTCTTCGCCCTCTTCTCTCTAACCCTGGCTATCACAGGCCAAGAGAAACCTAACTTGATTGTCATTATGACAGACGACATGGGTTATGCTGACGTGGGATTTAATGGGTGTAAGGACATTCCTACACCACACATCGACTCGATTGCTTCCAATGGGGTCAAGTTCACCTCAGGCTATGTTGCCTATTCGGTTTGCGGACCGAGCCGGGCCGCTTTCATGACCGGCCGATACGGGCAGCGATTCGGCTTCGAGCGAAACCCACAATATCGCACTCAGGACGAAAATATGGGACTCCCCTTGGGCGAAGATACGATCGCTTCAGCCCTTCGGAAAGTCGGCTATTATTCTGGGGTGATTGGAAAATGGCATCTTGGTGCCACAAAAAAACACCACCCTCTCAAGCGGGGTTTTCAAGAGTTTTACGGGCACCTTGGAGGGGGGCATCAATACATGCCCGAGATGCTCAATATCGAGGACAGCTATGCGGCAAAGGATGAACCCCAGAGCTACCGCACCTGGATTCTCAAAGACCACAAGGCGGTTCCCCCTCGAAAGTACCTTACTGATGATTTTTCCGACGAAGCGGTCAGCTTTATCGAGCGGAATCATAACAAGCCGTTCTTCTTATTCCTCTCCTACAACGCGCCACACACTCCGCTCCAAGCACCGCAGAAGTATCTCGATCGCTTTATCAACCTTAAAGAAGGGAAACGCAGAACCTATGCCGCTATGGTCAGTGCTGTCGATGATGGCGTAGGGCGCGTCCTTAGCTCCTTAACAAAGAACCAGATTAATCAAAATACCATCGTTTTTTTTCTCTCGGACAATGGAGGCCCCAGTACCAAAAATGGCTCTAACAATGCCCCCCTTCGAGGAAACAAAGGCGATGCTTGGGAAGGTGGTTGGAGAGTCCCTTTCGCAGTCCAATGGCCACTTAGACTTCCGAAAGGAACAGAATATGACCACCCCGTCGTTTCGCTCGATATTATGGCCACGATCGCAGCGAGAGCAGGAGCACCAATCTCCAATGATCGACCGCTTGACGGCGTGAATCTCATCCCTTTCTTAACCGGAAAAAAAGAGGGGGCACCTCATCAAGGGATTTTTCTTCGCAAGTTTGACTCAGGATCAACAGCCATTCGTAGTGGCAACCACAAGCTGGTGACCTATGAAAAAAAAGCATTCACCGGCCTGTATGACCTTCGCGAGGATATAGGAGAAACTAAAAACATCCGCGATCAATCCCCGGAGGAAATCTCCCGATTAAAGATGCTTTGGGAGAATTGGAACAAGTCTAATATCGACCCAGTCTTCAAAGGTCTTATCCACACCCCCGCTTGGCAAAAGAAGCGGAATCAAGCCACTCGTAAGAAAGCTAAAACAAATCACAAGTAATCCCACTCCTCTGATGAAGATGAAAATTCTTCCGATTCTTTTCGCGCTCTTCTCGACTGCACTCAGCGATGAGAAGAAGCCAAATATCATTTACCTCATGCTTGATGAATGGGGATACTTCGAGTCCGGTCACATGGGACATCCAGAATTGCTGACTCCAAACATTGATCGTTTCGCAAGTGAAGGAATGCGTTTCACCAATGCCTACGCAGGAGCCCCGGTATGCGGCCCAACTCGTTGTGTCCTTCTCACCGGACTCCATTCGGGTCACACCTCGATGCGATCCAATAATGGATTTGCTCCTATCCGTGCGAATGAGCCCACCCTAGCAAGCATGCTTAAACCACAGGGCTATGCCACCGGAGGCTTTGGCAAGTGGGGGATTGGTGGTCGTGGAACCAGTGGAGTCCCTGAAAATCATGGGTTTGACCAATTCTTTGGATACTATGATCAGGTTCATGCTCACACTTTTTACCCGCAATACCTCATTAGAAATAGTGAGGAAGTGCCATTGCAAGGCAATGACAGCACAAGCTTTTACGAAGGGAAAACCCACGCTCAGACCGAAATCTTCAAGGAGTCTTTAGGCTTCATCGAAAAGCACCACGACAGGCCCTTCTTCTGCTACCTCCCATGGACCCCGCCACACGGGCTCTGGGGTATCGATGAGGACGATCCTTCTTGGCAACTCTTCAAGGACAAACCCTGGAAGGCTGGCCAGCGAACGAAGCGTGATGCACGGGTCTATGCAGCCTTCATGCACATGGTCGACCGACAGCTGGGAGAGATCATCTCCCTCCTTAAGGAACTCAAAATTGATGACAACACTCTCATTTTCCTCTGCGGAGACAATGGAGGCCAAGCCTACTTTAAAACCCCAGATCGGCCGCATGGATTCTTCGGCCCCAACTTCAATCGTAAAACTGGCAAACGCTTTCGCGCCGGTAAGGGATCCCTTTATGAAGGAGGCCTCAAAGTCCCCTTCCTCGCTCGTTGGCCTCATAAGATCAAGGCAGGCGACGTGACCGATCACCTGTGTTACTTTCCAGATATTATGCCGACGTTAGCCGAGCTTGCTGGCGCAGAGTGCCCCAAAACTGATGGAGTCTCTTTCGTTCCCACTCTCAAGGCTCAAACCCCACAAAAAACTCACGACTCCCTTTATTGGGAGTATCTCGGTCAAACAGCTGTCCGCATGAAAAACTGGAAAGCTTACCAAGCAAAAAAGGGAAAGTGGAAACTCTTTGACCTGTCCAAAGATCTCGAAGAAAACAACGACCTCTCAAAATCCCAACCAGATATTCTCAATCGACTCATCGCAATCGCAAAATCGTCACACCAACCGATTCATCCCGGAAAGATCTTCAACCGTGAATTGATTGATAAAGACCGGAAGCAAGCTCCGCATGGAAAGAAACAAAAAAAGCAATAGGCTCACTTTTTTTGAAGATTCAGCGGCTGTGGACTTCGCAGATACGCAAAGAAATCACTTAATTCCTGTTC
>JAKMGP010000190.1 GCA_022424905.1 Akkermansiaceae bacterium | reverse complement strand
CCATGGCTGACCTAGACGACATCAGAGACGGAGATAACTTCGGACTCAACACACCCGCCGACACCTCTTCATTCTACCTTAAGGGAATGAACAGCGCGTCATGGGGCATCAAAAACCGCATGTCCCGTATCTTCAACCGCAAGTCCGGACGCACCGTAATGCTCGCTTTTGACCACGGATTCCTCATGGGACCGACATCCGGTCTTGAGCGGATTGACCTCAATATTGCTCCTCTTGCCGAAGAAGCCGACTGCCTCATGGGGTGCCGCGGCATGCTTCGCACCAGTATCCCCGCCGAGAACACTAAACCAATTTGTCTCCGCACTGATTCTGGCACTACGATCCTAACCGAGATGAACCACAATGTTCTCATCTCAGAGCAGGATGCGATCTCGATGAATGCTTCCGCTATGGCCGCTATGCTCGCCATCGGCGACGCCGACACCGAAGCTTCAACAGTTGCCAACTTCTCTAAACTTGTCGACATCGGCAACAAATACGGAATCCCCGTCATGGGCGTGACCGCAGTTGGTAAAGACATGGCTCGTGACTCTCGATACTTCGGTCTCGCTTCCCGCGTCTGTGCCGAGAACGGAGCATCCATCGTCAAGACATACTACACCGAAGGCTTCGAAAACGTCGTGGCAGCCTGCCCCGTCCCAGTCGTCATCGCTGGAGGCAAGAAACTCCCTGAGCTGGAAGCTCTCGAACTCTGCTATAACGCCATCCAGTGCGGAGCCTCGGGAGTCGACATGGGCCGTAATGTTTTCCAATCCGACAAGCCTCTCGCCATGATGAGAGCGGTCAAGGAAGTCGTCCACAACGGAGCCAAACCTGCCGAAGCGATCGAAATCTACAATGCCGGCTAGCCGCCGCGACGGTTGGTGTGCCCTTTAGGCAATCCAGCTGTCAGGCCAACTTTCAAACCCTGGGTCTTTCAACAAAGGCCCGGGGTTTTCAGCCCCAATGGGTTAAACCAACTTAGCCCAGAACGTATTCCTCAATTTCCCACCCCCAACTCCTTCTAAACATGACACGCGCCGAAAAAATCGACCTCATCCGCTCTCGCCCACAACTCTCCGTCGCCACCCTTAGCGCTGATATGGGAAACCAAAACGCAGCTCTCCAAATTCTGAAGGAAAACGACGTCAATCTCCTTCACTTCGATGTCATGGACGGCAATATCTGGCCCAATATCACTGTTGGCTCCCCATTCGTCGCCGGACTCAAGACCGACCTCCTCAAGGATGTTCATCTCCTCATCAACAAACCAAAACAACACATCGATTCCTTTGCAAAAGCCGGGGCAGATCTCATCTCCTTCTCCGTAGAATACACGGCCCATATCGATGATACTCTCTCTCGTATTTCCACACACGAAAACATCCTCCGTGGCGTCTCTCTGAATCCCGGCACCTCCCCCAGCTTCATAAAAAACTACCTCGATCAGATTGACTACGTTCTACTCCTTGGTGTTGGCCCCTACTCTGGCAAAGAACTCTTCCTTGATGACATTCCCGCCAAAATTAAAACCCTCCTTGAGTGGAAACCTGAACTCCTTATCTGCATCGACGGCGGTGTCAATCAGACCACTATCCCGCAAATTGCGGCAATGAAGCCCCACTTTGTCGTCTCCGGATCCGCCATCTTCAACAAGGAAGACCCGGTTAAAAACCTTGCCTTTTTCAATAACGCCCTAACCCAAGGGTAGCTAAAAACTCACCTTCTAGGCCCCGCCACAAACGTTCATCCTGATTAATTCGAACTTCTAACTCACTCTATGTCTGAACAAATCCACGCCAACAAAGTCGCCATCGTCACCGGAGCCTGCGGAGGAATCGGCCGCGCCACTGCCGAACGTCTTCGCAATGACGGCGCCACCGTCGTCGGTCTAGACATCAACCCCGACGTTGTCGCCAATCTTACTGGCGAACGACTTTCCGGAGCCGTCTGCGACATTACCGATGATGCCGCCCTCAAGGCTGCCGTCGAAAAAACCATCGCCACCCACGGTGGACTCGACATCATTGTCGCTAACGCCGGCATCTTTAAATCCGGCGAATACATCGATGCCGAAGAAGATAGCTGGGATCTTCATCTCCGAATTAACCTAACTGCGACTCAACGTTTCCTGAAATTCTCCATCCCAGCCCTCAAAGAGAGCGAAAAACAGCCCAGCATCATCATCATCGGTTCACGAAACTTCGCCGCTCCTGGACCTGGCGCTTCCGCCTACTCCGTAACAAAAGCCGGCGTAACCCAACTCGCTCGCGTCGCCGCACTCGAGCTCGCTCCTTTCGGCGTGCGCGTCAACATCCTCCACCCCGATGCCGTCTTCGACACCGAAATCTGGACAGACGAAGCGCTCGAAAAATCTGCAAAGCGCTACGGTATGACCGTGCAGGAATATAAAACAAAAAACCTCCTCAGCACCGAGATCACCTCTTCCGGCGTCGCCGCCCTAGTCAGCACGGTTGCCGGCCCTGTCTTCTCAGCCACCACTGGGGCCCAAATCCCCATCGACGGTGGAAACGATCGTGTGATTTAGGGAAGTTTCCATGGTTGGTATGACGCGGTTCAGGTGCTAGCTTTCACGCCTAGCTTCTATGAAATTTTCGGTCTTCTTTCTGCTCATTACCCCCCTACTTTTCCTCAATCTCTTTGCAGAAAAGCCCAATCTCAAGTCGCTAGAGTTCACGAAGTGGACGCCCGACTTTCTCGTTCCTGATCCAGTTGCTCTCTCTTTCGACAACCAAGGGCGTGCCTACGTCACACAGACGCAACGACGCAAAGCCAACGATCTCGACATTCGACAAAACCGTGACTGGATTCCAAATGATCTGAGTTTCAAAACTCCAGACGAAAAGCGGGCTTTCTATCACAAGGCCTTTACTTCTGAAAACAGCAACGCCAACCGAAGACGAGTCAAAGATTTTAATCAGGACGGAAAACACAATCTCGCTGACCTTAAATTTCTTTCCGAACGCATCCATCTCATCGAAGACACCAACGGCGATGGCCTTGCCGATCAGACCTCGATCTACGCCGAAGGCTTCACCGATGAAATTGGAGGGATCGCCGCCGGAGTCCTTCACCACGATGGTGATGTCTACACCACTATTGTTCCCGATGTATGGAAGCTTCGCGACACCAATAACGATGGCAAAGCCGATCAGCGCCAATCCATTGCCTACGGCTTTGGAGTCCACCTCGCCTACGCCGGCCATGACATGCATGGCCTCACGGTGGGCCCCGATGGTCGTATCTACTGGACGATCGGCGATAAGGGCGTAGGCGCCTCCTCCAAGGAAGGGCTCCATTTCCAATACCCCAACCAAGGTGCCGTTCTTCGCTGTGACCCCGATGGGTCCAACTTTGAAGTCTATGCTCGTGGACTCCGCAATGTGCAGGAAATCGCCTTCGACCAATACGGCAACATGTTCGGAATCGATAATGACTCCGACCGCCCGGGCGAAAAAGAACGCTTCGTCTACATCGTCCAACACATGGATGCTGGTTGGCGTTCTAACTGGCAGTATCGTAATGGATCTTTCAATCCATGGATGGATGAAAACCTCAGTATCCCATGGCACCAAGGACAGCCTGCCTACATCACCCCACCTATCAGTCTCTATAACAACGGACCGGCTGGACTCGCTTTCAACCCCGGAACCGCCCTCGGAGAGGAATGGCAAAATTACTTTTTTCATACCAGCGCTCCCAACGGGCAACAGTGGGCCTTTCAGGTCGAGCAGGATGGTGCGTCCTTCAAGATGGTTAACGACATGCAAATCGGGAATGGCGTTCCGATCGTCGGAATCAATTTTGGTCCCGATGGGGCTCTCTATGGAGTCGACTGGGGCGGCGGCTACCCTCTCAACAAAAAAGGAGCCATTTGGAAGTGGGACGTGAAAGAAAAACATCCTCTGCGTGCCCTGACCGCCAAACTTCTGCAGTCGGATTTTTCAAAAACAACGAACACCGAACTCATCGCAACCTTAAACCACCCCGATCAACGAGTCCGACTTAAAGCTCAATTCGAATTGGTCAAACGAGGCGCACGAAAAGAACTTTGGACAGCGGCAAAGAGCGGACCGCAACTCCTCCGCATTCACGCCATCTGGGGACTCTGTCAATTCGATCGCATCACCAAATCCCCCAAAAGAGACATTCTCGAACTCCTAGGCGATCCTGATCCCGAAATTCGCAGCCAGGTCGCGAGAAGCTTTGGAGAAATCCTGACCAGTAAACTTGCCCTTCATCAGGCTCCCAATCCACGCGCCACTTCCTTTGATTTTCATGAACTCGTGAAATGCCTCAAAGATAAATCACCCCGAGTTAGGTCCCACGCCGCAATTGCCCTTGGAAATCTCGGAGCGTTGGGTAGCAGCAAAGCGATCATCGAAATGGCCCGGAACATTCCAGATGAAAGCAGCACCTACCAGCGACATGCCGCCATCGCTGGCCTCACCGGTTGCGCCTCCTCCAAAATGCTCGCAAGTCTGGCCGGCGAGCAGTCCGAACTGCTCCAAAAAATCGCAGTTGTCGCTCTCCGCCGACGCGCTGATCCCGAAGTGCGGCATTTTCTCCACTCCACTTCCAAAGAGGTTGTCGCCGAAGCCGCTCGAGCGATTCATGATGACTGGAGCATTCCAAAGGCGATACCTGCCCTCGCCAGCTCGCTCGCCACAACTCAGTGGATCAAAAACGAAGGCTTCATCAAACGTGCCATCAATTCAAACTTCCACCTCGGCACCCCAGAAGCCGCCGCCCGCGTTACCGACTACACCATCCGAGCGGATGCGCCCGAAGAACTTCGCCTCAATGCCCTCAATGCCCTTAGCGAGTGGTCAAAGCCAGATAAACTCGACCGCGTCGTCGGTCGTTACCGTCCCCTATCGGATCGCGACCCAGCAATCGCCAAAAATGCCATTTATGAAAATCTCACCAACCTTCTCATCGATCCCAGCCAAAAAATCCAAAGCGAGGCCATGGCTCTCGCCCGCTTGCTCAAGATCGAGATCCCCGGCAAAGCTCTTATCGCCGTCGCAAAGAACGAAAGCTCCATTCCAGCCCTCAGGATCGAAGCACTCCGCGCACTTGCCACTCAGAAGAACGAAAATCTTCCAGCTTGTATTGCGTCCGCCTTCGAATCAAAAGAACACTCAATTCGTATCGAGGCACTTAAGATCCTCGCAAAACTCAATCCAAAATCAGCACTCGATCGAGTTGAGATCGTCATCTCTTCAACTAAAGCAAATACTCTCGAACAACAAACTGCACTCGCGCTTCTCGGGGGCGATCTCGCCTCGGCAAAAGGTGACTCTATCCTAAACTTGCTCTTGACCTCGTTTGAGGAATGCCCTCCCTCTCTCAAGCTCGATCTCACAGAAGCTGCTGCCGTAAGAAAAATAAATGCTCCAGCTCCCGATTTTACTCACACTCTTGAAGGAGGTGATGCAGATCGCGGGAAAAGCCTCTTCATGAGCCACCTCGCGGCCCAATGTATTCGCTGCCACAAGGTGAAGGATGGCAAAGGCAGCGACATTGGACCTAATCTCAAATCAGCTGGACTTCAGAAACGGGGTCACCATCTCGAGGCGATCGTTGAACCCCAAAAAACGATTGCAGAAGGCTACGGTTCTATTTCACTCACTCTCAAAAATGGGCAGTCGGTCGCTGGACTTTTTAAAAGTGAAGTGAAGGGAGTCATTGAAATCAAAGATGCCGAAGGTGAAATCACCAAGGTGGCATCAGAAGACGTCAAGGAACGAACTCCCGTCATCTCCACCATGCCTCCCATGGGCGCGATCCTCACAAAACGTGAAATCCGCGACATCATCGAATACCTCTCAACTCTCAAGTCAAAAAAATGAGCCCACTCAAAAAGCTTCTTCCCTCATTGAGCCTTTTCCTTTTCCAAGATTCAGGATTTTCCGCACAGAAACTCAACATCCTCTTCATTGCGGTCGATGACCTTCGCCCTGAACTACGTTGCTACGGAAATAAGGAGATTCACTCGCCCAATATTGATGGCCTTGCGGCTCGCGGCACTCTCTTTGAACGCACCTATTGCCAAGTTGCCGTTTGTGGAGCTTCACGCGCAAGCTTGATGACCGGCTTGCGTCCACAAACCACTCGATGTTGGGACTTCAAAACCCCCATGCGGGAGATGAACCCCGATGCTCTTTCACTCCCCCAACACTTCAAAGCACAAGGCTATGAAACAATCTCACTGGGAAAAATTTACCACGCCACCAATGACGACTTCCCTCAAGGTTGGTCAAAAAAACCAACCCGCGGAATTGGAAAACAATACGCCTCGCCCGCCGGCATAGAGGCTAAGAAAAGAGCATCAAAAATCCAAAGGACAACCGGAGTGCGCACCAACGGTCCCGCCAGCGAAAATGGTGGCGATGTTAGCGATAACGCCTACCACGATGGGCTAGTAGCAAAAACTGCTGTTACTTACTTGGAAAAATACGCAACCAACGAAAAACCTTTCTTCCTCGCAGTTGGTTTCACCAAACCTCATCTCCCTTTCAACGCTCCCGCTAAATACTGGGATCTTTACGATCGTGCAAAAATCAAGGTTCCCGCGCGCGACAAAATGATCAATGGGCTTCCCTATGATGGATCCTCCTGGGGAGAGCTTAAAAACTACTCTGATATTTCGAAAAAGGCGAAAGCCCTTAATGATGCCAAGACCCGCGAACTCATTCACGGATATCGGGCAGCGGTCAGCTACATGGATGCGCAGGTTGGACGACTCATTAAAACTCTAGACAAGACCGGACTCTCACAAAAGACCATCATCGTGCTCTGGGGGGATCACGGATTTTACCTTGGCGACTTTGGCGAATGGTGTAAGCACACCACCTATGAAGTCGCAGCGAAAGTCCCTTTCATCATTGCCGCCCCAGGCCTGAAGGAGGGTCAGCGCACCAAGGCCCTCACCGAATTAGTCGACCTCTTCCCCACTCTTTGTGAACTTGGCGGATTACCATTACCTGAAGATCTTCACGGTGTATCTCTCAAGCCAGTTTTGACAAACCCCGAAATCCCGTGGAAGAAAGGAGCTTTCAGCCAGTATTTCAAAAACAAAAAAAACGTCGGGAAAGTTCTTGGAACCAGCATTCGCACCGACCGCTATCGTTATACCGAATGGCGTAAAAAAAATCAAACCGGAGCCCTCGAAGACGTCACCCTTATCGACTTCCAAGGTAATCCCAAGAAAAACATCGCAGCCAATCCCGCGCACCGGGATTTGATCAAAAGGTTAGCGGAATATACCAAGAAATCAGGCAATGGCCTGCAACCCTAGTCATCTTCAGACATCATTGTGGGGGTGTCCACTAGCGCCCGGATACGCAGCTGACTTTCTCTCGAAAGCTGCTCCAACGGATAGGGAACCCGCTTCCCGTTCTTGAGTTCAAAGTCCACTTTGCCTTTGACCAACCCGTGAAAGCGGGCCGTGATTTTCTTACCCTCTTTGTTGATCCATGTCTCCCACTTTGGCTCCAGCTTCTTAACCTTTGGCGCTTCCCCAAATTGCTCGGTCACAACACGACCATCTTTAAACCTTAACAATTTTTCGGGGTGCCAATTCTCTGGACCCGCCTTACCTTTTCCTCCGTCAATTTTGGCACCCTCATGAATCCACTCGGCGACCGTTCTGATTTCCTTTTCAGTGAGTGATTCTCCTTTATTTTTTGGCGGCATCGCCCCCTTTTCATGTTGAGGCATCACGAGAGTCACGAAAAGATAACTGGCATCCCAGTCGCCGGGCACAACAAGCTCGTTCTTGGCGAACCTCTTTGAGAAAAGTTTCTCATCATCGAGCCGTAAGCCACCCTTCACTTTCTTGGCCTTCAAACTATGACAATCATAGCACTTCTCCTTAAAAATCGGCATGACATCCCGTTTGTAATCGAGTGCATTTAGTGTAATAGGCAGAGTGAATAGTAAGAGAGCAATTTTCATTGGATTCACCAATTAGGGCTTAGCAGGTTCGACCCGATTTCTTTGACTCCTCAAGGAGACTCTTTAAATGTGCCATAACTCTCGGGGCCTTGGAATACAGATTGATGGTTTCACCCGGGTCTTCCTGCAATTTGTGGAGCTGGCCAAGAACGACATCGCGAAGGTTTGTTGCAAGAAGAGACAGGATGAATCTCATAGAAGGACGTTTATCACATTAAGCGCATTATCCCAACAAGGGAACTGAACCCCTTTCGGACTGCCAGGCTGGGATGAGCAAACAGACGGCAAAACCGTTCTAAACTCTTGGCGCTGCGATCGATCAATTGGGCTTCACCCGCGGATTTTTAGAAAACCTCTCGATTAACCAGGCCGCGACCCCCACTCCGGTCGCGACGAGCGTGACAAAGTAGAAATAATAGACTGTCGAAGCACCTTCAATAAATCCATAAGAGTGGAGACCGACCTCCAACATATTGACACCCCACCACGAGAAGACGACTACCGAGCCACCCAGAATACTCATGATATGAAGCCCCCAACCGGTCATCCAACCCGCCAATCGGGAATGCAAAATGATCAGGCACCAGAGAACAATCAATAACGCCCCATTCTCCTTGGGATCCCATCCCCAAAAACGGCCCCAGGAATCATTTGCCCAAATCCCCCCCAAAATTGTTCCGACAAGCGAAAACAAGAGAGTGAAACAAGTGATCCCATAAACAGTTCGAGTCATAAATCGATGGAAAGATTTCTGATCTTTAATGACACCCGCCAGAGCAAGGTGGACATAGACTAAAGACAGGAAACAGGCGACCAATCCTCCGCAGTAACCAATCGTGATAGAAACCACGTGAGTTGCCAGCCAGTAATTGGAATCCAGAACCGCCCGTAATGGATCCATGTTATCCTTGGCGTCACCCACCTCAAAACTAGCAGCAAAGAATAAACCAATCACTCCAAGCGCAGCTCCCAACGAAAGGAGAACCTTTCGACGAGTTAGAAGCTCTGCGATTGCCAAGATCACAACAGCCCCAGCAGTGATGAATGGAATCGTATCATACAAGTTAGAGACCGGGGGACGTCCTGTGATGAAATAACGGTGAAGTAATCCAGCCAAAACATAAGCGGTCGCAACTCCATAAACTATCGAGGCTATCCAAGCTATAATTTTACCACCCCGGCCCTCTCTAATGATCCATCCGACAGCGGAGACAAGGAAGGCCAAAATAAAATAGACGAGTCCTTTGAAAAAATAGTCTCG
>JAKMGP010000149.1 GCA_022424905.1 Akkermansiaceae bacterium | reverse complement strand
AAAATCTTGATCAGATGAAAGACAACGTTCTATCTCCTTCGATGATTAAAGACATGAAACATCTTTTCATTCTCCTCATATCGGTTGCGCTTCTTAGTTTTTTATCGTGCCAAGCTGCTGAGACTGAAAAAACTCTCCCCCTAGAAATTAAAGCCAGCCTGGAATGGAAGATCGAATTTACAAATAACCAAGGGGTTGATTTGTTCACTCTCAAGCTCAGTCAAAAAGATGGGAGTGATGGAGAAATGACTATTTCAAGATGGCCGGTCCCCGGAGGTGTAGAGCAAATCGCTTCATCCATAAAACTGATGGCAGACAGCTTTATCGAAACGGCCAAAGGAAACCCAAACCTTAAATTAAAAGAAAATAAGGTTAGAATAGAAAAATTAAAGGGGGCTGAAGTTGAAGGGGAGGCAGCAATCTTCGAACTCAAGTTAGAAATTTTCCAGACGATGTTTATGTTCAACGATGGGACACAGACATGGAATGGTCAGTTTACCGGGTCTAAGGAGGGATGGAAAAAGGCAAAAAACCTTCTCGAGCAAATTACAAAAACACCGGAGGCTAAAAAACCCAAGGCCAAGTGAGGGTGTCTTTGAAAGAACTCCACTGGAACGAAACAAAAGGGCCTATTCCCGCGCCCATCCCCCCCAAATCCTGAGATACTCAGGGAGAATGAGTTCACCATCTGAGTTGGCATCGAAAGCCGAGTATACAGCTAATGCGAGTTTCTTATCCTTAAACTTTCCACTTTCAGTAAATTCTTTTGCGGTCAACTTTCGATCCCTATCCAAATCTATTGATGAAAATATCGCTTTAGCTTCGTCGGTGATCACACGATTTTCTATGTATTCTTTTTCAGAGACAAATCCATCTAAATTAGAATCAGACGCTTTGAAAATACCAGCTCTTGAAGAAGGGGTGAGATAGGGCCCGTTGTCGACATATTCGACTGCAGAATGCCTACCATCCTTATTTCTGTCGGTGAAAGAAAATAACTTACGATAGTTTTGAAGCTCATCTTTACCGGGTTCAAGCATCCCTTTAGATCCTAACAACTTAAGAATTTCTCGAGTTGAACGACCTGAAATTTCAGTTCTTTCTGCGACAAGTTCCCCTCTGAATGCTCCATCATCAATCGTGTCTTTTGACCCGCTCTCAAATACTGGGGTCATCTCTTTAAAGGTTAGAACACCATCACCATTTTTATCGAGTGTCAGCAATGAACCCGTAGCTTCTTTGAGTTCTTGTTGTGAGATAATATGGTCACTGTTAACATCAAGAGCGTTGAGGACAGGGTATTGCCACGTAATACTCTTACGGTTTTTTGGAGACGGTAGAATTTGCTCCTTTAACTTATCCTCTTGCGCTTGGGCTATTCCAAATGCAGAGATCGTTGCGAGGGCGAAAATGAAAGGACGTAAGGAGATGTTCATAATTGTGAGATTTTCGGCAAAGACCTTTCAAAAAGGGAATTGTCATGTGAAACATGGCTGTGCTCTTTTAAGATGCTGACTGAATTGAACGCCTTTTTGTCTTTCTAGCAGATCTGTAAGATTAGCTAATTATGTGATGGAGATGAAGAATAAACACACTTTCTCGCTCATTCTATATTCCTGAATCAACCCATTATAAAGAAATGCCCGGGCGGTAATCCGGCCGGGCATTGGTTCGGGATGACTAAGACTTCTCCCTAATCATGATTCTCCTGGTAGTGCTTTTTGAGAGAATTACGAGCAAAGTCATTTTCAAGATCACGCCAAACCAAATGAGCATGATTGGCATCATTTTGGGTGTTCGCGTATTCAACAATGAAGTCGACACCTTGAATTCGAAAGTAATGAGGCCCATTTCTTTCTAGTGAACCTCCCCAAGCAAAGTGAAGCTTCTTGCGCTGCATTGTGTTAATTTTGCGTAAACTTTCATTGGTGATTTCGCCACGCTGCATTGAGGCCACTTGAGAGACGATCGCCAAAATTTGCTTCACTTGCTCTCCATTCATTTTATCTGAAGTCGCGCCCATAATTTTCTGCGCCTTGGCCGTGCTGTCTTGAGCAGTCAAAATCTCCTTAGGAGCCTTTTCCGAGAAAACTGGAGACATACCAGCCTTGATTAAGTCTTCCGCTAACTTACGGCCTGCATCCTCGATTTCCCCCAGTGGGCGCATTCCTTTTAAAGGACCTTTCTTAAGTTCAGCTGGGTTCGTGCCATAGAATGCAGGCAAACCGACAACCTTGTCACCGAGCAGCGAAAAATTGAGCGAAAGATGATGGCCCTCAAATCGCCATCCCCACGGTTTAGTCGGGGAGGGGGATCCAAAAATAGCAATGTTATATTTCTCGGTATTGCGTACTTTGGGATCGCCTCCACGGCTCCGGAGGATTTCCTCGAGAGTCATGATTTGAGTCGCCGTCATGAGACCTTTCTGGGTCAATCCTGTTCCAAGAAGACCAAATGCAAGGTGCTGTTGGTGTGGCTTTAGAGCGTCAAAACGCACTCCTTTACGATCCATCGGCACAAAGTGCCAATTTTCACGCTCCTTATTCTTGAATTCGAAGGAAGCAGCTTCGCGCTGCGCTCCATCGAGACTAGCGAGGAAAACGGTGGCCGCTTCATTCATTTCGGCAGCAGCCGGATTATGGTTATGGCCTTCGTGAGCAAAGACCGCTGTTGTCAACGTGGCGAGAATAGTTGGGAATCTCATACCCCAAGGATACTGCGCGCAACCGTGAAATAAATCACCATTCCTGAAACATCTACAATTGTTGTGATAGCAGGAGCTGCAATCACCGCGGGATCAATCCTTACAGCTCTCGCGCCAATCGGCAAAAGAGCGCCAATAAGAGTTGAGGTTGCGACTTGGGCACCTAATGCAATTGCGACGGTGCACCCGAATTGTGTGAAGTTAGTCCCGCTGGGTAAAGTGAATTGGAGAGCGGGTGGGGCAAACACGGCGAACAGGCCAATCAAGAAGGCCAAAAGACCACCCAGCAGAAGCCCCAGTCGCAATTCCTTCCAAGCAACTTGCATCGTATCTTCAGGGTCCAATTCCCCGAGCGCCATGGCCCGGATCACCATTGTAGAAGCTTGCCCTCCAGTATTACCACCGGCGGCTACTACCATCGGTAAAAAAAGCGCTAGAAGATAAATTTCAGTCAATGTCTGCTCAAAGCGCATCATCACAAAGCCAGATAGAATTGCGAGAAAAGCCAGAATAACAAGCCACCCGCATCGTCTTTTGAAATGGGACGTGATAGAGGTGTTCAGGTAAGTTTCTTCTGATTGATCACCAGAAATACCAGCACCTTTTTCAATATCTTCGGTGGATTCTTCTTCAAGAATTTCGAAAGCATCATCAGCTGTAATCACTCCCAGCAAGCGGTTTGATTCGTCTACCACAGGCAAAATGAGCATGTCGTAGCGAGAGATCATTTGAGCCGCATCTTCTTGATCGGCCGTAGCGAGTATCGAATGGTCAACATCCTGAACCAGTGATTGCACTGACACATTCCAAGCGTTGAAAGCAAGGTCTCGAAGCCTAATCTTGCCAACTAATTTCCCTTCATCATTGACCACAAAAATCCGGGCAAGGGTCATCGTAGATTCTTGATCACCCCGGAGATGCTCGATGGCATCTTTAACTGTCATGTGTGCACCAATTTTCCCAATATGAGTGGTCATGCGACCGCCAGCCGTTTCCTCATCATAACGAAGAAGGGTCCGAGTATCCTCCTGTTTGTCCTCGTCAAGAAGCTCAAGAAAATCCCGACGTTTTGAATCACTAACATCCTGAAGGATGTCAACCCGGTCATCATCTGGAAGAGAATCAAGAATCTCGCGTTGCTCTTCAGGCTCAAAGGAATCGAGGGTTTTCTCGACGAGGGTATCGGGAAGTTCGGCCAGGATCTCTGAAAATTTCTCCGCACCTAGAGTTTCCGTTAAAAACTCGCGGCCATCTTGATCAATATCTTCAAAAAGCTCGGCGAGATCAGCATAATGCAAATCTTCACAAAGCTGAAGAACCTCTGAGCCATCACGATTTGCGATAGCTTCCTCAGCTCGCTCAAGAATCTTTGCCAGTTCCTCGGACACGTCCAGAGTGTGCCGGAAGTTCTTGAGACCGGAAAGCGTGATCTGATTGAATCACACAACTTCGGGAAAAAAATGACCAACAATGAATCAATTGGTGCGTGGTAAAAACTAAGGCCTAGAACTAGATCTTCATTAACAGGTCCCATTTAAACCTTGATGAAGGAAGCGTTCCCGTTTTACCCCGTATCGCTTGGGCTCAATCACTAACTTCACACAATATATGTAATGCTGATTTGCTAATGTGGCTTTGATCATTAATGCATCGATTCACCACCTCAAGCCATCTCACCCAAAAGGACAAGCGAATCAACCCGCCATCACCACTGCATTTGCAGCCGCGTAATCCTTAGAGTGCGTCAAACTCACCATTACCTGGGTTGCATTGACTTCCTTAGCCTTCAGCGCAGCGGCACCTCTCAACCGAACTTCCGGCTCACCACTCGACTTCCTTAGAATTTCCATATCAAGCCAACCCACATCCTTACCGATCCCTGTCCCAAAAGCCTTCGAGATCGCTTCTTTCGCTGCAAACCTTGCCGCATAGTGCATCTCTGGCATTTTTTGCCGATCACAGTAGCCCCGCTCCCTCTCAGTGAATATCCGCGCGAGGAACTTCACACCAAACTCATCCATCGACGAGCGGATGCGGGAAACCTCCACAACATCGATGCCGATTCCGACTAAGCTCATCTTATTGAGTGGTCGGGTATTCCTGCATAGCAACCTTCATTTCCTTCACCGCAGCTCTCATTCCAACAATAAGAGCCCTAGAAATCAAAGTGTGACCAATATTGAACTCTTTTAAGTTTTTTACATAAAAAAGGTCTTTAATGTTATCTAAATGAATTCCATGTCCAGCATTAACTCGTAATCCCAACGAATTCCCTAGGTCTGCACCCGATTGCAAACGCCTAATTTCGGATTCGTGTTCCTTGCCAGTGGTTAAGGCAAATGTCCCAGTGTGTAATTCGATCATTTCTGCCCCGATATCTGCTGCCGCTTGAATCTGCCCCCTCTCTGAATCAATAAACAAACTCACCTGAATGCCTGAACTCTGGAGTTTCGCGACTGTTTGACGCAAAGAGTCCTGATTTCCGATCACATCAAGCCCCCCCTCAGTCGTAACCTCCTCACGTTTCTCGGGAACCAAGCAGGCAAAGTCCGGCTTTAAATCGCAAGCAAAAGCCACCATCTCCGCAGTATTTGCCAGTTCGAGATTTAAGGGCAAATCAATTTCCCGCCGAACCAATCGCGCATCGTCATCCTGCATGTGGCGACGATCCTCACGGACGTGCACGGTGATTGAATCAGCCCCTCCAGCTTTCGCCTCAAGTGCCGCCTCTAAAATCGAGGGCTCGAGGATTGGAGCATCTGGATTCATGGCATATCGTGCCTGCCTCAGCGTGGCGACATGATCAATATTAACCCCGAGAAGAAGCGACATTTTCTTAGGAATTTAATGTTTAAAGTGCCTATACCCGGTAAACACCATAGAAATACCGGCGGCATCAGCCGCAGCAATCACTTCCTCATCCCTTATTGATCCCCCGGGCTGAATGCAAGCAGTAGCACCAGCCTTGATCGCTGCGTCTAAACCGTCAGCAAACGGGAAAAGAGCGTCAGAGGCAATGATACTCCCCTTCAGAGAGAGCCCAGCTTCTTCAGCCTTCCAGAC
Source organism: Akkermansiaceae bacterium (assembly GCA_022424905.1). Lineage (GTDB taxonomy): Bacteria > Verrucomicrobiota > Verrucomicrobiia > Verrucomicrobiales > Akkermansiaceae > SW10. The sequence continues at coordinate 27,920 of JAKMGP010000149.1, read as the reverse complement.
TGCAATCCGCGAAGAATCAACACGGCTCATTTGACCAGCGCCGATCCCAAGAGTGCGATCTCCTGAACTAAAAACAATCGCATTGGACTTCACATGCTTAACGACGCGCCAACCGAATCTCATCGCGGTCATTTCTGCCTCAGTTGGTGGACGTTTCGTCACTACCTTAGCCTCCAGATCCTCGAGCCCCATAACGGTGTGATCCTTATCCATCACCATTAATCCACCAGGTGCAGGCCGAACAACGGCATCTCTCCGGAATTTTTCATAACCAGGCTCTACCTTCATGAGACGCAAATTCTTTTTCTTCTGCAAGATTGCACGCGCTTCAGGCTCGTAATCAGGCGCAATAATAACGTCCGTGAATATCTCTGAAATGACCCTTGCCAAATCTTCGTTGATCGGGCGATTACAGACGATCACCCCGCCAAACGGAGCCGAACGATCAGTTTCGAAAGCTTTCTGCCAAGCGACCCGAAGATCCTCATCTTGACCAACTCCACAAGGGTTAGTGTGTTTAAGAATCCCGACAGTTGAGCGTTTGTAGTCCAAAATAAGATCGGCGGCGGCTTCGATATCGAGAATATTAGTGTAACTCAGCTCTTTGCCCTGCAGTTGAGTAAAACATTCATTAAAATCACCATAGAGCCGGGCCTTTTGGTGAGGGTTGTCGCCATAGCGGAGATCACTCACTAGCGGAAGATTCACTGAAAAACTGCAAGCAGTTCCTTGGTCACACTGGCCCAAATAGTTGGAGATGGCACCATCATAAGCCGAGGTTCGGCGGAAGACCTTGATCGCAAGCTCCTCTCGAAGCCTGAGGGTCGTATCACCATCATGCGCTTCCATTTCTTCCAAAACCCTTCGGTAGTCGGCAGGATCCGTTAGCACGGTGACCGCAGAATAATTCTTGGACGCACTGCGTAACATCGAAGGCCCACCGATATCAATATTCTCAATCGCTTCGGCTAACGACACATCCTCTTTGGCTATCGTTTGCTCAAAAGGGTAGAGATTCACAACGACGAGATCGATGGTTGGAATGTCATTCTTTTTACCTTGGGCAACATGGTCGTCCGAATCCCGCCTCTGAAGTAATCCGCCGTGGATCTTCGGGTGGAGAGTTTTGAGCCGCCCCTCGAAGAGTTCGGGAGCACCCGTGTATTCAGCAACATCAATAACCGGGAGCCCACTCTCCCGGAGAGCCTTGGCTGTCCCGCCCGTCGAAAGGAGCTCAATACCGAACCCCTCATGAAGAGTTTTAGCAAAATCAACCAATCCGGACTTATCGGAAACCGAGAGGAGCGCGCGTGCAATCGCCATAAATTTGAGTGTGTTTAGAGTCGAATTGACCCCCACGAGGGCTAGGCTACCTCACGCCTCCGGGCAAGGGTAATATGGAACCATAAATGTGAATAACAATTCACACTCCCCCGCTTTTCAGGCGAAATTTGCGTTCCCCTTTTCAATTTCAATCACTAAAATTTGCGTGAGCAATGGATGAAGCAGAGAGTATCGAGGAAATCATGCGGCGGGTCAGACGACTTGAAATCCGAGCGAGGCGCCTTGCCCAGGAGGTTTTCTCAGGAGATTATCACTCCTCATTTCGAGGACAGGGCCTTGATTTCGATGAATTCCGCGAATACCAACCGGGGGATGAAATCCGGTTTATTGACTGGAATGTCACCGCCCGTATGGAAACCCCCTTCATTCGAAAATTCCGTGAAGAACGAGAGCTTTCAATGATCCTCGCGGTGGACATTTCCGGCTCCACCGAATATGGCAGCGATTATCTGAGCAAGCGAGAACGTGCCGCCGAAATTGCAGCGCTCCTTGGATTTAGCGCCCGGTATAACGGCGATAAAGTCGGGCTTCTTCTTTTTGCGGAAGAGCCAGTTCTCTACCTACCTCCAGGGAAAGGAGGACGCTCCGTGCTCCGAGCAGTAAGAGAGATCTTGACGGCCAAACCTTCCAAACCAGGAACTTCAATCGCCGAAGCTTCCAAGTTCCTTCTTAGGACCCTCAAACGGAAGGGGCTGATCTTTTTCATTTCGGACTTTGTGGATTGGGGGTTCGAACGACCCTTGGGATGCCTTGCGCGTCAACATGACGTCATCGCACTTCCCATTTTCGACCCTCTTGAAAAAAGGATTCCCGACGTCGGCAAAGTTTACCTACGCGATCCTGAAAGTGGCCATGAAATATTAGTAAATACCTCAAACAGCAACACGCGTATGGGACTCTCAAAACTTTCCAAAAGGTATCGCGAAGGACTCGCCTCGTTCTTTAAGAAACATGGGATTGATAGCGCTCAAATTTCTACCAAAGATGATTATATCGCCGATCTTCATAAACTCTTTCAGCGCCGAGTGCTTCGGAGACGATAATTATGGATCCTGATAATCCACCTACCCTTCAGCACGGCATCCCAGATCCCGAAAGCTACCTTCCAGAGACTCCGGATTGGTTTCTGTGGTTTCTAATTTCAGGTGTGATCCTCACAATCCTCGCGATTTGGTGGCTAATTCGTCTTCTATTTGCGGGACCTAAGAAAACAAAAACAATCTCAAACCTCGATTTTTTCACACCCGCGATGAGCATTCTCACCTCGCTTGAATCGCAAGCTGACAAGAGATTAATTTCGGAAATCGCAGCGGAGGCGTCATTGGCAATCCGAACCTACTTGGCCGGAGCTCAGGCAGAACCTGCACTTTACGAAACAGTCGAAGAATTTGAAGCCCGCCAAACCACACTACCGGCTGATGCCAACCATGTTCTTAACCGTTTGAACGACGCCAAGTATGATAAGTCTAAAATCGACCAAACCCTTTCCTTAAAGATGATTGAGGAGTCACGAGTCTGTCTCACAATGCTTCGCCGACTCACTCCAGCTAAAGAGATAGAAAATGATCACTTGCCAATTTTACCCGAGACCAAATCAGCGGGATGGATCCAACGGACTTTCGCCAGACGGACTTTAGCAGCCTTTCCTTTTGGTATGATCCTTGCTCTCGGAGGCTTAATGGGAAGCACCTACAAAAAGCGCGGAGCAGGTGCTGAAATCGAAGGAAACGCTTTAGTCTGGATTGGACTCTCCATCAGTGCCGTAGCCCTTATCACCTTTCTTCTTGTCCGTCCTTCGCAGAAATCATCATGAGTTTTTTGGATAATTATGATTTCGCGGAACCATGGTGGCTTTTGCTTCTTCTAGCCGTCCCCCTGCTCATGTTTCTCGGCTATCGTCAAGGCGCTCGCAGTTGGCTTATCTATCCAACCTTGCGGGTATTAAGCACACTGGGACTTAAACCTAAAGACCGCCCCTTCCAGTTCGCGCCCTTAATTCTTCCGCTCATGCTAATCCCCGCGATTATCGGACTTGCTCGTCCCCAAGAAACTAGGAGCCGGACTTCACGAACCGCGAGCGGAATTGACATCATTATTGCGCTTGATGTTTCCTACTCAATGTCGACTGCTGATTTCTATGAATCTGACAGAGGCATGCGCCGCCCCCAACTCAGGATTAATGCAGCTAAAAAGATTATTACAGAATTCATCGATCGCAGACCTGATGATCGAATCGGAATCGTAAGCTTTGCGGCACGCCCTTACACGGTCGCTCCAATCACCCTCGATCATCAAATTCTTGAATACACCTTACGCGACGTCGCCCTAGTAAAGGATCGAACCGAAGGAGGCACAGCTATCGGCAGCGCCATCGTTGCAGCAGGTGATCGCCTAGAAACGCTTGCCCGGGATACAGGCAAAGATGCCCCCAAAAGTAAAAGTAAAGTCATTGTCCTCGTTACCGATGGCGCTAGCAACTCGGGGCAACTCAGTCCAATTGAGGCCGCGGGCTTAGTAGCCGAACTCGGCATTAAAGTTTACCCGGTAGGAATTGGAACTCCCCAAGGTCGGATTCGAGGGGTTAATACCGGACAAGAATTTGACACTGAAACTCTTAAGGAGATCGCTAAAATCACGAGAGGAGATTACTATCGAGCGCGCGACTATTTAGGCCTCAGAGAAGCTTTCAAGAGTATCGACGACCTTGAAAAAATCGAAGTCGAACGTAAGAGCTGGACGATAAGGAAAGAGCTCTATTTCTGGTTTGTTGGAGCATCGGGCCTTCTGATTTTAGGCTACCTTTTTACTTCAGCACTCAACCCACCATCGATGCCATGAATTTTGCAAAACCTGAATGGCTTCTTTGCTTAACCGCCCTCCCCTTGATTGGATTCATGGCTTGGCTCTCTTGGAAGAAGCGTCGCTATCGCTGGAAGAGAATGGTGGCACATCGTTTACAAGGCCGCCTCAGCCATACCCGACCACCATGGGTTCACTTCACCTCACTGGGTCTCGCTTTAGGAGGCATGGCTGGGTTAATTATCGCAGTCGCCCAGCCAGAATCTGGCGAGGAATGGATTGAAGTAGAAAATGAAGGACGAAACATTCTCTTTTGTGTCGATATATCACGCAGCATGCTAGCCCGCGATATTGAGCCTAGTCGACTGCTAGGGTCTAGAGCTGCAGCTCTAGAAATCCTAGAGAAGTTCCCTAACGATCGAGTTGGAGTTCTTTTGTTTTCTGGGGAAACACTTGTTCAATCTCCACTTACGATCGATCACAGTTTTGTGGAGCAAACCTTGGCCCAACTCGACCCCAATGACATTCCAGTGGGAGGCTCCAACCTTACCACAGCCATCGATTCTGGAACACGACTCCTGAGGGAAACTGGCCAACAAAGCAACATCATGGTGGTATTCAGCGATGGCGAAAAATCCTCTGAAGGACTCGAAGAAGCAGCCGCTGGTGCCGCCAGAGAAGGCATCTTCATCTACGCAATCGGAATGGGAACCACGGAAGGCTCCTTCATACCCGACCCTAGGGAAAGTGACGGTAATTTTCGAGACCGCTCCGGCAATGTCGTTTTTTCCAAGCTCAACGAGGAAGCTCTGCAAGTAATCGCGGAAGAAACTGATGGATATTACTCGAAAGGAATGGGCGCTAGCTTCATTACAAAATTAGATTCAGCACTTGCTGAAATGGATCGCTTCCGAGAGGAAGGAAAACACCAACGAGTTGCTAAACCGGCTCATCGGTGGTTTGTTTTTAGCGGACTACTTCTCATCATGACTTCTATTTTCATCAAGTGCCTTCCGTTAGCTCCAATCATTACTCTCATAGTATGTAGTCTCGCCACCCCACAGGCTGAAGGGAGCTTAGTGGAAGACGGAATCGCTGCCCTCAAAGCAGGCGAAACAACCACAGCTCAACAGTTGTTCAGCGAAGCAGCCAAAGATAGTTCAGGTGACCGTGCGGCAAGCCTATTTCTCGCATCCGGATCGGCAGCATCCAGAGCACAAGATTGGCCTGCTGCTGTCACTTCATTTAGCTCAGCACTTTCGGCTGAAGATTCTGAAATTCTCCAGCAAGCCCATTACGCTCTCGCGACTTCCTTATTTTATCTGGGTGCGTCAAAAACTGCCGAAGAGAAAGTGAAAGCCTGGGAAGGTTCCATTGAACACTTTAAAGCCTCCTTAAAGATCCAACCCCAAAACACGGCCTCAAGTGAAAATCTACAATCCGTAGAGAAGCAATTAGCCAAACTCCAAAAAGAAAGGAAAAAAAAGAAGGCAGAAAAAAGCCAAGAGAAGGAAGACGAAGACAATCAAGATTCAGAAAAAAACAACGCTCAAGAAGAAGCTCAAAATGACCCTAATTCGGAAGACACACCGGAGGAGTCAAAGGACGAGCAATCAAATCAAAATTCGGATGAATCAAAGGAAGATGATCGCTCAGAAGAAAATGGCGACAAGAACAAGACCGAACAATCCAAAGAAGGTGAAAGTGAAAATAATGAACAATCTGAAAATTCAAAACCTGACGACGAGCAGTCGACTCAAAACGAAAATCAAAGCAATGAAGGAGAGAGTAAACAGGGCAATAAAAACAAGGCCCAAGCAGAGAATTCCAACCTAAAAGATGATCCTAACGCTCCGGAAAACGAAACGCCCCGAGAAAGAGCTCGGCGGCTCCTAAAGCAATATTCCGACTTTGGGGGAAAGGCTCCACGGAGGATACGGAGGCCCTACAATCGAAGCCCACACGATTGGTAATTTGCGAAACAACTATCGTGAGATTTTTCGTAATCATTTCATTTCTGATCCTTACTGGAAGCAGTAGGCTCCTGGCTAAAGGTCCCCCAGTGATCGAGACAAAGCTCGATAGTTCGATTGTTGTCGTTGGGGAAAAGACTTACCTCACAGTTTGGGTCGAGAATCTGACACTGATCGATTGGCCAACTACCCCAAAGGCGGCCCCTCTTACCCTAAAACGAGAAGCTCAACGCCGATATCAGGTTAATGGAAGGATACGTGAAGGCTTCCGTTATTTAGTTTCAGCTTTCGAGCCAGGGATTTACAAGGTTCCCCCCTTTGAACTCCAAACAAACTCCGGAGTGATTCGCTCAAAAAGCCATACTCTTCGCGTAGCACCAATTAATAGCCTTGAAACTCATGGCATCAAAATCGATGGAGAAGTCACCCCCTATCTGACCGGTGTTTTCCTTAAAAAAACGAACCCTTACTTAGGTGAAACACAGGACGTCGAAGCTAAACTGTATCTTTCCCAAGCAGCACCTCACTTGCTGCGGTTATCAGATGGGAACGTCATTAACCTCAAAAAGGATGGCCTCGCAGCATGGCGCTTCACTTCGACGGCTGAACCTACTGGATATCTTGATTTTGATGGCCATCAATTTGCGGTGTACACCTACCCCAGCTCAATCAATGCGCTCCAGGACGGACCTCTCACTCTCGGACCTGGGTCTACTAACGCCACCTTACTTCGTCGACAAGTGGTTCGCGGAGGCTTCGCCACCCGTTCCTTTCCCGCAAAGATCGACTTTCCTTCGGTTGAGCTAAATGTCCGACCTCTTCCTGAAGGAGCGCCATCCGGCTTTGGTGGAGCCGTCGGAACCTTTTCGATTGAGGTTCGCCCTCTCAGTCTCGAACTCGAGCTCGGCGGGTCACTCACCGTTGAAACACGCATCAAGGGTTCGGGAAATATTGATCAATTTCCTGGACCTCAATTGATTGATCTGAACAAAGATTGGAAACAATTCGAAACAATGGCTAAGCCGAGCGGCGGCGAACGCCGTTCGAGTTCAGGGACTGCTGTGTTCTCGCATGTCCTAAGACCTTTAAAAAATGTTGGGGCCCTTCCCCCTTATCGCTTCATTTACTTCGACCCATTGCTCGAGAATTACGAACAAAAGGAATCTCTTCCTTTTCCAATAAAAATCACCGGAGAACTACCTTCCTCAGAATCCCTTGAAGAAGCACTGGAGTTCCTTCCCTCTAGCGAACGTCCGATAAAAGTTTTTGGAAAATCATCTCCCCTGAGCAAGTGGGCATGGCAAATCATTCCGGCTCTAATTACCTGCTCAATTCTTGGAATTGCATTCCGAAACAGGCTCAAAGCTCGCCATATCGCTTTAGCGCCTCGTAGGGAGTTTGAAGCCGAACTGAAGGAAGTGACTTCAGCGGGCAATGACCGTGTAACCTTCTTTCTAGAAGCAACCCGATTTGCGACGGAGCACGACGCAGCTGAGGGGCTCGAGGAGGTTTTCAAAATACGGGATGAGATCTGCTTTCGGCAGGATCCGGAGCCCGAGCCCCTTGAACCTAGCGAAAAAAAGCGAGTCTTAAGACTCCTTAGAACCTTGTCTCCGCTCCTACTATTTTTCATCTCTATGGGCTCCTTGATCCAGACTAGTGAGGGAATTGACCACTCTCCCGAGAAAACCAAAGCCGACATTCTCGCTTCAATGAAAACAGGAGCAGTAAGAGAGCATTTTCATAACCTAGCGATTTGTGAGCTAAAGTTAGAAAACTTTGGCGAAGCTTCATTATGGGCCCATCGTTATGAATTGCATGGTGGTGACAGCACCAAACTGATGAGCCAATTACCAGGGTTTCACGCTCGTTCACCGGAGGGCACTGAATGGTTATCGTTCCTCCCTAAATGGATTTACCTTCAAATCTTCATTCTAGGGATTTGGTCACTTGTAATCAGCATTCTGACAGCTTGGAATATCTTTGGAAATAAGCGAAAACCTCTCCTTGTCACTTTCTTCGTTTGCACAGGTTTCGGACTAGGAATTGGAATCACCGGGATGAAGCTTTATCCTGAAGGGGTAAGCTTCCAGCCCCTCAGTGAATTATCAATCGTGACAGAGAAAACAACGCTGAGAAGCCAACCCTTCGAAGGAGGCACTACAATTCGGGAGAATGTAATAGGGAGCCTCTGTCGAGTCAAAGCAACTCGGGCAGGATGGTCTCTGATTGAGCTCCCTGAAGGAAATACCGGCTGGATTAGGGTGGGAGAAATATCACCGATTTTAGAGTAACTCATAAAATCAATTCATTCGCCCCTCTTAATTTTCTAGGAAGTAGAAACGCCAGCTTTCTTTTGCTTTTTGCGAGCCTTGGCTTTGAAAGAAACTTCCTTCGCGTCCTTTTTAACCTTCGCTGTAACGTGCTGATCCTCCTTGACTGCACCGGAAAGAATGGCTTCAGCAAGTGGATCTTCAAGCAGTTGTTCAACCGCTCGGCGCATTGGACGGGCTCCATAATCAGGATCGTAGCCCTCCGTGACGATGAGGTCGCGTGCAGATTCCTCGAGCACAAGATCGATCTCCTTATCAGCAAGGCGCTTTACCAACTTCGCAACTTCTAGATCGACAATCTCGTTAAGACTTTCCTTCTCAAGCATCCGGAACACCACAAGTTCATCAAGTCGATTTAAGAATTCCGGCCGAAAATGCTTTTTAGCAACGGCATCTATTTTGGCCTTCATGCCCTCGAAGTCTGCCTCATCCTCGGACATTGCATTGAAGCCCAAGGTCGTCTGGCGTTTGATACTTTCAGCACCAACATTCGAGGTCAGAATAATAATCGTGTTCCGGAAATCGATTTTACGACCGAAGCTATCCGTAATCATTCCCTCCTCCAAAATTTGGAGCAGTAGATTCATGACGTCCGGGTGGGCTTTTTCAACTTCGTCAAAAAGAATAACCGAATACGGACGGCGCCTAACCGCTTCAGAAAGCTGCCCCCCCTCTTCATATCCGACATACCCCGGAGGTGAACCGATGAGACGACTTGCGCTAAACTTTTCCATGTATTCTGACATGTCGATCTGAATGAGCGATTCCGGATCACCGAACATGAAGTTTGCGAGATTTCTAGCAAGGTAGGTTTTCCCCACACCTGTTGGCCCCAGGAAAAGAAATGAACCTATCGGGCGACGCGGATCCTTAAGATCAGCACGCGACCGCCTGAGGGCCTTAGAAATTGCCACAACAGCCTCATTCTGCCCGATAACAGTCTCCCTGAGATTCTCCTCCATCTTCAACAGCTTAGCTGCTTCTTTCTGCTCCATACGTTGAAGCGGAACACCCGTCCACTTCGAGACCACCGACATAATATCATCCTCATCGATATCTACGATCTTCTCTTCACTTTCACCACGCCATCCCTCGATCTTATCATCGAGCTCCTTTCGGGTGGTTTTTTCCTCGTCACGAAGAGCTGCAGCCTTTTCAAAATCCTGATCGTTAATTGCAGCAACCTTCTCATCGTTAATCTCCGCGATGCGCACCTCCAACTCCTTGAGTCCGATCGGACGCGTCATCGTTTGAATTCGGGCACGAGCTCCCGCTTCGTCCACTACATCGATAGCCTTATCGGGCAGAAAGCGGCTTGTAAGATAACGAGATGTTAACTTCACCGATGCCTCAAGAGCCTGCTCAGAGTAGCGCACCTTGTGGTGGCTCTCATACTTCTCACGGAGGCCTTTCATGATTTCGATAGCATCATCAATTGAGGGTTCATTAACCTTAACCTGCTGAAAACGACGCTCCAAAGCTGAATCCTTTTCAATATGCTTTCTAAACTCATTAAGAGTGGTGGCACCGATGCATTGCAGTTCCGCACGACTCAAGGCGGGCTTAATAATATTCGAGGCATCCATAGCTCCTTCAGCCGAACCCGCACCCACGATGGTGTGCAGCTCATCGATAAAGAGCACAACGTTCTTCACCTTGCGTATCTCGTCCATCACAGCTTTGATACGCTCTTCAAACTGACCACGGTATTTTGTCCCAGCAACCATCAAAGCTAGATCAAGAGTCACCACTTTCTTGTCTCGAAGTATTTCAGGCACATCCCCAGCGGCAATCTCCTGCGCAAGTCCTTCGACAATTGCAGTCTTACCCACTCCTGCCTCTCCCACTAATACTGGGTTGTTCTTCGTACGCCGACAAAGAATCTGAATCACCCTTTCAATCTCAGAGGCGCGTCCAATCACGGGATCTAACTCACCTGATTGTGCAAGCTTAGTGAGGTCACGACCAAACGCCTTCAACGCCGGAGTCTTAGCCTTTCCTTCGGCATCCTCACCATTCTCCATATCGATTTCGTCGTCATCATCAAAATCGAATTCGTCATCGGATTCTTCAGCTGCGAAATTAGGGTCAATCTCCGCAAGCACCTCATTTCGAGTCGTTTGAAGATCTACGCTCAAACTGGTAAGAACCCGAGCCGCCATCCCCTCTCCTTCGCGTAGCAGACCCAAAAGTATATGCTCAGTTCCAACATAAGAATGGTTGAGCTGCTTGGCCTCTTTATTTGCGAGAGCGAGCACCTTCTTAACGCGAGGCGTATAAGGGATATTGGTCGAACTTTTGGTATCCGGGCCAGTTCCAACCTCCTTCTCTACCTCCATGCGGACTGATTCAAGGTCGAGCCCCATGCGCTGAAGAACGCTTACAGCGACACCCTGGCCTAATTTAATGAGACCAAGGAGCACGTGCTCGGTCCCAATATAATTATGGTTGAATCGGTCAGCTTCCTTTCGAGCTAGAGCTAGCACCTGCTGTGCGCGTGGTGTAAAATTATTCATAGAATTCTTAGGATGGAGTGGAGCTTTCTTTATTTTTCTTTCCCCGATAGATCAATAGCAGGTGGTAAGGATGATTGCAACTGCTCGCGAATCATTTGAGCCCGGATAACATCACGGGCCTCCGGCTCAAGTTTACGCCCTGCTCGCCATTGAAGGTGGGCAGGCTGAGTCTCCATGAAGAGACGGTCACAACTCTCAACTAAGTTTGCCGGGAGCAGCGTCAGATCAGCACCCAAACGGAGCATGGAGAGATGATTAAGAGCCTCTTTTGAAGAAATAATATGAGCGTATGAGAGATTTCCTGCTGCGCGACCTATCCGATCCCTTACCATTATCGAATCCTCAGTCATAAGCTTTTCCCGAGCCTGGAGTTCATATTGCGCAACATCCCCAATCACCTTGGTCAAACGGTCGAGAATTTCTTCTTCGCTTTCTCCGAGGGTCGATTGATTCGAAATTTGATAAAGATTTCCCAGCGATTCGGTTCCCTCCCCATAGAGTCCACGAACAGCTAAACCAAGCTTATTGATTCCTTTCAATACTGGGCCGATTTGATCACTCAAAACTAAGCCTGGCAGATGAAGCATCGATGATGCCCGCATACCAGTCCCTAGATTGGTCGGACAAGCAGTGAGGTATCCAAGTGTTGGGTCGATAGCGAAGTCGACCACCTTTTCAAGGCGCTGATCAACTGAATGGGCCAACTTGAAGGCTTCTTTTAATTGCAGGCTAGGGCGAATCGCTTGAATCCGCAAATGATCCTCCTCATTGATCATGAGACTCAGGGTCTGCTTACGGTTTACCACGGAACCACTCCCCTCACTCCGAGCAGCCTGCTCCCTACTAATCAGGTGCCGTTCAACGAGGACTTGCTTCTGCAGAGGATCCAAATCACAAAGTTCATGGGAGAAGCCATCTTTCATGCCAGGAACCGATTCCACTTTTTCTCTAAGAGAAGAATACACACCTTCGCGGTCTTTCTTCCGAGACCATCCCGGAAATGGAGATTTGGCGAGATTGCGCGCAAGGCGAACACGGCTTGTCAGCACCACTGATGTTTCTGCCCCGTGCCCCATCATCCAATCTGCGGGATGCCTTAGGAGTGTCGCAAATCGCATCATAGCTCAACTACCCCTTTCTTCTCCTCGACTTTGGAAATTTGATCCCGAAGCACTGCAGCTTCTTCAAACCGCTCGTCTTCAATTGCGCTCTCCAACTTGTCAGCCAAGCACGCGAGTTCGGATTTCAAAGCCTGTTTCATGGCAACTCCTTCAGGCAAATACCCCTTATGGACGCCTCCCTTATGCATCGAAGGAAGACGCTCCGCGAGCTCACGAGAAAAAACCTGATAGCATTCAGGACAGCCTAGGCGGCCGACTTTTCGGAAATCGTCTAAAGAAAACCCGCAAGAACTGCAATCTTCCTGATTTAGCTCAGCCACGATATCTTGCACATTGTTTTGCGCCGGTGAATTTCCAAGCAAATCACTGCCCATTAAAAGATCATCAACATTGGTAATCCCCTTTTTTTGAGCGCACGCTTCACAAAGGACAAACTTCCTAAGTTTACCCTCAGTCACTTGGGTGTAAAACACCGTGGCCTTTTCTTGGCATGAATCGCACTTCATCAACACTTAGAAGGTAGCGATTCAACTACTAATGGCTACCGAAAATTCTACGTTTTCGCTCTAAAATTTCCTGCTTGGGAGGATAATCCATCAATCCCCATCATTAAGGGACACTCTTAAAACTTCTCTATTTTCATTTCTTGCGACTATCCCCCCACGCACTAGGGTTGCGGCATCATGAAAACAGCACAATTTTTAAAAGAGATGTTCGGACTTGAGGGCAAGACTGCCGTCGTGATCGGGGGCACTGGCGAGCTTTGTTCCTGTATGGCACTGGGACTTGCTAAGGCTGGGGCAGAAGTCGTTTTAGTCGGGCGAAATGAGGAAAAAGCAAACGAACGACTTAAGGTCATCGAGGAAGCAGGCGGGAAAGGTTATTTTGCGTTAGCAGACGCCAGCGATCGTCAATCACTCAATGAGCTTCTAAACTCAGTGGTGGAACAATCAGGCAAGGTCGACATTCTTGTAAACGGCGCGGGAATCAACTCCCCAAGTCCGTTCGTCGAGATTACAGATGACGAGGCCCTCAAAATATTAGACGTCAACTTGGTGGGGGTCATGCGCGCTTGCCAAGTTTTTGGAAATTACTTTCTAAGCCGCGATGTGCAGGCCTCCATCATTAATTTAGGGTCGATCTCCGGCCTAAACCCGCTCTCTCGCGTCTTCACCTACTCTGCATCCAAGGCAGCCGTCCATAACCTTACCCGCAATATTGCGCGCGAATGGGCGGATCGCGACATCCGGGTAAACACGCTGGTCCCTGGATTTTTCCCTGCAGAACAAAATCGCAAGGTCCTCGACGAATCTCGGGTCGCTGAAATTTTACGCCACACTCCCGCTTCAAGGTTCGGAAACCCTCAAGAATTGATCGGAGCAACCCTCCTTTTGGCCTCCAATCGGGCCGGCGGATTCATCACAGGAACAGAAATCGTCGTCGATGGTGGATTCAACTCGATGACGATCTAGTCTTGGATTTGGATAATAGTCTCCCCTTTCCGCATGTAGCGAAGGGGATCCCGAGCCCGCTCCTGCAAATAGCGCGGGTTTTCCTCAAGGGCGCGAGCCTCGGCAGCTAATTGTTGGATATGCCTCTCAAGTCGCCTTTCCTCTTGCTGGGTCTGGACCAGCTCTGCTTCGATTTCCTTTAGAAGGTGGTATTGCGGAAGCGCTGGGATCGCGACAGCGCAGCAAGCTGCTAAGACAAAGAACCAGAACAGGATTAAGGTTGGCTTTCCAAAGAAACCACGACCGCCTCGAGCTTCGGAAAACTCAGGTGAACGGTCGGTTGCAACTCGGAAATAGCGGCCCATCACCCAAAATGTTACTCAAAGATCGATACTAAGGAAGTCTAAATAAAAAAAACTGCAGGCAACACCTGCAGTTTTATCGATATCCAGGAGAATTCAGCCCTAGGAACCGCCATAAATCGCGTTATGACCGAGTGCTTCCTCGATTCGAAGAAGTTGATTATACTTGGCGATCCGATCAGACCGGCTCATTGAGCCCGTCTTGATTTGACCTGCGTTGGTCGCAACAGCGAGATGGGCAATCGTGCTATCCTCCGTCTCTCCCGATCGATGGGAAATCACAGAATTATATCCATGAATCTTACCGAGCTCAATAGCATCAAAAGTCTCGGTGAGAGTTCCAATCTGATTGACCTTGATCAAAATCGAGTTTGCAACACCGAGGTCGATTCCCTTCTGGAGGAAGTCAACGTTCGTCACAAAAAGATCATCGCCTACAAGCTGAACCTTATCTCCGATCTTATCGGTGAGAACCTTCCAGCCATCCCAATCATTCTCGTCACAACCATCTTCAATTGAATCGATAGGATACTTTGCGCAAAGTTCGGCCAGATATGCAGCTTGCTCCTCTGATCCTCGCTGCGCACCGCCGTCTCCTTCAAATTTAGCGTAATCATAGACTCCGTTCTCGAAGAACTCTGAAGCAGCACAATCAAGTGCATAAGTAATATCCTCACCCACTTTATAACCAGCTTTCTCAACAGCCAAAGTGACAGTATCTAGAGCATCCTCGGTCCCTTTGAAGGTCGGGGCAAATCCGCCCTCATCACCGACAGCAGTAGAAAGCCCTCGATCATGAAGAACCTTCTTTAGGTTATGAAAGACTTCAGCACCCATTTGCACCGCTTTGCTGAAGGTCTCAGCACCCACTGGCCGAATCATAAATTCCTGAAAAGCAATTGGAGCATCTGAATGAGATCCACCATTAATGATATTCATCATTGGAACCGGAAGAACCTTAGCGTTAGGACCACCCAGATATTTGTATAAAGGAAGGCCCGATGCAGAAGCTGCAGCACGTGCTACCGCGAGTGAAGTTCCAAGGAGAGCATTTGCTCCGAGATTCTTTTTATTAGGAGAGCCATCGAGGGACAGCATGGCTTGATCCACACTGGTTTGATCACAAGCACAATTGCCAAGAAGAGCCGGAGCAATCTTATCGTTAATATTAGCAACGGCACCGAGGACGCCCTTTCCTAGGTAACGATCCTTGTCGCCATCGCGAAGCTCCCATGCTTCATGTTCACCGGTACTTGCCCCAGAGGGGACGGCAGCGCGGCCGAAGGCGCCACCATTAAGGGTGACGTCAACTTCAACGGTAGGATTGCCCCGCGAATCAATAATTTCGCGGCCTTTGATCGACTGAATGGTAGTGTTCGACATATGTATATTTAGAAAATTTCTTAAAAAGTGTCCCTAGATAGAACCGATTGAAGTGATTGTCACCGTGATAAGTTCTTCGGTATCAGTGTCATGGATTTCAACAACATCCCCAACTACTTTACCGAGGAGTGCCTGACCAATCTCGGAGAGGTAGGATACGATATTCTTTTCAGGATCACCATCCCAAGCCCCTAGCATTGTCATCGAACGCTCTTCGCCACCGGCAATAGCGACCATCACCTTCGTGCCGATATTAATCGCCGATGTATCAGCGCCTTTAAAGTCAGTCGGGCGAGCCCGCTCAAGATCGCGCTCGAGATCATTTTTTCGGGAATTAAGGACAGACTGCATCTGCTTGGCAGCGTGATATTCGAAATTCTCACGAAGATCACCGTGTGCACGAGCTGTCGAAATTTCTTTCACATTAGCCGGAATCCGCTTGTTAACGAGCTCTTCATACTCCGCCTTGCGACGGTCAAGACTTTCGAAGGAAACGAGGAGAGTATCGTCACCCTTTGACTGATTTTCCCCAGAAACCATTTCTTGAGTCTCAGGGACCTTTTTAATGACCCGCGCCATCAGCGATTTTCGATCGAGATCGGGGAAAGCTGGGCTCGCAAGAAGTTTGCGAGCGAAGTTACGAACATCGTTTAACTCCATCCCATCAAGGATATCAGAAATCAGCTCCTTATCATCGAGAAGCAGGTTGCCTAAACGCCCGCTTCGGCGAGGCCCATCATCAAGAGAATCTTGTTCAAGAACGGTAAGAATCACCGAACCCACCGAGCCGTCAAACACATCCTCTGCCAACTTTTTGCGTTCGCGACAAATCCAAGCAAGCGAATCCGGCCCAAGAGCATGTCGTGATAACGCAACCTTGATATGATCATTGAGAGCCTTTGTTTCGTCCTTCTCTCCTAAGAGTTTCGCAATCTCAGAAACTCCCCGGGAGCTTATCTTGCCAAAAACAGACAGCACCTTACCAACCCAATCGTCACCGAAAGCAGGAGGAAACGCTTCAAGAATTCGTTTTAAGCGGGCTGCCGCAACATGATTAAGATCTTCGGAAAGATTTCCGTCGGCCACCTGAAGGACCTCTGCGAGCTTGGGAGCATCAGCCGAGATCGCTTCATCCTGCTTTGTTTCTTGAGCAATCTCATCACGAAGCGCGATCAACTCTAAGGATTGCGCAGGAGCGAGCTTCATCAACTTTAAAGCTGCGTCGTTGACGATTTCAAAGGCACGAGCAAGCAAACCTTCAGTCGCTGCAACCAATGGCGCCTCGCGCTGTATAGCTTCAAGGGCCTTAACACGAGCTTTGGGCGAGCGGGCTTGCTCCAAATCATCAACCAGGGCCTCTCCTGGACCAGTAGATTCGTCGCGAAGAACGAGAGGATCAGTGCGTTTTGTTGGCACGGAAACACGTTTACTCTCACGGAGAGCTTTCTTTGTCTTCTCCCACCATTTTTTATAACCAGGCTCTTCGACAACACTTCCGCAAAGCTCGGCATCAAGCTGATCCATCGTCATATTTCCGCCCCTCGTTTCAATCGTACGAACGACCAATTCGACCGGATCTTTCTCCGCAAGCTCCTTCAGTTCCCCGAGTTGGCTCACTTTTTGAGCACGGACATCATTCGCCTCTACTGCCTCGGTTTTTTCAAGCGCGAGCTTAAGCCCCATCACTTTTCCTTTTTCCTTCTCGAAATCGATTGTGACTTTCCCATTGAATAAATCCCATTCTGTCACCACACCTCCCCCAAAACCCTTATGAATCCGGTATGACCCGGGAGCAATTTTTGAGAGTTTCTCACCAACGGGAGCGGTAATTCGGCCCGCCTCCACTAACTTCGCGACATCAGGATGCATGTCGCGAGACTGTAAGGGACAAGCGTGAATGGCAAGGACCGAAGAGAAAAAGGTTTAGCCTAGCTCTCGGGGCGGGGTGCTCCGTTTTATTTCTTAGGACTTTTCTTTATTATCTTAGGAGCGAAGCGAACCTTTTCTTTAGAGCTTGCATCACCCCCATCCTGCCGTTGTTGGAGGGTCTGCCTCAAAATCAGAAAGGCGCCAATCCATCTCCTTGGGAGCTTTTCACTCAAATTATCGGTGCTCACGAGCGCTGAAAGAATCACGACATCATCCTCCTTGACCTGGAATCGCCAGCCTTTCCCCTCTGCCTGTAAACTTAAAACTTGTTCCTCCGTGTTAAGCCGAGCTACTTGTTCCCGCTTTGCTAGCCGCCTTGCCCTCTCTATGTTTCGACTCTTTATCAGCGAGCTAACTGGTCTTACCTGTGGGAGCTGACGGGATCCCAGCAATAGATTAAACTTCTTAAGCTGCCCCTCACGAAAGATTTGAACCTCCACTGTCTCTCCAACCGCCTTTTCACGTAGGAGATCGACCATTTGCCTCATATTTAAAAGAATTTGACCATCAAATTTCCACCAAAGATCACCATTCTTCCCACCAGCTTTCGCGAGCGGTCCTTTCGACACCACGCGAGACACCCTAAGTCCGACTCCTAACTCAAGTGGTGAGCTTTCACGATCCTCCGTTGTAAGGGGTTCAAACGAGACACCGATCCACGGAAGTGCCTTTGCTTGCGCCAAGTTTGGCAAAAGAGCTAATAAACAGATCAAAAGCAGCTTCACGTCTCAAAATCTTTAAAAGTCACTCTTGGGAGTATCAACAACATGATGATCGGTTGTCTCAATCGTTACGACCATACCGCTTTCCCGGTGCTGGACAATCTCCTCGGTCACCTCAACCTCCCGTGAAATCTCCCTAATTTCCCCTGATTTAGTCACGTAAACGTCCGGTAATTCTGCGGCTAAAATCCAGGTCTCGTGATCAAGATGCTCGAAGGCTAAAACATCTTCAGCGCCACCTGACCCTTCGTCTTCTCTGGGTAGAGAAGTGGTCCGATCAGTCCCCAAAAACCATCCACCACTAACTCCGATACCGAGAGCGACAGCTGCCGCGGCAGCCGTCCCCTTCCAACTCCCGGCACCGTGATTCAAATTTTCCGCGGGAAGTTCATTTGCCCCCACTAACTGATCGATCAGCCGGTGACAATTCTCTCTCCCTACATTACTGAGACCACGAGGCGTCAGTGCCTCAAGGCCCGATTCCAGATCCTTTAGTGTCTTATCCATTTTTAACAGTTTGAAGATGGTTTAATTTCTTTTGCAGCTGCTCAAGAGCATAGCGGTAACGGGAAGCTGCTGTATTATGGGAAATCTGAAGAACACTCCCAATTTCGGCAAAGGTAAGCCCCCCCCATATTTTAAGGGTCAGTGCCTCACGGAGCTTTTCAGGCAACTCTTCAACCTCTTTCCGGAGAAGCTCAGATTCTTCGGCATCCTCTAGGGTTGGATCAAGCCAATGGTCTTCGCCGCTTTGAAATTGAATAATCTTCCGGTCACGTTTTTCTCGACGCCCCTTACGGCGACCGCGATCAAGGGCAAGATACCGCATCACCGAAAATGCGAGAGGCAGATCGGGCGGGCGGCATTCCCTTTCCTTCTGATAACCCCAAAGCTTGATTAAAGCATCTTGGAGCAAATCCTCGGCTTCATGGACATCATTACATCGCGCTCGCGCATAGGAAAGAAGGCGAGGGGCACTCTCTTCGAGCCATTCCCGCCATGCTTCGCCTAGATCTATCCTGCTAACCGACATAACTGTATGAAAGAGAATGCCCTATCATAACCAATTTGTCTCAAAAAAAATACACGCCCTCCTCTTGGCTGGAGATCGACCCAGTAATTGGAACTCGTTCTTCTACTTAAATCTAGCCCATAGCGGGGTGGCTCAACCTTTCGAAGCTGGATGTCGTGCAGTCCTCTTCCCAGAATTTCCATACCCGTTGAAAATGGTGGTCGATACTGGATTTGAACCAGTGACATCTTGCGTGTGAAGCAAGCGCTCTACCACTGAGCTAATCGACCAAATTTCAAGGACCATGGAAGCTTATCATGGGCTCTCAAGCCACCCAAAGCCCAAATGCCAAGAGATGGTGCGCGAGGGGGGAGTCGAACCCCCACGTCCGCAATGGACACCAGATCCTTAGTCTGGCGCGTCTACCAATTCCGCCACCCGCGCTAAGCACTGTCTCTTTGACGGCGGAGGAGGTAGTCTCCCCTTTGCCCTTATTCAAGAATTACTTTAAAAAAATTAACCCTGCGGAATCGTCACCGACCGAGTGTAACGAAAGCTATTTTGCTCGATAAAGCGATTGCTAGCGTTCTCATTTCCCCCAAATGGATTCCTCTTTAGAATTGCCACACCTTCATCGGACAGGACTGTGATCGCGAGTTCGACAGAAGTAATCCGTCCCCCAACAAATTCAGAACGCGTATTTAAATTAGGTGCTAATCCGGTTCCGTTTATCGCAAAATTCTTAACAGTCTGCAGCCCCTTATCGGAGGTCATAACCGTGATCTTAGTCGTGCGGTCCTGGCCAGCGGTGTCTCGATAATCAACAACAAAAGTAACCGTGAACTCAAAAACGTTTTCACACATTAAATCGTCTAACTCATTCGCTCCAGCAGAGGCATCAAAAGCGGTTTCAAGATTTGGCCTCCCGAGTAACGAACGATCATAAGTTTCTTTCGGATCGAGAAGATTACGATAAAGCACGAAAGTTGAAAACCGTTGATTCGGATTACCAAAGACAGGGTCGACGAAATCTAGCTCATAAGAAACAGCAGAAATATCACCACCTTGATCGGCATTTCGATTTCCTCCATTTGCATTACTGAGCCGCTCACGACTTCCAGCATTTCCATTATAGCGATCAGAGGCAGAAGTGAAAAAGATCAACCGAGCCGCATTCGGGCTTTTCTGACCCTCCGGCCCAACCCCCTCGGGCGAAGTTGTCGCCAGAAGCCACTGACTATCATTATTCCCCAAGCGGCTAACCATTGACTCTAAATCCCGCCCTAGCGCGTTAAGCATAACTTTAGCCTGACCTGCTGCGCGAATTTCAGTGCGGGCGGCCTTCCAAGTGTCGATAGCAGTTCCTGTGATGAGAAGCGTAAGAAGGACAAGAACAAGAGTGATGGACATAGCCACCATGAGTTCGGCAAGAGTAAATCCCTTAGCGCAACTTTTGCGAATGCGAGAGTATTTCATAGGTTGTGAGCAATTCATCTAACGCCTTACAACAAGATTACGGGAAAAAATAGGCCGGGTAAAATTATTGGGATCAAATGCACTAGAAAGATAAGTGAAAGTCGTCGTCGGCAGACTATAATATTCGGCCTCAAAAGCGATGACCGCTTCTGGATATGATTCCGGTGATTGCGCAAAATCCTGTCCTGGCACATTCGGATCAACGATTGTTCCAGGCTCTTCGCTTACACGAAGACCCTGTCCCTCATAAACGAGCTGCCGGAGCTTCACAAAAAAGACCCGACCTTCAACACCTTGAAGATCCTCCTCAAAAAGAGGATCACTAAGACGACGAACCATGGGCTGGACTAGGAAGTCACGCCCAGCAATCGCCAGTGTTCGATCAGCTGGTTCAAGAGTCCCATCGTTTCTGAATTGCCCCGGAATTCCACGGTATTTATAAATAATGACTGTCTCCCCCGCTTCCTCAGATTGAGCAATCCAATCGATCGCTTTCTGGAACGGATCACCTTGATAGCGACGACGTTCCCGACCCTCTCGGACGGTCCGAAGCTCTAGCTCCAAGGTTGCCTGTAATCGACTTGCCTCGTCGGTAGACAGCGTTTTCTTAATCGTCCGCGCGGCAGGCCCAAAAACAGCCATAAACCCAGTGATCATTACAACTAGGATTCCTAGCGCGATGACCACCTCAACAAGGGTAAAGCCTGTTCTCGCAGTGTTAAAATTTCTCGGTGTATTTGTCGTCATTTTGACTCTGTGAAATTTCTATTAGTTCGTTCCAACAGCACCCAGCTGCTCGATATCCCTGATCATAGTTGTGCCACCATTCTTAAGAACAACGAAACCGCCAAGATCCCTTTTACCGCCTAACAGGGGTTGTTTCGCTCCACTCGGGCGGGCTCCGTTGACCACTACAAAACCTGCTCCAGGGGTAGTGCAAACACCCTGCCCGTTGAATTCATAAAAATGGCATTGCCAAGTGTCAGAGGGTTGATTGGTCAACTGATGTCTATCTTCTGGGAGAACCCCCCCCGCCCGCATGTCTGCCCTACTCAGCTCAGGACTGTAGTAAACCCCTTGTGGCAAGAAGGTCGGGGAACCAGCTCTTTTCCACTCAGGAATAATTCGCCCCTCGTCGTCAGTTGTCTGGTAGACCACCATCATCATCCGCCGATAACGCTCACGTTGAATAGGGTCAGCATCATTCAGATCACCGTGAATGATGAGACGTGCCGGAGCGTTTTGATTCATTGCCAAGATCCGCGCTTGAGCAAGAAGTCCTTCCCCGATCGCTAGTCCGGCAGTCACACCCTGTCCTTTTCCAATCCGACTGATGCCAACCGAAGCAAGCGAGAGAAGAATCGCAATAATTGCCATAACCGCCAAAAGTTCGACCAAGCTAAAGCCTTTTCGAAAGCTACGCAGCAGCCGATTGCGACCTTTTGTAGAAGTTGGTGTATTTAACATTTCCTCCAAGATTGTTCGTCTGTTTTCAGATTGAGATCAAGAAAAAAAATGTAGTTACACTGTATATCTCCCTGAATTAACTAGCAAAATGCCCGTCGTGGGGTTGAGACATCCATTTCCACGAAGTTTCAATCATCGAGCGAGGATCTTTGCGAGAGGCTTCCCAACCGAGTAACTTTTTGGCGTGTGCAGGATCAGCGACCAAGTGCGCAGGATCGCCTGGACGACGGTCACCATATTTCACGGGCACTTTATGACCCGTTACTTCTTCTGCGATATCGATAATTTGCTTCACCGAAATCCCAACGCCAGTCCCGAGGTTACAACGGAGAGAACCTCCGCCGTCGATCAAATGCCTAAGGGCAGCCAAATGGGCTGTAGCGAGATCTTCGACATGAATATAATCACGAATACATGTCCCATCATCCGTCGGATAATCGGTCCCAAACACCGTGATTTCCGAGACCTCCCCTTTGACGGCTTGTAAGACGAGAGGAATCAAGTGTGTCTCTGGACTATGATCTTCTCCGATCAAGCCATCGGTTGAGCATCCACTTGCATTGAAGTATCGGAGAGCCGCGCTTTTAAGATTCCACGCGATATCACAGTCATCGAGAATCCATTCTACCATGAGCTTGCTTTTTCCATAGGGGCTCACCGGCTTTTGGGGATGATCCTCGGTGAGAGGAAGTTTCTCAGGCTCACCATAAGTTGCGCAGGTTGATGAGAAGACGAATGATTTACAGTCAAACTCAAACATCACCTCAAGCAAAGTGAGAGGTTCGGCGGTATTATTACGATAATACTTTAAAGGATCTTTTACGGATTCCCCTACGTA
The DNA here is from genome assembly GCA_022424905.1 of Akkermansiaceae bacterium. Taxonomy (GTDB): domain Bacteria; phylum Verrucomicrobiota; class Verrucomicrobiia; order Verrucomicrobiales; family Akkermansiaceae; genus SW10. The sequence continues at coordinate 5,194 of JAKMGP010000149.1, read as the reverse complement.
AGCATAAGCCGCAAAATGAATCACCCCGATAAAATCATGAGTGGTAAACAACTTGGTCAAAAGACCTCGATCGCCAACGTCTCCCACCACCAGTTCTGCCGACTCGTCAAGAATCGCCCCCTCATGCCCATAAACAAGATTATCAAGAACCACGACCTGATAGCCCTCTGAACAGAGCAGCCTAACGGTGTGAGACCCAATGTAACCAGCTCCTCCAGTAATTAAAACCGATCCTTTCTTCATAATGACATCTATTTCGATCACTCCAAGAATCCACCGTCCAGTGATGACCAGGTATTACGGAGTGGATTGGGGAAGGTAAATCTAAGTTCGCATTCTAGCAAGATCATCTGAACTTAAAAGCCTCGGTAGAAAGCGCCCGATAAGCACCCAGCCGAGGATTCCACCCACGAAATGAACTAGGTGGGCCGTCTGGAAAATAAAATTTCCCACTATCAATTCTAGCCAGCGCCCCAGATCCGCAAAAAGCGGAATCTCAAGCCACGGCGTCATCAAGAAAAGGAGTGCACTTGAAACCAGAACACCTTTCGAAAGATTACGGGCCGAAATATTCAAAATGATCATTTTTGAATCAGGCGAAATAGAAAAAAATCCTAGCAATAAACCTGTGACACCTCCTGATGCCCCAACCAAAGGAGGAATACCGGGAACGAAGGCTTGAACCACAATGTGGGAAAGCCCGCTACCCACACCACAAACAAAAAAAAGACAACAGATTCGTTGATTAGAAAAAATATGACTCAGGCGAGCTGCCGCATAATAAAAAAGTAAGGTATTTACAGCCAGGTGGATCCAATTGCCGTGGAGGCAAATATGAGTGAAAAGTTGCCACACCCTGCCACTAAGGATCCCTTGCCACGATAGACCTCCCTCGAGATAAGCAATATTAAGAGCACCCGCCCCCTTCCATCTCAAAACAAGCGCAAGCGCAAGCTGAACCGAGACCATAATTAAGACACCTAAGGTCGCCGTGTTTACCCCAGGCTTCTGCAACATCACCCAGCTACTTCGGCCACTCTTAGGTCTCACTACAGGGATCATTCCCAATAAAGACCACCGTCTCCCAAAAATGCTCATCTTTTCTTTATAAAAACGTCTTTCCCTTTCTTGGTGCAGTCTTGACAGCCCGAAGTTCCGACCGACGATACGCTTCCTTACTGATGCACTCGTTCCACTACTCCAATGGCAGTCTTCATTGCGAAGGCATTTCTATCGCAGATCTCGCAGATCAATATGGCACTCCACTTTACGTTTACTCCTCCGAAACATTTCGTGATCGCTACACCCGGCTCGACACTGCGTTTTCCTCAATCAACCACGAAGTCGCTTATGCCGTAAAAGCGAACTCCAATCTCTCTGTTCTAAGCCTACTAGCCAAAATGGGGAGCGGGTTCGACATCGTTTCGGGTGGCGAACTTTTCCGTGTAATAAAAGCTGGGGGTGATCCTGGAAAATGCACTTTTGCCGGAGTTGGGAAAACTCGGGAAGAGATCGAATATGCACTTCAGCAAGGAATCTACTCAATTAATGTCGAATCCGAGGAAGAAGCCTTTTTCATCAACCAAGTCGCTAGCGAACTCAATTTAGTCGCTCCGATCGCCTTCCGGGTGAATCCAAACGTTGACGCTAAAACCCATAAATATATTTCAACCGGAAAATCGGAAAACAAATTTGGGATCGATTTCGAATTCATCCTCAACGCCTATGAAAGAGCCTCGAGTCTCCCTCATCTCAAGCTCAAAGGCCTCCAAATGCATATTGGCTCCCAGTTGACTTCGGTTTCTCCATTCGTTGAGGCTGTTGAAAAAGTCGCACCCCTTGCTGCTAATTTGAAGAATAAGTATGATATCGAATTTTTCTCCATCGGCGGCGGAATCGGGATCGTCTATGAGGAAGCTTTAGCTTCTGGTAGCGAATCATGGTGGACCAACCAACCCGACGAAACCCGTCCTCTAACTCCCGAACAATACTCTTCTGCGATCATCCCTTCGCTTGCACCCCTTGGCCTAAAAATCCTTCTAGAACCCGGTCGTTTCATCGCTGGTAACGCCGGTGTTCTCGTCACCAAATGTCTCTACGAAAAAAAGGGCACCACCAAGACCTTCAAAATTGTCGACTCCGGAATGCACCACTTAATTCGTCCAGCCCTTTATGAGGGCTTCCACGAAATTGTTCCGGTTGCGGAACCCTCAGGCGCGATTGAATCAGTAGACATTGTAGGTCCAATTTGTGAAAGTGGTGATTTCTTCTGCCAAAACCGTGAAGTCCCCGCCTTTGTTCCCGGTGAATTCATCGCACTCATGAGCGCCGGAGCCTATGGAATGGTCATGGCAACTACTTATAATTCCCACCCCCTTCCAGCTGAGATCCTTGTCGATGGCAATCAAGCCAAGATCGCAAGAAAGCGTCAAACCTTTCAAGATCTCGTCGAGGGAGAAGAAGGGTGAAATTTTCGCGCGACTGACAACGTCTCACTGGGTTAGATAACCTAACCGATGGGAGACGACGGAAATGAGGAAGATTTGGCACTGATGGCAAAAGTTGCCCGCGGTGACGAGGGCGCTTTTGCAAAAATCGTCAAAAAACATCAGCACGCTGTTCTCGGAACGGTTGCGAAAATGACGAACCAAAGCCCTGATACCGAAGACATCGCACAGCAGGTCTTCATCAGGCTCTGGAAATCTGCCGAACGCTACCAGCCAACCGCAAAATTCACGACCTTCCTCTTCACCATCACAAGGAATCTTGTTTTTAATGCGACCCGAAAAAAATCCGGCAAAAATGAATACTCATTCGATGCGCTGGAGGGAAAATGGCGCCAGAGTATCGAGGACAAAAGCCCCGACTCTCGGCCTGATAAATTAATTGAAGAGACCGAACTTCGACAAATAATTGACCAGGCAATTTCTTCTCTTCCCGAAAAACAACGCCTCGCAGTTGTTCTAAGGCGATATGAAAAAATGCCCTATGAAGAGATCGCTGAAACCTTGGGGATTTCAGTTCCAGCCGTAAAGAGTCAACTTTTTCGCGCTAGGACAGCTCTTCGAGAATCGCTTAACCAATATCTCAAAGAGTGATTTTTTTGCAATGGAACACATTAGTAACAACGTTCTACAGAAGACTTTCGAACTAAAATTAGGAACCTGAGAAGTAAGGTTAAAAGTAGTTCTCGCGATCTTTCGGATGACATCAGTTAGAACAAAACAAGAGCCGCTTCTCGCTTGTTAAATCCTAGATAATCGACAAAAACATTAAGCACCGATATATCTGCATCGTGTTATCAAAATGTCACCCAATATATTTTCAAAAGCTGCGATCAGAAAAAAGATTCACCTTCGTTTAAAGCAGTTAAACAATCTTGAAATCGCTGAGGCATCTTTAGACATTCTTGCACAACTTGGATTTCCAGATGGATCAAAAGTTGCAATCTTTGCCGGCCTTTCAAAAGAACCACAACTTCTCAAACTAATTGTATCCCAACCCAATGTGAAATGGCACCTCCCCAAAGTCAGAGGGCCAGGAAAAATGGATTTTCTTCGATTCGAAAAAATTGAAGCACTCAGCCAAGGAGCCTTCGGAATTTTGGAACCTGATCACGGAGTCGAAGCGACTCATCTCGATTTTATGATTTGCCCCGGAGTGGCTTTCACTCGCGAGGGACACCGCCTTGGCCAAGGCGGTGGATTCTACGACCGAGCCATCCCTAGATTTCCTAAAACCAAAATCATCGGAGTGGGATTTAAGTGCCAAGTGGTAGATCAACTTCCAATCGATAAACACGATTGCCTAATGGATCAGGTCATTATTGCCCGGACGGGCACTTGAGAGTAAAAGGAGAGATTTTCGCGCAAAACCTTTTTTCTTCAGAATCAACTCCAAAGAATGCTCCCGCAACTTTGGAATCACACGCCACGACGTGATAGGAATTATAGGAAAAACTTTTCCCAGGTTTTATCTGAGGAGTTTCTCCAACTACCCCCGCTCCCTCAACAACAACAAGTTCCCCCTTCGTGTCTCTTAGGATCCATTTGCGCGCAAGAATCGTAACCGTCTCTGAAGACTCATTAATAATGTGGATGAAGTAGGCAAAGGGAAATGGTTTTTCAGGCGGTGCCTCCAACTGAGGAGCGAAAACCACCTTTTCTATTTTAACTCTTAGACCTGGTAAGCCTGGAAATGCCATCTTGATAACGGAACCTATAAGATGTCGCTTTGAGAGCAAGAGCATCCGCGCAAACTTGCAGGTTGCGCCAGAACAACTAAGCTGAAGGCGTGCACACTCCAATCGCTCTTACAATCGCCGGCTCGGATAGCTCGGCCGGTGCGGGTCTGCAGGCTGATTTAAAAACTTTTTCAAGCTTTGGAGTATTTGGCCTGACCGCAGTGACGTGCGTCGTTTCCGAAACGCCCCTTGCGCTGAGTCAAGTTCACCCCGTTCCACCGAGCGTATTGCAAGATCAAGTCCGTCTTTTACTAAAGAGCTATCCCATCGGTGCAATCAAAACGGGAATGCTCTATTCGAAGGCTCATATTAAAGCGGTTTGCGAACTCCTCACTGACACCAATATTCCTCTCATTGTTGATCCAGTCATGGTTGCCTCAACGGGCGACCCCCTCATGAGGGAAGACGCCCTCGACACCATTCGCGAGACCCTTCTCCCTCTCGCGACAATCATCACACCCAACCTTCCAGAGGCTGGTATTCTGCTCCGAAAATCGGTCGTAACAGCAGAGGATCAAGAAGCTGCGGTGGAAGAATTAACATCTACCTTCGGTGTCTCGACCTATTTAAAGGGTGGCCATTTAGAAAACACTAAAACACATCGGGACCTCCTTAAAGAGAACGGCAAATTGCACGTCTTTGAACATGAGCACCTAGAACTCCCTCAAACTCATGGCACTGGCTGCACACTCTCCGCTGCTCTTGCTGCGGCCATTTCATCGGGGTCAAGTTTAGAGCACGCCGGAAAAGAAGCACACCACTTTACACAACAAGCACTTAGAGATTCAGAATCATGGAATAGCCCCAGCTCTGGAGAGGCAATTTTTCATCTCAAGCAAACTCAACCACTTCATGCGGTAACTAAGAACTAATCTTTAAAAAAACTCTTTTTGCGGAATTGCTTTGGCGCTCACACCCACGAAGCCTCGATAAAACCAAGAAATCTTATTT
>JAKMGP010000137.1 GCA_022424905.1 Akkermansiaceae bacterium | reverse complement strand
TACGAATGTGGGAAGGCATATCATCGGGACCTTCATAAGTATGGACAAAATACGGTGTATCCTCGGGAACAAGATGGTCAAAAAAAGCATGCAGATCGGTCCGCGCGCTCGCGTCAGCGTTCTCCATAATGACGAGGCTTGCGCTGGTGTGCTGCACAAAAACCGTCGCCGTTCCGGTAGTAATTCCCGCTTCGCCAATGATTTTCTCTATTTGACGAGTAATTTCATACGTTCCTTTTCCAGAGGAGCGGACTGAAAGGGTGGCAGCATGCGTTGGCATACGCGGGATCCTGACATGCCATTGCCAGTGAGATCAAGCCACCCGATCGCCCAAATCAGCGCCGAGGAATCGAAATAGGGACTTTGGGAGGTGTTACAGAGTTCCTCACCGGTTGCTTCGGTTCAAAGATAATCGGTTGCCTCGAAGCATCTTGCTTGGTTTCAGGTCCATTAGGCCACATTAGAACCACTGCCAACAAGACAGCATACGCCATCCCTGCTCCAATAAACCATTTGCGATTGCCCGCTCCACCAGACACCCGGGAATTCAAAAACCCCTTGGAAGTTTCTCTCTCATTCCGACGGCTCTGGAATTCCTTAAGAAAATCCTCAAAATACCCATCCCGAGGCTCCTCAAACCGCTTGAGGCGGATGAGTTTTTGGACCTGTTTTTCTGGCTCGTTCATAGGGGGTGATATTATTTGATGAACTCTTCCAAATGCCCCTGCAATTGCCGGTGCGCATAGAAAAGCCTCGAACGAACGGTTCCTTCCGATACTTTTAGAATTTTGCTAATTTCGGCATGAGGAATTCCTTGGATATCAAACATCGTAACGACCGCTCTATGGTCATTAGAGAGCGATTGCATCGCTTCGTTCAATTTTTTTTGAAGTTCGTTCAAATCGCTTTGGTGACGGGGATTCGCAGCATGTGCTAAATCGACCATCGCCTCATCATTCTGAATTCCCGAATCAAGGTTATCAAGACTCCACGCAGCCCTGCGGTTGCGCTTCTTGAGAAAATTCAAAGTCATATTTGTCCCGATTGCATAGATCCACGTGTAGAAGGATGATCGTCCGCGAAAACGATTAAGAGATCGGTAAGCTTTCGCAAAAACATCCTGCGTGAGATCGTTCGTATCCTCTTTGTTTGAGGTCATGTGATAAATCATCCCGTAGAGTCGCGGACTGTAACGAACGACTAGCTGATCAAAAGCTAAAGTATCGCCACTTTGAGCGCGGGACACGAGCACTTCATCCCCATCGGTGGGAGATTCATTCTCAGACTCGGAAGACATCTATTTTATGGGGTCCGGTGAAGAATCATCCAACACAATCTTAAGGACAGATCAGAGCAACACATGTTCAATTTATCTCTGAAGAAGATCGTTCGAGGATCACACCAACCCAGTCGGTCTCTGGCAAAATGAATTTTTCAATCTCGACACGAATCTTGCTAACCTCGAATTCGCCCAGCACGACTGCAGCGATGTCCTGCGCCAAAGTCTCAATGAGCTTGCGCTCTCTCTCGGCAGCCGATTCACGAACACGATCCGCGACCGCCTTGTAGTCAACAGTACCCTCAATACCATCGATCTCCGGAAAGCGAGTCACTTCAAGCGTGAGATGAACGCGCAACTTTTGAGCCTCGGCTCGCTCCTCGGCCGGCACACCAATCTGCGTCAACAACTCCAGACCTCGAATCACGATCTGATCCTTCATAAGCCCACAGTAGGTTGAATAATGGAATTCTCCAGCCACTGACGAAAATCTCCGAGGTGATCAAAGAAGTGATGAGGGTCGCTTTGCGCTAGCCTCTCGACTGGGTCATATCCCGTGGCCACGGCGACAGACGCGATTCCTCCATGCTTTGCAGTATCGACATCGTGGACCATATCACCTACGAAAGCAGTGTCCGTCACTGACAAATTGTGCGCTTTTAAAATGTCGCCAATCCGCTCGCGCTTATCAATCACTCCAGCGTAAATTGCCTCAAAATGGCTATGTAGACCAAAGTCATGCGCCTGCTCTGTAAAAAGCCCCTCGTCCATACTGGAGAGAACGAAACAGCGAATCTCTTGATCGCGACACCAATTGAGCATCTCACGGGCATGGGGTAAAACGGTCACCCCTTTTGGCGATGTATTGAACGAAGTGCGAAATGTATCCTCTAAAGTTTCAATAGGAACACCGGGTAGCACCTCCTCGTAAAATTCGGGATATGGAAGCCGGAAACGCTGGCGGAATTCCTCGCGACTGAGCGCAGGCACATTGTGCTCACCCAACACTGTATTAGTCGCATGAAGCGTCGGAGGAAGATCATCGACTAAGGTTCCCGACCAGTCGAAAAGGAGCGAACGATATTTCATAAACCTCTAAATCTTAACCGATAGTAAGCCGGAGAGAAGTGACATTTTCAGCCCCCAGCTCACTTTGGAGTTTGCGCAGTAGGCCTAGCTTGAGTTGCTCAAGGTGATAACGCATTGCTGGCTGCAACACTTTAAGAGTAAGGCAGCCCTTCCGAAGCGAGACCGGTTTCGTTTGCTTTGCGATTAAATCCCCAGCCAGCATAGACCACGCTTCTTTGACACGCTCCTCGTCTAGCCCTCCTTGAACGCCGATAGATTCGAGAATCGCCTCAATGTGCGCCCCAGCTTCGCTGATATTCTTTTCGAGGTTCAGCGGTCGGGAAGCGCCAACCCATTGACCAACGACGTCAGCCCGCATATTCTTCCGGGAAACTAATTCCTCTTTCCCGGTGCTAGGCTTCCGTCCCATGGCTCGGTTTAGGAATCCTCGCCGTCATCACCGATCGCTTCGACCGGGCAACCTTCAAGGGCTTCCATGCAAAGAGCGACTTCCTCGTCATTCTCAGCCTGTTTATAAACGTAGGAATATCCTTCGTCGTCGGAACGCTGGAAATTATCTGGTGCGGTTTCGCGGCAGAGATCGCAATCGATGCACTGAGAATCGACGTAGAATTTTCCTGCAACACTTTCGGGGTTTTTGTCTTCAAGATCAGCCATGGCTCGGTGCGGCAAATGTTCTATCTCTGATCGCAAAGTGCAATCACTTTTTCCGAACATGATTCACGGGTTGCAATGATCCGCCGCGGTGACTATCTCTCTTGGCACCAATCATGCAAAATCAGCCCACCGAACCCCAAAATGAGCCTCAAAATGACTTTTGGGACCTTGGTGACGACGATCTCGATCCCGATGAGGCAAAAGAATCAAGCCAGCCAAAACAGCAGCCAACCGATTCGGCATCCACTCAAGACACTCCAGCAGCCCCGCTGGAAGAAATTTTGAGCGACCTAGACGATGATCCACTCCCACCCGCTCTTCCTCCCCAAGAGACCGAACCAGCCGACCCTCCTGAGACAACGACTACGCCAAGACGATATCGGGCTAAAAAGACTGGCCAAGAAGCAACCCCCACAACCTCGATCGACAAAATATTTATTGGCACGCTTTTGGCTGTTTTAGTCGGTTTGGCGCTCTGGGGGATCTACACCTATTTCAAGGCTGCTCCAAATGGTAATCTCGCAGAATACAAGGAAGA
>JAKMGP010000131.1 GCA_022424905.1 Akkermansiaceae bacterium | reverse complement strand
GACTCTTACCAAAGACGATGGCGTGAGCCCCGAGCCCCCCCCATCCTTTTTGTCCAGGAGTATCTTTGTCGCCATCATTAATTGCCATCCCAAGCCCAAATTGAGTCCCTCCAATGAGCGCATCGAGTTCCATTGATTCTTTTGGAAGTTTGATTTCATAGGTCGTGCGCTTTGTTTCAACGTTCCTAGTGACCACAGCTTCAGTTCCGCCTGGTCCTGCCTCTTCAAGCATCACCTGCCCGCCCAAAGCTTCCTCAACTCCTCCAAGAGCATAGTTATAGAGCGCAACCTGAGTGTCTCGTTCGGCATTTGCGACCATGAGTTGAACCGAATCTCCGTTCCAGGCACTGTTTGCAGAGTTTTCATGATACTCGTCGGTGACCACAAAACCGAAGTAAATGTTGTCATCGTCATAAACAACCCGGACTGCTGAAGTGTGATCATCAGGCCCAGTCCAGCTGCCGCCAGCGTGCTCCTCAAAATTCACAAGGTTTCCATTTTCACCAGAACCTTTTGGGACAGAAAAGCGCGGGTCTGCCAAGATTGCAGCGCCAGTCCACTCTGAGAGATCTCCGTCGAGAACGATTGGTTGGGTGGCCTTGATTGCAGTGTAATACTGTTTCCCAGGCTCAATGTCATTTGCACTCGCTTCAATGAAAAGAGCACCAATAGTAATCATTCCAAAAAGTATATTTTTAATATTCATTATATTAGCCACAACCCGACGACCCATAAAAAACTATTGGTCACGCTTTGTTGATTTTGTGTTTATTTGACCCCTGAGTAAAAATACCAGAATAGCTTTCATTTCAAAGGTTCTAACAAACTGAAATTACTGGACCGAAAGGTCAAGCTCCCAATTTACAGAATTGTGCTCAAAGGAAGGCAACACCGAAAACCTGGGACTGCCCCCCTATTGGGCCCTCAAAATTTTGAGGGCTGCCGGGTAATTCGGATTTATCTTCAACGCAGTTTCAAGGGCACGATTCGCCTCTTTTTTTTGCCCTAGCGCCAAATATGCCCGGGCAACTCCAGTGTGAACCCGAGCACTCCTCCCTCCCATCGTGATAACTTTTTGGTAGGCTGTAACAGCATCCAGATACTGACCCTGCCTTTCATAGATTGAACCAAGGCCAAGAAAAGATTGGTAGAGCTTGGGATGTGATTGGGCGACCGAGAGGTAAAGATCCCTCGATCGCTCCCATTGTTTGGTATCAGCATATACTGCAGCGAGAGTGAGTCGCGCTGCCGGCTGTTTTGGATTAAGCAGAATTGCTTTTTTGAGCTGAACAATGGCATCGGGAAATTCGCCCATGGAGGCATAAAGTGAGCCCAAATTGAGACGAGCCGCTCCATAGTCTGGATTCAACTCAATCACTCGAGTGAGCTTTTCTAGAGCACTCTCTTTACGACCACGAGATTGATCAATCATAGCGAGATTGATCAGGGCCGCAGCATGATTAGGATCAATCGCGAGCGCTTTCTCGAAGAGAGGCTGAGCAAGGTCGGAACGTTTCTCGGTTAGAAAGAGAGCCCCAAGACCAGTGAGAGCTTGGCCATACTCTGGATTTGCTCGTATGGCCGCTTGATAGAGTTCTTTGGCTTCCTCGATTTTCCCTTGAGCGGTCGCTATCTTAGCTCGGTTGTAAAGCTCTTGGGGAGTGGTTGCCTTTTCAGATGGATTGGCTAGTTTCAACAGATATTCCGCTTCAGCAGGGAATCCGTTTCTTGCAAAAAGAGTAGAGTAGTCCCCCAAGCGAGTCTTACTATTTTGGGCGAGAGGATTTTCGAACCAACGTCCCGGCCTTGGAGAAAGTCGGGAAAGTTGGTCCTGGCTCCGAGCCTTAAGGAGAGCTAAATCCGAGATGATCTGCTTACTACTGACAATCCCCTGATAGATCGCCGCGACTTCGCCCTTTGAGTCGACGAGGAAGCTAGAGGGAATGGATAAGGGCTGTCGGCGGGAAGTTAAAAATTCGCGCAAGATTTCCATCTTACCAAGATTCTCTGGCCGTGCTTTCCCGCTCTCCAATTGGTAACCGAGGCGTGACAGCTCAGCCCATCCATCTAAAGCCTCCGTTTCTTTGTTATCCGCTGTCAATCCATCTACGTTAAGAGCAAGGATGGTGGCTCCTAGTCCCCGAATTTTTTCTTGGTTCTCTGAAAACTCACTTATCTCTTGAAGGCAATCTTCGCACCAACTGGCCCATAAATTCACAAGAACAGGTTTCCCTGAAAATTCTCTGGTCGATTGACGCCGCCCCTTTTTATCGCTGTAGATTAGTTCAGGAAAAGGAAGGCGACCTGCTAGCCAGAGACCCTTTTCTTGCCGAACCTCATCAATTTCAGGAATAGAAATATCATCCACCGATGGTGAATTCGCGCGAATTTCCTTTGCACCTTTGAATTGGTTAATGAGATACCGCTTCCCGGATTCTAGTCGGTCTAGAGTTTCGGTCCCGCCCGCTGGCCACTCGACTTGAACACTGAGGTTTTTCTCGGCTTCACCCAAACCAAAGTGGACCCAAGAGCTTGATTGGGCAAGGAAGCCTTCTCCAGCTCGAACTGTTCTGATCTGTCGAAGTTCGGGGCGACCTTCAGGCCAGATGCTGACCCGAGCTCCGATCGCATCTCGATTGGTCGTCGTGCCATTACCAATCAAACGAATTGTCACCGATTCGTTGTGCTCAGGAAGATTATTCCTGAGAAGGCGGATTCGGGGACTCGTTCGATTAGTGATCCAAAGGTCCAAGTCTCCATCATGATCCCAGTCAGAAGTGGCGACCGCTCGACCATCATCGTCAAAATCAGCGCCGAGCAAACCAGCGATATTTGCAAAACCCTTTCCCCCAAGGTTTATGAAAAAGGGATTGCGCTCGTAGCCACTAAACGAATTTCCTTCTGAGATCCGGAGATTCAGGTTTCGAAAATTACGGATATAGCCTGGCTTGGCAGATGGCGTCAGTTCTTCTTCCGGACTTTGGGGCGCGACCCGCCCCCAGAAAAACATTCACAAATCATCTTTCTTTGGCTGTGAAATATAGCCGTTAGCAACGTAAATATCCTCCCACCCATCATTATTAAAGTCTCCCAGTCCTGCCCCCCAGGCCCAACCCGCATACCCCTCGTCCATCGGACTCGTAATATCTGTAAACCGCCCAGCTCCATCATTCCGCATCAGCGAGTTTCCACGCACCATTTTTAAGTAGCGTTGTCGCGTTTGTTTCGGCATCGACGGATTAAAGTCGTCCTGTGGAATAACCAAGTTGCCGGCACCAGAAAACATACTGGATACGTAAAGATCCATGTTTCCATCACGATCGAGATCCCCCCAACTCGCCGACATTCCAAACCCCCAATCTTGAGATAAACTCTCTACCGAGGTATCAATGAACTTTCCTCCGTCGTTACGGAGGAGTTGATTAGGGCCAAAATCGTTGGCGATGTAGAGATCTGTATCTCCATCATTATCGTAGTCCTCCCAAGCCGCAGCAAAAGAGAAACGGAAGTTTTCTTTGCCTAGGCCACTTTCTTGGGTGACGTCAGAAAACCGAAGCTGCCCCTCATTTTTCAAGAGAACATTCGCTCCACCATTACGGGCATTATGAAATGGGTGAGGAGTCGGGAAATCGCCGACTTCCCGGCTATTGGCATTGTAGCGAAGGATTAGTAAATCCAAATCCCCATCAAGGTCGTAATCTGAGGCGGTTGGTGAATACCCCGATTCAATTCCCTCAAATTTAGAACGCAGGGTAAATCTCGCTGCTCCATCATTTTCGAGAATCAAAAAGGCCGCCCGGGTTGCAACAGCGAGATCCTTATCACCATCGTTATCCAAATCTATCAGCAGTGCGGCGGTCGAATTATCCAGCCAATCAATCCCTGCGACCGCAGAAATATCAGTCATGGTTCCATCCTCTTCCTGCCTAAAAAGTAAATTGGGGAGGCCTCCAGGTTGGCAGAGGTGTAAATCTTCAAGCCCATCGCCATCAACATCGCCAAGGGCTACTCCATGATAACCTAAGAAATCGGGCTTAATCGCTTCATCGATTTGGCGCACCCAATGATTCATGCCATGCTTCAGTTGCTGGCCCCACGAATCATTTCCACCCAAGATGATAGGAGCGATATCATCAAATCCCTTGGTCTCCTTTTCTCTGAACTCGCTTTGAATGAGATTTGGCATCGAAAAACTTAAAAGTTCAGGGAGATTATCATCAGTTGGGAGTGTCCAAACCGCGTCGACCACCGCCTGGGAACGAATATTTTTCCCCTCTCTGTAACCACTCGCAGTTAAAAGTTGCCGAGTCTTTAGAGTCCCCGCATCACCCTGAACTCGGTAAACCTTAAACTTAAGATGCGACTCTTTTGATTCACCCTCAAAATGGAGAGTCGATCTCATCTCCTTAAAAAAATCACCAAGCCCCATCGGTGTCTTAGAAAATGAATAGGAAAGATCCCGCACAAAGATTGAAGACCCCGCATCCCTTTCTTTTTCCTCTTTAGATTGAAAATCTATTGTGGTGATAGATTTGGCCAAACTAGCTCTGCTGATTGGGCCCGACGGTTCCAAAAGCGTATACGCGAGTTCTGCAAGTTGCTCTTTGACTCCCGTGCTCCAAACTTCCGCCTCTTGAGTTGTTGTGATCTCTCCAGAATCGACAAGCTCAACATCTAATTTGGAACCCTCATCCTTTTCGGAGCATCCTAAAGATAAGAGACTCACACCAATCACCGGAAAGGTGATGAAGATGAAGCAGCAAAAATTTTTAATCATTATGATCCAAGAGTTTACTTAACGAGAATCTTAACCTCCGCATCGGGATTTGGCGCGCCTAAAGATTTGGTGAAGTACAACTCCCCCCCATTTCGACTAAGCCCTTCACTCGTTTAGCTATTTCTTATCAAGTTTGGGCTTCAGAGATCCAGATCCCATCGATCCCGCGCCCTTCAGATCAATCGGTAATTTCCATTAATCAATTCTAAAATATACGGACACCCTTCCTCCTTATTGCCTTCACACCCGTCCTAAGGGGTTTTTGTTGGACATCCACAGATCTTCTTTGGTATTAGGTGGGGCTGATATCTATGCACCCATTTAATTCAAACAACCTCACTCGACCTCTTTTGAAAAGAGTGTCTCACCTCGTTGGAGCAGGCACTTTACTAGCGATGACCTCGACCCACGCCCAAGTTCAAAATGGGCTCCTCAACTATTGGCCTCTCGATGGCTCTGCTCTCGACGAAGCCACAATCGTAATCGGCGCGACTGGTGAATCCCAAGACAACGGGAACATCAATGGGGCTATTACCTTCACCGAAGCTGAGACCGAAGGTCTTGGCGCCGGTTTTGGCCAAGTGGGAAATTTTCCCGGCGGACAAGGAAACAACATAACGGTTCCCGACCCCACAGCTGGGACTGATGACATTGACCGATCAGGCGCTGACCTAAGTATTTCCATATGGATCAAAGCCAATCAATGGACTGAAGGTTGGCAGGGCA
>JAKMGP010000122.1 GCA_022424905.1 Akkermansiaceae bacterium | reverse complement strand
TCTCGGGAACGAACGGAATGGTTGCCAAAGTAGGAAGAAGTGATCGCCGGCTCCTTCCGCGGTGTCGCCGCGTCACGAAGTTGAGGTAAGAGTGAAACTCCCTCGAGATGGGAACTCGCAGGCAAGTCGCAAAGTTTGACTAAAGTGGGATAGATATCGAGCAAGCTGGCGGGCTCCCGGCAAGCCTCCCCCGGGTTAATCCCCGGCCCCACGAAAAGCAACGGAACCTTTGTTGATTCCTCCCATAGCGTGCGTTTTGCCCAATGCTGTTTTTCACCCAAGTGGAATCCATGATCACTCCACAAAACAATTAGAGTATTCTCGGCATGAGAACTGGATTTTAAAGCTTCCAAAATGATACCCACACAATGATCGACAAAACTAACGGAAGCCAAATAAGCGTGGGTCAAGCTTCGCTGCTTTCCATGCTCAATCACTTCGGCATGAGTCGGAGCTAGTGCATAGTCATTGATTCCAAGAAAGTTCTTCGGTAAGTCATCGAGATCCGATATCGGAGTTTGCGGGAGCCTCAGGGTTTTTGCATCGTAAAGCTCAAACCACTTGGGAGGAACGAAAAGTGGAACGTGAGGTCGAAAAAATCCGACCGACATAAAAAAGGGCTTCTCAAAATCTTCCTGGAGCGCTTTAGCCGCGTTCTCCGCCAGTTGGACATCGGCCATCTCGGCATCCTTCTTTGGATAGGCGCCCCAATCCCAAGCTGCACTCCAATCAGCGGGGCGACTCATTGGTTTCTTGGTTCTGGGACTCCTTTTCCGCCCAAGGGATCGATCAATCGCACCAGCCAATCGCCCGTTGAAATCCTGATGCAAAACCTTTCCACCAGCCAAAGTGAGATACCCATGATCCTTAAAATATTGCTGGATCGTAGGGATCTCTTTCAAAGCAGGTAATTGTTGGTAAGAGGGTCCGATCTCGTAACTCCCATGCTTTGTCGCCGCCACTCCCGACATCACGCTAACCCGCGAACAGGAACAAACCGGAACAGCACAATGGGCATTGGCAAAATTTCGACCTCGTTTCGCAAGCGCATCCATGTGGGGAGTGAGCACCTCGGGATGACCTCCAAGGAATCCGGTCCAGTCATTGAGATCATCGATGCAAATCATCAGGACATTGGGAGGAACTGTATTCTTCTCTTCATCTTGCGGTGATTCCGCCGCGAGAGCCTTGCGCACGGATGTAGCGACAGCCTCACCCAGTAGCTTCTGCTCTTCCTTTTTGTAGAAATGGACATCATTCCCCTTACGCCATGAATCAAAGAGCGAAGACCCCGCCACCACTCCATAAAGATCATTAATGATGATCTCCGGATGCTTCTTCATGACCTCCAGAGCCGCTTGATTAAACTCCTTTGCCGCTCCCTTGCGACGAGCATACCTACCCTTATTGCTCTGCGGAATCGGCGTGGTCGAACACCAGACCAACTTCGCGCCAGTCTTCTTTAAAATCGCAATCTCCTTCTCCAAGTTCTCTTTGTAGGCATCCAACGTCACCGCATAATCTCCAAAGGTGTCAGTCGACTTGTCGTAGCTTTGTTTTAGATCGTGCAACCCGTGATTAAACTGGATCACGTCCCAGCCCAGTCGCTCTTCCTGATAATTCCCCAACCAAAGATCCATATTCCGGATTCCTTGCACCGTCGAAAAACTATTCCCCTCGTTGCGATGATAATTGGCAATCCCTTTCAAGGCCGCCCTCGCGGATTCATGGTAATTCATGCTGATCGAATCACCCACTACCAGCACCCGAGGGAGATTGGGATCATCTGTCTTGCGGGGATCCTCAAGCGCTCTTACCTCCATCTCATGAACCACAAAATGCCCATCCACTTGCTCGCCGTGGATTGTTACTTTCCAAAACCCCTTTTCAAGATCGTCCGGCTTTAGAGGTTCATGCACATAAATCCGGGCATGCCGCTGCCGAAGGGTCACTCTTACCGGCTGTCCGTTAAGGTCGACCAAACCGCTCTTGGGAGTCTCCCCGAGATCCGGAGTCAAATGGCTGACAATCTTGCGATGCCCTTGTTCCGGGCCAGTTGCCT
>JAKMGP010000109.1 GCA_022424905.1 Akkermansiaceae bacterium | reverse complement strand
GCCGGAAACTATATCTCATTTGAATCAAGTGAAGATTACACCGGTTGGGAAAGCTTCTCGTTCCAAATGGACTATCTTTCTACTGAAATGCAGGCTGATGGGTTCGGAATCAACTTCCTAGATACCGAAGTCCATGGTGAATCTGGTGCTGTTAAGGTTCTTTCTGAGGAAGAAAATGCCTTGATCGATAATTCCTTTGGGGTTGGCTTTAAGACCTTCCAGTCCACTGAAGCTTCCATCACATGGAATGGCATTGATGTCAGTGGAAGGCTTCCTTTCACCTTAACGAACGATAAATGGGCTTCTGTTGGCATTGACGTTGACAGAGATCCAATCACCAAAACAGCTCTCGTTGACGTCACCGTTTACGACGCTCCAGATCGTCAAGGAATTGCCGAAAATGTTTACACCGACTTCGAGGTTGAAGGCATGACACTCGAGGACTTCCGAGTTCAAGTTGAGGGCCGCACCGGAGGTTCAGCCATGAACTTCTCAATCGATAACCTCAAACTGATTGTCGATGGCAGCGGAGGAGGAAACTCTGGAATCGTTATTAACTCGGTTACAAGAGAGGTTGTGAATGGAAGTGTCTCGGTAACAATTACGTGGAACTCCCGTGAAGGGCAGACCTACTCTGTTCTCGCAAGTGAAGACCTAGCCCTTGGCGATCTCACCCTCTGGGACGAGCTTGATGATGGTGTCCAAGCTGCCGTTGGCGCAGATGTGACATCATTCACCGAAAGCGGTCTCCCACTTGATACTAAGACAAGATTCTACATCGTGCGGATTCCTGAATAGGACCCAGCACTCTGACTTCTAGTCAGAGCGTTTTTCGGGGGTGATTGCCTATAGGCAATCACCCCTTCTTTTTTCAGGCACTGACAAAATCAGCCAAGCGCAACTAACCAGCGCAAGCAGACCAAGAGATCGCTCGCCTAATCCAGTTTTAGAGGAAGAGAAGGAAGTCACTCACAACGAAGCTAGGATTTAGAACTTGAGGTCGCAACTTGGCGAAAAATCCGTTAAAGCCGCCCCCCAAACAATTTATCATGCGGTCATCACTTGCCATCCTCTTCACTTTCGCTCTCCTTCCGATTTCTGGTTTCGCCGAAAACCCAGTACAAGAGGATCCTCCCAAAAAAGAAACGCCCAAAAAAAAGCGGAACCAAAAATCCCCCGTCAAACCCGCCGACTACGCCCAATGGGAGCGACTTGATTCGGGGAATCGTCAATTTTCTCCGGACGGGAAATGGTTGATCTACGGGGTCACGCGTGTTGATGAAGAAAGGACCTTGCGACTTCATCGCCTCACGGGGAAAAAAATGCCCGAAGTGGAGAGCTTCAAACATGGCACCCGTCCTGTCTTTTCAAATAACAGTGCATGGCTTGCCGTCACCATCGGAAAATCACCTGCAGAAGCCAAAAAAGAATCAAAAGAAAAATTGCCAGGTGCGACCACCCATCTCCGAAATCTCGCCAGTAAAGAGACCACCGTATTCAAAAATGTAAGTGCCTTCCACTTCAGTGACGACAGCCGCTTTGCCGCGATTGAAGTCAACGGAAAATCGCCTGGAAAAGCCCTCATCGTCCGTAATCTTTCCAACACAACCAACACCACCTTTGGCAATGTGACCCAACATGCCTGGAGCGATCAAGGTTCTCACCTAGCGATGGTCGTCGACTCCCCCAGCATCAGCAATTCTCTCCAAGTCTTCTCACCCAAGACAGGTATGCTGCGCACGCTCGAATCAAGTGACCTGGAATACAAATCTCTCCAATGGCGCAAAGACTCGCTCGATCTCGCCGTGATGCTCGAAAAGGCACACGCCGAAAAAGAAGATGTTTCACATACTCTCATTGCATGGAAGGGCGTCGCTCAAAAGAAACCTAAAAAGCACGTCTATGATCACTCCCAAGACAAAAACTTTTCAGCAGAAATGTTTCTTCCCGCCGGCAAAATCAGCTGGTCAGAGGATGGCACGGCGATTTACTGCGATTTGAAAAAGTGGGAGAATAAACCAAAAGCACCAAAGCCCAAAGCGGCTGAAGAA
>JAKMGP010000080.1 GCA_022424905.1 Akkermansiaceae bacterium | reverse complement strand
GTTCCATCGTCCTAGACTCCGAACGCGACCAATGGGAAAGAGTCAAAACTCTCTCTTCACTCAAAGAGGGCGGAGAAATCGACGATGAAATCGTTTCCTCCATGATGCCTCTCTGGACCGCTTCACTAGAAGACCCAAAGGGCGGATACCTTCGCTGGCAGCTCCTCGAAAATCTCCGTGGGACGACCAATGGAGAATTCCGGACCAATATTCTTGAGTGGATCGGTGAAGAAGAATCTCCCAAAATGCGCGGCCAGGCACTCGAAACTCTGGCTCCCATGGCAAGTGATCCCAACGTTACCGAATGGCTCGAATACCTCGCCGAAAATGATTCCGAACCACGGATCCAAGAACGCGCGCTTGGGATTCTCGGAAACAACAACGAAGGTAAGTAAGGCCAAAACTCTCAGTCCTCCCCTTCTTTCCCAAATTTGATCATAAGAAGACTATCACACGCCCGCCTTCGCCGTGATCTTCACATGGAAAACTTTGTTATGCTCACCCTTGCGCTTACCAAGACGCATTAGGCCTTCTCCACAAGTCACCCAGCTTTCGTGGTCGCTGATGCGACAAACTCCGGAATTTCCTAGGGTAGCTTGATTTTCAGCGATCAGAACACGCTCCGTTTCTCGTATCACCTGCAAGGTTTTCGGATTGATCTGCGCAATAAAAAGAGGGGCACGATGCCGGAACATGTGGTCGTTGTTAGCGCCCTTGCGAGTGTAGATCAGGAAGAGACCTCCGCCACAGGTCACCCAATGCTGTTGCGTATTATAACTGCCGAGTGGCAAGCCGTCGTCAAAAGTCCACTCACGGACCGGGTCAAACTTCAGCCCGTCCTTTGAGCTGGTCACGTATGCGGAGTGATCCGCCCGCAGGGTCAGGAAGTAGCGGCCTTCAAACTCTATCAATGAGGGTTCGTAGAGACCACGGTCTCGAGGGATGTTCAGTTCAGTTCCATGTTCGAGATAAGTCAATGTTTCGCCATCAAAGCGACAACGGGCCACCGTGCTCGTGTAGTTGTGCTTTTGGACGTCTGCAACGTAACGCACTGGCAGCAAGATCTCACCGTTTGGCAAATCCACGCGCTGGTTGTTTCCCGCATTACAAGCGGTGATCTTTCGTCCGGAATGGTCTTTCTCTGGCATAGCGAGAAATTTCATTGCTCCCCAACTCTTACTCCGGGGATCCGCCACAGCATAGGACACCTTCTCACGTAAGCGCTTCTCTTCGGTCCCCTTCGCAAAGTTAAAAGTCTTTCCAGTAGTGAGGACCATCCCTGATTTAGCATGCCAGGTTGGCCAGAGATCACCTGGAGAAACCTCGAATCCATCCGCCTCTCTCTTACGCTGGAGCGACTCAATGAGCATTGGCTTACTCCATGTCCTTCCACCGTCACGACTGAATGATTGATAAACATCATGGAAGTCGTGCGACACGCCCTTGCCTGTCTCCGACATCGTCGTAATCCATAACGGGTCATCGCCCGGAACAAAAGCGGTGCGCGCCTGCCACCAATCCCACTTATCGGTCCCTTCGATTGAGCCGAGAGTCTCGAATTCAAGAGCTATAGGTTCACGAGGGTGGGCCGTCACTAGGAGCATGAGACCTCCCAAATAGGTGCCTGTTGTGGTCAGAAAGGTTTTCAAGAGTTCAGCTTTCAAACTCTAATCATGGAGCAAGATCTTCTCGAAGAAAGCCGGAAATACTCCAGAAATTACGATCCCCACTCAATTCGTTACACTTTCACCGAATGCCCTCTCGGAGTTGTTGGGACCACAAAATTTCTTCGCCAGAGTCACTTACAATCCTACTCTGTCGTGAAACAACTTGCTGGTAATCCCTCGCCATTCACGAGATTTGCACCAAGCGGATTCGAGGCCCAAGCATACCGAGCCTTCGTTGGATTTTTGATGGCATCATGCCAGATTGCAATTTTCTCCCCATCGATCTTGGCCTTAGCCCATTGCCACTTGCCATCAGCACCCGCGATCTCAAAACGTTGCAGAGCTTTTCCGTCGCGCGCTTTTAAACCCGAAGCATGGTCAAACGAAACCACGATCTTGCCATCTCTCTTCTCCATTCCAGAGTAAAGAGGGCCAGAGATTATGACATCCTTCTTTCCGTAATCCTGAACCAAGGCCCAGCGAGCGAGGCGCTCACCAACATCATGCTTATTCTTGGGATGAATATCCCGAGCGTCCCCAATGTCATTGATCACGGCCATTCCGCTCTTTGGAATAGATTTAAGCGCGCGGCGCATTTCATCCTGCACAACCACCCAATCGCTCTCAGTCCCAGGTTCTGTCGTTGGCTCACGAAAATTAGCCAACTGAACCCAATAAAAAGAAAGATCGTGTCCCCAGCGCTGGCGCCAGTCACCCACCATACAGCCAAGAAGCTCTTCGTAGCTACGTGCGGTCCCACCATTGGCATTGGACTCGCCCTGATACCAAATCGCTCCCCGATTCCCATAACCCACGATTGGAGCAATCATTCCATTATAGATCGTCGATGGCATCGAGGGATTCTTACCTGGATCACCCACCTTGCGGGGGCCACGTGGCTTACGACCCTTCTTGTCCTTTTCCCATTGGGCAAGTTTTTGCTTATATGCCGTCACCTGCTTTTTAAAGTTCTCCTCCACCTTCTTCGAATCATATCCAGCGAGAGCTTTCGCTTTCATTTCGAGAAGCTTCTTTCCGGCTGGTAATTCGCCCAATGCTTCCTCGCTCGTAAAAGCCTGAACTGGCTTTCCTCCCCAAGCGCACTCAATCACTCCAACCGGCACCCCCAGTTCCGCACGAAGCTTTTTGGCGAAATAATAGCCAACCGCAGTAAATGACCCAGTATCCCGTGGTTGGGTCATCTTCCAACTTCCTTGCCAATCTCTCTGCGGTCGATTCTCCGCAACATTCGCCGAAACAAAGACCCTTAATAGACCATCATTAGCTTTAGCAACCTCCTCCTTGGCATTCGCGCTTCCCGAAACTCGCCACTCCATATTTGACTGTCCGGAAGCTAACCAAACTTCACCAACCAGGACATCCTTGATCACCCTCTTCGACCCGGCAGCTTCGACTACCAATTGGCTTCC
>JAKMGP010000052.1 GCA_022424905.1 Akkermansiaceae bacterium | reverse complement strand
GCACTTCGTTCATCCCTTAGAGTCTTGAAATAGAGAAGAGGTTTGGAAATTTCCCAACGGGCAAAGGTATCAACCTGGATGTAGGTCTTGTCTCGGGTTGGCATTTGCGCGCTATCGCCATCCCAAGCCAGAACACGCTTTTCAATCACGTTGACCTTGACGATGAAAGGTAACTTGAAATGCAACCCAGCCTCAGTAACAGGCTCTCCGATCGGCTTTCCAAACTGTGTTAGAATGACTTGTTGATCTTCTCTGACGGTATAAATCGTTCCAGTAACGAAGAGCAAAACGATAAGAACCAAGGCTGCTACTATAAATCCAAATGCTTTTTTCATCGGGCGCCTCCTTTTCCATTTAATGCGTTATTAAGATCGAGAAGGGGCAGCGGTTTGGCGGCCTCTCCATCCATGATAAATTTGTTTTTAAGTCGGGGAAGAACATCCTGGATTTTTTCCAGATAGAGTCGCTGACGGGTGATCTCTGGTGCCTTTTGGTATTCTTGGAAGAGAGCCAAGAAGCGCTCTGCATCACCAGTGGCTTCGTTGACCCGCTGAAGTTTCTCACCTTCCGCGGCACTGATTTTTTGATCCGCTTCACCTTCGCCTTTTGGAACAGCTTTATTGTATAGTCCCTTTGCAACGTTAATTTGCTTAGCCTTGTCCTGCTGTGCTTGGTTCACCTCGTTGAAGGATGATTGAACCTGTCGTGGTGGGTTTACGTTTTTAAGTTGGAGCTGATCGATCTTTAAACCGAGCCCATACGAGTCGACGAGTTCCTGAAGCTTGACCAGGGCGTCGGTTGCGATTGATTCACGGCCAATCGTAATAACCTCGTCGACGGTTCGATCACCAACAACTTCCCTCATCACTGATTCCGAGGCATCCCGCATCGTTTCTTCGGGATCACGAACTTTGAAAAGATACGCTTCCGGGTCACTGATTCGATACTGGATCACCCACTCCACAGCAGCAGCATTTTTATCACCTGTGATCATTGATTGTTCCTCGTAGTGTTCTTTGGGGCGGGTCTGGAAGGGATTCGTAGATCCTGCGGTTCCATATCCAAATTCCATCTTGAGGCGCCGCTCAACAGGGATGACCTCTTTGGTTTCAAACCAGAAGGGTAATTTAAAGTTCAAACCAGGCGCTGCTGTTCGATTGTATTTCCCGAAGCGCAAAACCACTGCCTCTGAATCGGTTGGGACTGTAAAGTAGCTGGTAAAGGCTCCTGCAAGCACGAAAATCCCGGGAATGATTAGGCCAAGTCTGGGTCCCAACTTTTTTAAAGCCTCCCGGGCGGCATCGGCATCAATTTTTATCTCTGACATGTGCCCCTACACTCATGGTTGAAATGCGGGCAGGCAATGAGAATCTTGGTTTGTTTTTGGCTCCATCCATTTTTCGTCCTTTGATCTTTGCTGATGAGTAATCTCAACGATCATCATTAGGTCGTCTCATAAGATAAGCTCCTTCCTTCCCCATATCTTCGGCCAAACCCCGGTTTCAGTGCTTTCGGCCAAAAATAAATTCCTGGCGGCGCGCCGGATGTCCTCGACCCGGGGCTTCGCTTGACTGAAATCAAAGAAGTTCTTGTTGAGCCGAACCGGTAGCGGGAAGTTTTACTCCAAGGCTGATGCCGGCAGGTTTGCGCTCTCGGGTGTTGTGATAAATACACATCGAGTCCGGGTGTTTCCAGGCACCGTAGTGAACCGACGCCTGCAAAAGGGATCCAGAAAAAACACCTCTTCAATAATTTACCACCGCAGCACACCAGAACTGCTACTGAAAGCATCGGTTTCCATGCCCATTTCCTGAAGCATTCGGACGAAAAGATTACCAAGAGGAGTATTGTCGTTGCGATTGTGCGTGACGTAGCCGCCATGCTTCAGCCCTCCTCCTGCTAGGATGATCGGGTTGTTGCGAGGATCATGGGCAGCGGCATTTCCAAGATTACTTCCAAGAAGCGTCAGGGTCTGATCAAGAAGATTGGCGCCTGCCTCCTGATGTTCTTTCATGCGGTGGAGCAAATTGCCAAAACATCCCATAATCGCGCTCTCTATTTTGAAAAGCTGCGCGATTTTCTTTGGATCACGCCCATGATGAGAAAGGTTGTGGTGTTCCGCTGCCACTCCGTTAATGAGGGGAATCCCATGATTATTTTGGATCACAATGCTGATCACGCGGGATGAGTCAGTTTGGATAATCAGAGGAACGAGTTGGAATAGCAATTCGATGCGCCCGACAAGATCCGCTTTGTCGGCAATGTCTTCAGGAACCGGACTTTTGACACTTGGCTTTGGCCGATCCATCCACGCTCCAGCTTGCGACAAATTACGTTCGGCTTCGCGAACCGCTTCAAAGTATGCTTCGAGTCGTTCCTGATCACTGGATGAGGATTTGCGAAGAATACGACTACGTTGATCCCCGAGTGAATCAAGAATGCTGCGACCGTCTCTCAGTTTTTCTTTCTCCCGGGCCACTTGATGCGGCTTCCCCTGCAAAAACAATTTCGAGAAGATTTCGGAAGGCCGGTCCATCGCGGGAATCATGACTCCGTTCTCGGTGTAGGACTGGCTCATCGCTCCATCACTACTCAGAGACAAAGAAGGAAAGCGAGTGGTGTATCCCAGCTTGCCCGACGCGTATTGATCAACAGACATCGAGTTCTGGAACCCATCCCGTCCGGGATTGCGCGCCGCACTCAGCCAGGTCATCTCACATTGGTGCTCTCCCCCTTGATCTGGATGGGATAAGCCGGAAAAGACCGTCAGATCGTCACGATGTTCCTTGAGCAGGGAAAGATAGTCGGAAGCCTCGTAATTTACTCCTGGATTCGCAGGATAAAAAGCAGGTGGATAAAAGCCCAAGGTGTTGCAAATAAACAAGGCCCTCTTCGGTGGTGCCTCAGCGGATTTTCCAAAGACCTCCAGCCAAGGAATTGCCAACGAGACACCAGAGTTCCGGAGGAATGTTCTGCGATTAAGATTACGTGTATTCATGGCTTTATCACTTGTTCCGAAACATCTTACTTTGCACCACGGCATGAATCATTACGCGGATCGGATATCCCTCGCGCCCTGCCTGCTCGAGAATCTGGTCGCGCTCTTTACGATCCGCAAATTCTACTTCCGCCCCTGTGGAGTAGGCGATCAATTGATTGAGGAAATGACGAGCAAGCTGATCTTCCTTTGGCTTCATCAGCCGTTTGAAATCCCGGATCCCGGCAAAGGGTTCGCCTTCACTTGTTTCCCCGGAGGCATCAACTGGGAGTCCTAAGCGGTATTCGCGAACCGGGCGCCCAAAGAGTTTCGTCAAAGGCCGGTCGCCCTGCCCTGTCGATCGATATCGACTTCGGAATCCGCCGATGGGATCAAAGCTCTCCAGTGCAAATCCCGGCGGGTCAATTTCCCGATGACAACGGTTACAGCTTTCCATTTCCCGATGAGCAGCTAGCTCCTCCCGAATCGTGGTGGCTCCGCGCGTGTCCGGTTCGACCGCCCCAACTCCCGGAGGCGGCGGACTGGGTGGGGTTCCGAGCAGGTTTGTGAGGACAAAGCTCCCCCGCGGCACGGGCGAGGTGTTGGTGCCGTTGGCAGTGACTTTCAAGATGCTCGCCTGGGTCAGAAGACCACCCCGGGGGCTCTCCGCGGGCAAAGTCACTTTCCTAAAATTCAGTCCCTGGACGCCAGGAATTCCGTAATGCTCGGCGAGTCGACGATTCAAAAAAGTGAAGTCC
>JAKMGP010000045.1 GCA_022424905.1 Akkermansiaceae bacterium | reverse complement strand
GCGTAATAATTTTCAATTTTATGGAGCGGGATCAACGGCTTGAAGTTTTTCGAGGATCCAACCAGCAAGGAGGTTGCCGAAGGTGGCAGTGAGGTGAGTGGCTGCGCCGTAGCCAGCGTCGCATTTTATCCCGCCGGGCATTTCTTTGGGCCGGGTAGTGGACGTTTTTCCATCGCAAGTTGGAAATAGAGGCGGTTCGGGTGAGAAAACTGCCGGAATTTTGAACTTTGGGGCCTTTTTTTTGGCTTTTGGGAAGCGGTATTCGGAGCGGAGTCGCTTCCGGACCGAAAGAAGGAGGGCGTCTCCGAAGGTGCGGGAAAGGTCATCTAGCCGGATTTGGGAGGCATCAATTCGGCCACCTGCGCCGCCGCTCGTAATGATAGGGATATTTTTTTCATGGCAGGTAGCGAGGAGGTGACATTTGGCACGGACCGAGTCAATCGCATCGACAATCGCGTCGGGGGTTGTGGAGAGGAGGTCTTCAGAGTTTTTTTCGGAGTAGAAAGTCTGCTCAACATGACAGCGGACTTCGGGATTGATTTGGAGGATTCGTTTGGCAAGAACGGTCGCTTTGGATTGCCCAATGGTGTCGGTGGTAGCGTGAATTTGACGGTTGGTGTTGGTGAGACAGAGGTCGTCGAGATCGACAAGCGTGAATTGTCCCACGCCGGAGCGGGCGAGGGCCTCGATGGTCCAGGATCCGACTCCGCCGAGTCCAATAACCATGACGTGTGCTTTGGAGAATCGCTCGAGCGAAGCGATGCCGTAAAGTCGAGCGATGCCGCCAAAGCGGTTGAGATAGTCCTCGGTCACAGGCGGACTTTCTGACCTAGATGCGGATTGAACAAAAGCGAAGATTCTGATAATCATCTGAGCACGCTAAATGACGGTGAGTGAAGATGTGAGTAAACGGAGGGAATTTGTCCGGCAATTTTCAGTCATGATGCCGAACCGGGTGGGGGCTTTTTCTTCGCTTTCGAATCTTTTGAGTCGCCGTAAAATCGACGTGATTGGTCTCAGTGTACAGGATTCTCGCGACGCTACGGTGGCGCGCTTGATTGTGAATGATCCGGATAGTGCTGAGGAATTGTTTATGGAGCAGGGGATTGCCTATACCCTTACCGAGCTTTTGGTAGTGAAGATGAAAGAATGCGGGGACTTAAAGAAATGTCTGAACAAACTTTATGAGGCTGAGACTAACCTCGATTATGCATTTTCGCTGATGGTGCAGCATCAGGGGCACGCATTATTGGCATTATTTTTAGAAGATTGTGAATTTGGGGCTTCAATTTTGAATCGGGCGGGATTGACGGTGGTTTACGAAGATGAACTTCTTCGTTAGATTCTCCCAACAAACAACGTAAGGTAAAAAGATGAGCGATCTTCAAGATACAAACAGACGGACCATTCTCAAGACGGGTGCCGCAGCAGCGGCTACGCTCCCTATCGCAGGGTTTGCACAAGCAGGTGGCAGTGATGAAATCAAAGTGGCAACAGTGGGTTGCGGTGGACGTGGACGTGGTGCGACTGCCCAGACTCTCAACGTTCCTGGAACTAAGCTGGTTGCGGTTGCCGATGCGTTCCGTGATCGGGCCGAAGAGGCGGTAAGTTCATTCCGCCAGCAGTATGCCGATAAAGTGGATATATCCGCGGATCGGATTTTTGATGGCTTTGATGGTTTTCGTGGTGCGATTGATGCGGCGGACGTTGTGATTTTGACTACCACTCCTGGTTTCCGCCCCCAGCACTTTGAGTATGCGGTGCAGCAAGGGAAGCACGTGTTTATGGAGAAGCCAGTTGCTACTGATGCTCCTGGGATTCGAAAGGTTCTCGAAGCGGCAAAGAAAGCTGACGAGAAAGGGCTTAAAGTTGTTTGTGGCCTTCAGCGCCATTATCAGCCGAGCTACATTGAGACTCTAGCCAAGCTGAAAGAAGGAATCGTAGGCGATATTAATTATGGCCAGGTTTACTGGAATAGTAGCGGTGTGTGGGTCAGGCCGCGAGTGGAAGGTATGACGGAGATGGAATATCAGATGCGCAACTGGTACTATTTCAACTGGCTTTGTGGTGACCATATCGTTGAGCAGCATGTTCATAATATTGACGTCATGAACTGGTTCAAGGGTGGTCCTCCAGTCAAAGCTCAAGGAATGGGCGGGCGCCAAGTCAGGGTCGGCAAAGATTACGGGGAAATTTTTGATCACCACTATGTCGAGTTTACCTATGAGGATGGGACTGTTTTAAATTCCCAGTGCCGCCACCAAAAGGGAGCCTTAAATCGTGTGACTGAGATCATTGGCTGTCAGGGTGGCAAAGCATATCCGGGCCGTATTGTAGATGCGGCAGGCAAAACTGTTTGGCGCCACCGTTCCAAGGACAAGACTTCGCCATACCAGATCGAGCACAATGAGCTTTATCGCCATATTCGCGAAGATAAGCCGATTAATAACGCTTATTACACCGCAGCCTCCACTATGACGGCCATTTTGGGGCGCATGGCGACCAACTCGGGTCAGGAAATTAAGTATGCTGACGCACTTGCCAAGGGGCTCTCAATTATGCCGAAGTCTTTTGCGTGGGATGCTGATCCTGGGCCGAAGCCGGGTAAGGACGGGCTCTACCCTTGTGCCATTCCCGGCAAGACCAAGGTGATGTCCTAATTTTTCCTTAGGTTAAGAATCAAAAAAATGTGGGCGGCCGTGAGGACGCCCACATTTTTTATGGTCTTAAATCGGCCAGTGAATCTTTGAAAAAGTCGCGGTATGCAAACCAATATGTAGCAGCGGTTACTTCACGATCTTTGGTGCTCTGCGAGTGATGAGTTGCCACGACTGGGTTCTTTTCTGATCTGGCCTTGTCACTTTCCAGTTGTTGAGCGATGAAGAGTTAATGAAGCCAATCGTGATTGTGGGGGCTGGCCTATCAGGGCTCGCATGTGCTGTGACTTTACAGAGACATGGACGGGAAGTTCTTCTTCTTGAGGATTCTGCAACGGTCGGAGGCCGGGTGCAAACCGATACGGTTGATGGGTTTCTGCTCGATCGGGGCTTCCAAGTTTATCTAGATGCCTATCCGGAAGCTGGAGAGATGCTTGATTTGGCGGCTTTGGACCTTAGAGCGTTTGAGCCTGGAGCGCTTGTTTTTAATGGGACAAAACTATGCCGGGTGATGGATGTGTTTCGTCGCCCAAAGAATCTTGTGTCGTCGGCGCTGGCTCCGATTGGAACAATCTTTGATAAGCTCAGAGTGGCGATCTTGCGCCAAAAGGTCTTGGATCTTGAGAAAAGTGAAATTTTTAAACGTGGCGATCAATCGACTGAGTCTTATCTCCAGGATTTTGGTTTTTCTTCGAAGATGATCGATACCTTTTTTCGTAGTTTTTACGGAGGGATTTTTCTGGAGCGCGAACTTAAGACTTCAAGCCGGATGTTCGAGTTCACTTTCAAAATGTTTAGTGAAGGTAGTGCAACTGTTCCTGCGAAAGGAATGGGGGAGATTCCGAGGCAACTGGCAGCTCGTTTGCCTGAGTCTACGATTCGCTTGAAATCGCTGGTGTCAGCTGTCAGTGCCGATCGGGTTGTTTTAGAGAATGGTGAGGAGATTGAAGCGAGTCAGGTAGTTGTTGCCACAAATGCTGCCGGGGCGGCCCGACTGGTGGATGACTTCGGTGCTTTCGAGCCGGAGTGGCGCGCGGTGACTAATCTCTATTTTGAAGCTGAAGCTTCTCCACTTAATAGAGTAATTATTGCTCTCAATGGTACTCAGAGTGGGAGGGTGAACAACGTTGCGGTGATGAGTGATCTTGCGCCAGATTATGCTCCAAGTGGGAAAGCTCTGATTTCAGTTTCAGTTCTTGGTGAGAACGAGGAAAGAGATCTCCCTTGCGTAGTCCAGCAAGAACTTAAGGAATGGTTTGGAGAAAAGGTCCTAGCTTGGAAACATCTCAGGACTGATCTGATCAGAGAGGCTTTGCCGACTCAGGAAGAAACAAACTTAATCGGGTTTCGGGAAATCGGTGGCGTGTTCGTCTGCGGGGACCATGCCATGAGTGCTTCGATTGAGGGTGCAATCAGTTCTGGGAAATCGACCGCTGAAGCTATACTGGCTATTTCTTGATCGAAGGTAGTGATGGGAGATGAGTGCGTTCATGCTTGGATGGGATAAGGCAGTTTAGCTCAGTGAGCTAAACTTCTCTGCGATCTAGGAGAATTGCCCGACGAGGATCGGAAGCTTGTAAATGGGCAAGGGCGATGGCCATGGCATCAGCGGCATCAGATAGCGGGGTTTCGTCAAGACCAAGAAGAGCTCGGATCATAAAAGCGACCTGGTTTTTGTCAGCGGTTCCTTTGCCGACGATCGCTTTTTTCACCTTCTTCGGGGAATACTCGTAAACTTTTAAGCCAAAGCTGGCAGCCGCGATTAGAGGAGCGGCTCGGGCTGCTCCCATGGAGATGGCGGTGCGGTGAGACTGGACATAGATGATGCCCTCAATGGCAATCTCATCGGGGTTCCATTTTTCGATTAGATTGCGAACGCCGGTGCAAACGGCCTCCAGAGCGCCGGATTGTTTGATACGTTGCGGAATGGAAATTACACCGTAGTCGAGCGCCTTTGCTGAGGTTTGATCACCTTCAAGTATGGCATAGCCGGTATTCCGAACAGCGGGGTCAATTCCAAGGATGCGCACGATTTAATTGTTAGCGTTCTACGCCTAGAACATAGTTTAGCGGCGTCGACGTTTCCCGCCTCCGCGGCGGGGTTTCTTAATGGGCTTACGTTTCTCGGTATCAAGAAGGGCGGTGTATTGGTATTCGAAACCTTCTAGTTTTTTACGTTCGATCTTTTTGTTAATAAAGCCCTCGACTGAGTCGGCGAATTCTAGCTCGTCGGCCGTCAGCAATGTGAAAGCATCACCTTCCTTTTCGGCCCGACCAGTTCGGCCGATTCGGTGGACATAGTCTTCTGCGTTCTCGGGTACGCGGTAGTTGATCACATGTGTGACGTCGGAAATATCAATTCCACGGGCAGCAACATCAGTAGCGACGAGGATTTTAAAAGTGCCGTCCTTAAATCCCTTTAAAGCTTTCATACGATCATTTTGTCGGATATCGGAATGCATTACAGTGACAGAGTTTCCAATCGACTCCTGTTGCTGGAGGAGGTTCGCTATAACGTCAGCTTCCTTGCGCGTCCGCGTGAAAATCATGAGCGAGTCGTAATCTGTCTTTTCAAGCAGGCCTAGGAGAAGTTCATCACGCTGAGTCATGGCCACCGGGAAAAAGGCGTGTGAAACGGTGGCGGCGACTTCGCGTCGCGCGATTTCAACTTTTTCGGGATCAGTGAGGCACCACTCGGCAAAACCTGCAATCACTGGGGGCATGGTTGCCGAGAAGAAAAGAGTTTGGCGGGTTTGCTCTTCGTTGTTCCAGGGACAAATGTTGATGATCTTACGAACTTGGGGAAGGAATCCCATATCAAGCATACGATCAACTTCATCAAGAATGAGAATCTTGACCTCTTTAAATTTCATCGTGCCACGGTAGAAATGATCGACGAGGCGGCCTGGGGTTGCCACGACGATATCAGCCCCCTCTTTGAGTTGCTCGTCCTGTTTTCCATGACCTACCCCACCATACAAAAGCGCGACCTTGCAGCCTGTTTTGTTTCCATAGTGAAGGAATTGCTCGGCGACCTGATCGGCAAGCTCGCGTGTCGGTTCAAGAACTAAGATTTGAGGTTTGCCAATCGGCTCGATTTTGGAGAGCGATGGGAGGGCAAAGGCTGCGGTTTTTCCGGTGCCGGTCTGGGAAGCGCCAATGACGTCTTTTCCATCCAAAATAAGGGGGATGGCTTGAGCCTGAATCGGGGTGGGATTCTCGTAGCCGGACTCAGTCACAGCTTCGAGGACGGTCTCCTTGAGACCAAGTTCGTCAAATCGCATGGGTGGGGCTTAATGAAAGTTGCAGGGAAATCAAGGTTTACTATTGCCTGAGAGTTTTCATGTGGTGCAAAAAAAGTCGTTTTTGGAAAGCTGGCGCAATAATTTAAGTATGTTAACTTCCACCTCGTAGTTCCTTACGTATGCGCCTCCTCTGCCTTTTTATTCTTTCCCTTCCTACACTTTTGTTGGCTGAAATCGATTCTCCCAAGATGGGTGAGGATGGCCTGCGTATTCAGATTTATCTTGATCAAAAGTGCTTTGGCCCCGGTTATCTTGATGGCAGACCTGGTAATTTCACCCTGCGGGCGGTCTATTCCTATAATCGGTTTCGGGGACGTCCCCCAGGAGCGTGGGATGCTTTGCTGAAAGAGGCTCAGGAAGAAGTTGAAGAGCTTTTTGCCCTTGCGACTGTGCCTGCTCTTGCGAAGGATTACATCAACCCTAATCTCCCGAGAGAGTATGGTCAGCTAGGTGGGGTAGAGTTGATAGCCTACCGGAGTTATTTGGAGTTCATGGCTGAGCGCTACCACACTTCCGAGAGCTTCCTCATAAAATTGAATGGAAAGTCAAAGGCATATGGTCTCAGGACAGGGGATACTCTAAAAGTCCCTAACATTGCACCATTCCGCATCGAGCACATCTCGGTTGGCCGAATGCACAGGGAAGATGAGCAGCTCAGTAAACACAACATCGTCATCGACACTAAAAATAAGCAGATTTTTGTTTATGACCCCTCTCAGCCGACGATTGTGATTCCTGGGATGCCAATGATTGTCTCTGATGAGGAACAGGAGCCACTGGGCAAGATGATCGCGATGTTCCCTACGACCACAGGTGGCGAGCAGTTTATTCACCATGGAATCTGGAAAGTGGTAAATTGTGTGGAATTTCCTTCGTGGCGGTATGATAAGCAGTTCTTAGAGACCGGTAAACGGGGCACGGATGTCGTCGATGTTGCTCATGGGCCGAATAGCCCTGTGGGTGTTCTCTGGTGTGGTTTATCGAAGTCTGGGATTGGAATTCATGGAACCTCAAGTCCCAGCACGATCGGACGTTCACAGAGTGCCGGGTGTTATCGGCTCTCAAATTGGGATGCCGCGCGTTTCCCTCAGTATGTTCGTCCGGGTGCTAAGGTGATTGTGCGATGAAGGACCTAGCCAAGGCCATGGCAATACGCTTTGGCGTTTATGGCGTCCTCGTGATCTACCTTGCGTGTGACCTTTTTGTGTTTCAAGGGCCGGTCCATAAGTCGCTCAACGAGCCACAGCGAGACAAGAAAACCGAGATTGCGGAGGCTAGGGCGTCAGGCGTGGTGGCACGGGTCTATTATCGGCCGATTTTTCGGGCGCAAGTCGAAGAAAAGATGGTTGAATATCTCTGGCGTAGGGGGCGAACAATTGAGGAAACGGCTGCAGGAGAGCGAAAGCTACTACGTCAGGTCATTGTGAACGAACTCATCGATGACGAACTGGTGAAGTTGCAGATTAAGGTTTCGATGAGCGAAGAGGTGTCTGTTCCTGAAAGCCAGATTGACCAGGCGCTCGCGCGTGAAATGAATCGTTATCCAAGCGAAGATGTTTTCAGCGCCCTAGCAGAACGCGCTGGGTGGTCGGGATTAAAAGAACGTCGGATGCGCTTAGCGGCACGTATTCAGAGATCTGAACATCTGGCTAGGATGGTGGATGCTAAGGTCAGTGAGGACGAAGCTAAAAATTGGTTTAAGGGAAATCGGAGCTCTTTCCCTGGTGTTTTTGAGGACCACCGGATCGCAATTGTGGATGCGCTTCTCATTAAAAAACGAGACAAGGCTTGGAAAAAATTTCGTGTAGAAAAACTCCGCCGATATGCGAGAGGGAAAATTGACCTCTTTGAAGAGATTCTTTTCAAAGAGGACGGGGAGTGAATGTAATAGGATACCAAAATTTACTGAGCTCAAAACTCTTTGCTAGAGTTTGATCTCAAACCCTAGAGCTTTGGCAAGAAAAGCGTATTTATCAACGATAGCTTCGATTCGCTTGGAAGTTGGAGTTCCCGCCCCGTGGCCGGCTTTGCTTTCAATGCGGATTAACGTGGGGGCGGAATCGTTTTGCGCGGATTGAAGCGCTGCCGCAAATTTGTAGGAATGCGATGGGACTACCCGGTCGTCGTGGTCGGATGTGATCACCATGGTTGCTGGGTAATTGTTAGGCTTTAGGTTGTGATAGGGTGAATAGTTGAGGAGGTTTTTAAAATCCTTCGGGTCGTCCGGCTTGCCATACTCGGCTTGCCAGGCCCAGCCGATCGTAAACTTGTGGAAGCGTAACATATCCATTACGCCCACTGCCGGAAGGCAGGCTCCATAGAGTTCGGGTCTTTGCACCATGCAGGCCCCGACTAGCAAACCTCCATTGGAACCTCCTGCGATTGATAGTTTTTTTGAAGAGGTGAATTTGTTTGAAATAAGGTGTTCCGCACAGGCAATGAAATCGTCGAAGACATTCTGTTTTTTAAGTTTCATCCCGGCTTCATGCCATTCTTCGCCGTATTCACCACCACCACGGAGATTCGCCATGACATAGATGCCACCAAGATCTAACCAGGCGATCGTGGCGGGTGAATAGGAAGGCCGAAGTGAGATATTGAAGCCGCCATAGGCATAGAGAAGAGTGGGGTTATTCCCGTCTAGCTTTAGGTTTTTCTTCGAAACAATAAACATAGGGATTTTTGTGCCGTCCCTGGATGTTGCAAAGATTTGACGCGCTTCATAATGATCTCGATTAAACTGAGTTTGAGGTGCTTTCAAAAGAGTGGAAGCGTTCTTTGTGACGTCGTAGCGGTAGACTGCTCCGGGCCTAGTGAAGGAAGTGAAGTAATAAAAGGTTTCGTTTTGATCCGATTTCCCTCCAAATCCTGTCGCGGTTCCTAGACCTGGTAGTTTGATAGGGGGAAGAGAGTTACCGTCTGTTTTGAAGCGCCGAATTTCGGTTCGTGCATCCTTGAGGTAGTTAGCGATGAAGATCCCCCCTATGTGGGAAACAGATCGGAGGGTTTCAGTGCTCTCCGGGATGATTGTTTTCCATCGAGCTGAGAGAGGTTCGTTGACATCGATAGAAATAACTTTTTGTTTCGGAGCGTTCAGATCGGTCCGAATAATGAATTTTGAATCGAGGTTTGTAATAAAATCGTAGGAGGCATCGAAATCTGAAAGAAGTTCAATGACCTTTGAGGTGGGATTACTAAGGTCTTTGTAAAAGAGGCCGTTTTTGGTGTCAGTGCCTTGGCTTACTTGAATTAAGAGATATTTACCGTCTTCAGTGACCCAAGCGTAGAGGCCTTGTTTGGGTTGATCGGGTCTTTCGTAGACAAGGAGGTCTTCGCTCTGCGGTTTGCCGATCTCATGGAAATAGATCTTTTTATGAATATTTTGGGCCATCATTTCCTCTCCATTCTTTGGTGTGGGGAAGCGACCGTAATAGAATCCTTTGCTATTCTTGGCCCAAGATGCGCCGGAGAATTTGGACCATTTAAGGTGATCGGGGAGGTCTCTCCCGGACGAGATTTCCCGAACCTTCCACTCCACCCAATCCGAACCCGAGGCCGAGGTCGAATAAGCGAGATATTTTCCATTTGGAGAAACCTCGTAGGACTTGAGCGCGACTGTGCCATCTCTAGAGAGTTTATTCGGGTCTAGTAATACCGTTGGTTCCAAGTCGAGCGACTTGGTTGAATACAAAACAGACTGATTTTGAAGACCGTTATTTTTACTGAAGAAGTAGTAGCCTCCCTCGAAAGAGGGGACACCAAGGCGCTCAACATTCCAGAGTTTGGTAAGGTGGTTTTCCAGAGCTTTGCGGCCGGGAATGGCATCTAGGTAAGAATCGGTAAGGCTATTTTGGGCCTTCACCCATGCGGAGGTTTGCTCCGAATTTAGATCTTCAAGCCACCGATAAGGGTCAGGAATTTTAATGTCGTGGAGGGTGTCAACTGTTTTTCCTGGCTTGGAGTCAGGGTAAGAGAGTGTGTCTCCTTTGGCCGTCAGGGTGTTGATGATAATGGCTAGGAAAACGATTTTTTGCATAATCGAAGTATAGATTGCGTATCGCTTGATGCAATCAAGACCGCAGAATCTTGTGTCTGAGTGCTAGACATTTTGGAGGCGAGCCATCACAAGCTCTCGCATGAAAAAGGTATTTTCTTTGGTGTCTGAGCGACATAAACCAGCGAGGCTAGTTGAGCAGATCAAGAGTGAGGTGAAGAAATACCTTAAGCGTGAGCGTAATAAGTCACTACCGGAGGATCATGATTACTGGGGCTTTAATTGTCGCTCAGGACAAGCATCTGATTCGGCAAACGTCTGCCACGAGAAAGAGATTGGTAAATCGATCGATCATGCTCTCGCCGAAGGGTGGGAGACCGTTTATCTTGAGATACTTGTGGAGCCAAGGAAACGGGGGTCAAAATAAGCCGCACGGGCTTTGTAACTACCAGTCGGTCGAAGATCCGTAGCGAGCAGTATCGAGTTCAGGGCGCCAGATATTGAACTCAATCCTAGAAAAGGCGTTGATATCGAACTCCGCATCCCCCCAGACTTGAGAGTAGCCTCTGAGTGTCTTCTCGTCGAGTGACTTGAGTTTCACGGTGATGTATCCCCCCTCATGAAACCAACAACGAACGTCATTTTTTTCCATTCTGACTTCGTCAATCTCTTCAGAAAGGGCAACGCTCCTCATGAGTTTGATTGGGACTCCGACGTCTCCAAACGAGGTCGAGAGGGAGACTTGACCTTCGTCGATTGATTTAACGCTACCAATGATGACATCACCATTAGCGAGACGGATTTCTTGACCCTCTAATTTTTCTTCGGGGTCTTCCTTCTCGTCATCGTCTGGTTTTGCAGGAAGAATCCCGTCCCACTGGGAAACCGAGATATTGCTGAATTTGATGGGGCTGGTGTTTTGTGGGACGAAGTGGATCCACTTCCCCTCAAATTTCGTGTCGTCAACTCCGGTCCATGTTCCGATCTCTTTGTCATCAATGTGGACGGCGTTGGTCCCATCTTTGCTGCGATCAAGGTAGATCGTGAATTCAGCAGTCTCGGCTTCGAGCATGTTTCGGATGGACTCACTTATGATGTCGTTATTGCGGTCGTTTGGAGCATTTCGGTAAACACTCAGGTAGGTCCGCTGGACATTGAGAGAGTATCCAGTTCCGGGGTAGTCATCGCTGCCATCATCTGAGAAGAATAGGATTCTGAAGTAGGGTGACGATTTCCAATTGGCGGTAAAGCTGATCTTAGCCTTATCGGGAATTGTGACTTCACGAGCGATGCCGCTACGGGCTTTGGAAATCATAGTCCGATTTTTGAAGGTCCAGTATTTTTCGATGTTTCCTCCTGCTGAAACCCACCCCTCCGGCCCGTCAGGCCCGTTGTAAAAGGATGGAGATTGATTGAAGATGTCGAGTGAGTGAACGAGAGAGCGCCGAAGAGTCAGGTTGCCAGCATACCAGGTCTCAAGCGTAATGGTCTTATCGTCTAAGTTAGTCAGGCGCCCTCGGATGGTGTCTCGATGAGAATCGCGGAAGTGACCTTTGATGGTTGCGAGGGCGTAATGATCCGCTTCAATCTTTTTTGGCGCTCCGTTGAGTGTCATTTCAAGAAGCCTTTTAGTGTTAAGGACGGTCAGGCCTTCTAGAGAAGAGGAGTCAAAGATGAGCTGTTTTTTTTCCGCTTCGACAGATTTTGGAGTTCCACTGATTCTGCTCTTGTCTGAAAAGGTGAGGACTGAAGGCCGCTCTTTTGAAGTCTCTTCGTCTTCGCCGAAAGAGGGAATGGCGCTGACTAGAAAAAGGGTGGAAGCAAAGAGAAGTTTTTTCACGGTGTTAAGAGGTTGCGTTCTTCGGTGTTTATTCACTCTTGCTGATCGACAACATGACGACACGGTCGATTTCCAGTTCTCCGAGCCATGGGTGGCTTGCTTTGAGCTTGTCAGGACCCAACTGAATTCCAGAGAGGCTGAGTTTGCCGCCAGTTCGCAGAGCGAGATGATATTGTCCTTTCGATTTTGGGATATCCGTGCCTTTCGTGAAATACATCACGGCACAATTTTCGAGTGGGATTGAGATTGGGTTCGGGCTCAGAGGTGTTTGAACGGTGAATGGCTTGGTTGGATCTGCCGGGCTGTAGGAGAGAATTTTTCCACTGAAGCGATCACCATCGTCTACTGATAAAGTGTCGAGTTTATCTTCGGCACGTGGTTCACGGCGAAGCAATTGAGTGGTGGTGTCCCACTCGTTAACGATGATGTTACTAATGCTATTATCAGAACTTCCTGAACTCATGCTTTCGAAAAGAATGGCGGATCCCTTTGGGGAATCAGTCGGGTCAATTCCTTGTCCTAATTTTTCACCATTAAGATAGAGTTGGAGAATTTTGGTGACCCGATCCACTCGAAGTTCGAGTTGACAAGTGTTGGAGCTCTTGTTCCCGGGAGCTTGGGTGGAAGTGATGAGCGTTTTAAATTTTGGTCCGCTGGCGCCGGCAGGCATAACGCGTCTGACTTGAACTCCTCCAGAATTTAGGTTTACGAGATACGAATCACTTGTTCCGTCACTCTGAGGTTTTGCTTCATCGGTGCAAAGATGAATGCGGATATTCGGAGATGACTCCCAGCTAATGTCAGCGCCAAAGATAAAGTTTTCAGGAAGCTTGAGATCTCGCCCGATAAAACCCTTGTCACGGGAGGTTAGGGCGCCTTCCTCATAGCGCCAGCGGCCATTATTTTCCTGAGACCATCCTTCGATTCCAATGGGGCCTCTGAAGATATTTCGCTGTGGAGTGACTCCAAAAAAGACAGAATCGATTTGCTCCCGTGGAATCTCGAGAAGTCCGGTAAACCAAGTTTGGAACGAAAGGTGGCTTGGGGTTAAGCCAACCACTTCACCAGGAATGCTATCGCCATTCCTCAGGTAAAGTTCCTGGGAGTTTTTGGGAAGCTCGTCAGGGGTCTCCTTCTCTGAATAATCTGCCGAGAAGTTGAGTTTGATTAGGTCTTTATTAACGATTTTTAGGGGTGCTTCGCTGTGGGGTGTTTGGAGCTCGATGAGACCTCCTTTGAGTGCAATAACTTTTCCGAAAAAGAGGTCTCCGTTCTTTAGGCTAATCTGATCATTTGCCTGGCCGATGCTGAGGAAGGCCATGGTTAAGCCGGCGGTGAGGGAAGTGCGCATAGAATTAAAAGATGAGCGTTACAGGTCGTCGAACCAATCGGACAAGTCGGGTGAACCTTCGATAAAACGAAGCATTGCGGCGGCAGATAAATTGACGGTGATTTTCCCCAAAAAAGGAGAGTTGCCGATTAACAGGTTATTTTTGGCGGAAATTGGGTTGAGTTTGATTTTCCCAAAGGGCTTATAAACAATTGTAACGGGTTCTTGTTCCCAAGTTAGCTCCTCTGAGAGGTTGTCGCTTTCTAGGTCTGTCGAGGATGATTCCTTGAGAACAATTTTAGAAAGATCTTTGACGGGAATCTTAGCGTCCATGTAGGCGGACTTGAGATGTGCGAGTCCACCCTCGATTCCAATAATTTGCCCCGAAAAACGGTCTGTTCCATTTCCGAGAAG
The DNA here is from genome assembly GCA_022424905.1 of Akkermansiaceae bacterium. Lineage (GTDB taxonomy): Bacteria > Verrucomicrobiota > Verrucomicrobiia > Verrucomicrobiales > Akkermansiaceae > SW10. Next base: position 444 of record JAKMGP010000045.1, on the reverse strand, counting down.
AACGAGGTCCCGGTTTGGGTGAACCATGCTGTTGGCGCTATCGGTCATGCCGTTCCAGGAGGTGATCATAACCTCGGAGATTCGAACGCGGGCGTTACTGGTATTATTAACAATTCCAAATCCGGTGCCATCACCTGGAAACCCGCCAAGGTCATTCCACTGGGCGGCATAGTTTCCATTGATAAAAAGAATCATGATGGATTCCTTTCGATTGTATCGAATTTCAATCTCGGCATCTCCACCTTCGGAAAGTGAAATGTTACTGCGGACACTGGCCATTCTTTGAGTCCGAGCGACACCGGCCTCGCTAAAGTAGTTTCGGGAGAGATTGGGGTAGCTTGAATAGAGTGTCATTGTATATCCTGATCCAAACATGTCGGCGTGGGTGCGTTTGGAAGGATCAATCCAGGCAATGCTTTGAAACCCATTATTCTCTCGGAGATC
>JAKMGP010000002.1 GCA_022424905.1 Akkermansiaceae bacterium | reverse complement strand
AGTCTCTGGATCAGATCATCATTCTCGTTCTTGATGCTCACGTAACACCCTGGCATATTTCGTTCCTCGGTTTTGGTGTCTTTATCGACTTCGACAAGGAAGAACCCATCAACAACTTCTTCGTTATTCGGCCGCTGAGTGGTGGGAGAATCCAACGCAAGCTCCGAGTAGGGAAGATACCTGTCGATCTCTAGCTTGAAATCGAACTTTTCAAAGCTTGCCTCGAGCCCGCCCTCCTCTCCGAGTGCCTTGATAAGCTTAGAACGAATGATAGCAGGTTCCTCACGGTCCCCTTCCTCATCAAACGCAAAAACCTCAATGTCGTGCTTAAAAAGTTTCTGGGCATAGTCGGATTTCTCACCCTGCAGAACTCTCATATTCCCTTCTTCCTTATACAAACTGGATACCGCACCAGCAACGAGCATGAAGAGGATCGCAAAATGACTGACCAAGACCCCTGCCTTTCGCCACCCTTTACGAGCCCGGACGATGCCCCCCAGGAACATATTGACGGAGAGCACCACAATCACCCAGTAGGCACCCGGAAGCGGAGGGAAAATTACTTTGCCGTCACCCCGAGTGGGCAAAACAAAAACAGAATTGTAATCAAAATATTTATGAATGGTTGTCCAGAGGCCAAACCACCGTTGTTCTATTGTGCCGAAGAAAGTCAGGAGAAAAAGCAAACTCAAACAGACCACCGCAATTTCAAATCCAGCCGCAATGCGAAAAATTCGCTGACCCAATGACATCTCTTTAAATTTTTTTGCCATGGTCTACTCCTTTCCCTCCCCATTTTCAGTTTCTACCTCTTCGACCGAGGGATCGATCTTGTGATCATAAATCGCCTCGAAACTTCTCATATACTCAAAAAAAGAATCCCTCTGTTTTTTCACTTCCTCAGCAGGGCCTATCATTTTTAGAGTGATTAAATTAAAGGCGCTCTCACGAATAACCCCAATCATGGCATGATCTTCCTTCGGAGGACGACCCATTCCTGGGCTATAAGTTCCATCGCCTTCGATTAAATAAGCATTTTTACCCAGCATTTCAGTTCTACCGAGAAATTCCAGCGACTGAACGGGCGAGAGCCCAAATTGACCCAGCCAACGATTTGCATTGGCCAGAAGATCTCCTTGAGTCTCTCCCACAACAATCTCGACGGATTCATCTTCACCCGCCACGTAATTGATAAGCCGGAACTGGGTTCCGGGAAGCCGCCGCCAACCGATCGGAGGAGCATCCTTGTAATCACCAGGATAGACTTGGTCATGCAAGGTCAGGCGACGGGATTCCGTCACATGGATAGACGCCGCAGGTTTTCTACAACCTGTAAGTAAGATCGCAGCAGTCACGATTAGGACAATTCGCATGGCTGAAGAAGACGTAATGGCTCAGTATGAAATTTCAAATTTCAAATTCCTAATTCGTCGCCATGGTGTTGGTGTGGAACCAATCAAGTATCTCAATCGTGAAACGGGCGAAATGGAAACCGAACAAGTTTACGGCGAAGGATTTCTCCGCTGGGCCTACGGTAATCCGCTTGGAAAGCTTGCCCTACATAGCTTTGTGAAGCGCCCCTTCTTTTCAAAGTGGTATGGAAACCGCATGGATAAGCCCAAAACTACCGAAAAAATCGCTCCTTTTTTGGAAACTTACGGCCTCGACGCTGAAGACTTTGAGAAATCGCCACAAGAATTCACGTCATTTAACGATTTTTTCTATCGGAAACTCAGACCCGGAGCCCGGTTAATCGACGAAACACCCGTCGTTCTACCTGCCGATGGCCGCCATTTGGGCTTCGAAAAAGCGAGTGAAATTGAGTCGGTCTTCGTAAAAGGGCAAAAGTTTAGCGTATCCGGGCTACTGGGTTCGGCCGAACTCGGAAAAAAATACGAAGACGGCCCCCTTTTACTCTCGCGCCTTTGCCCGGTTGATTACCATCGCTTCCACTTCCCCTGTGCCGGCACCCCTGGAGAAACTCGCACCATTAACGGCCCGCTCTTTTCAGTCTCCCCACTCGCACTTCGCCGAAAGCTCTCCTACCTCTGGGAAAACAAAAGAACTGTCACCGAGCTCGTGACCAAAGATTTCGGCACCGTGATCTGTATGGAAATTGGCGCAACCTGCGTGGGCTCGATCCACCAAACCTTCACTTCAGGCCAAGAGGTCGCCAAGGGCGCTGAAAAGGGCTATTTCGCCTTCGGTGGCTCCTCGACCCTGCTCTTGTTTGAGCCCAACTCGGTCACCCTCACCAATGACCTTCTCGAGTCCAGTCGCCAAATGATCGAACTTTATGCGAAAGTTGGAACTAAGGCCGGACATCAACTCGAGGGAGACAACCACTAGCGACCACCTTGCGTTTCGGAAAAGACAAGACACTCGCAAAATCAAATCCCGCTTTTATGCTACGTGACCACCTGAAGCTCCAGGTCATCGTTATCCTCTGGGGATTCACCGCAGTCCTTGGAGAATTACTCACACTCCCCGCTCTGGGAATTGTAGCATGGCGTACCGGTGTAGCGGCCTCTTGTATCCTTCTCTGGCTTCGGCACCGAATCCGAGTAAGCGTTAAAAACGCTCTCATTTTTATTGCAACCGGGTTTATCATCAGCGGACATTGGATCACCTTCTTTCTCGCGGTCAAAGTCGCCAATGTTTCAATCTGCATGATTGGAGTCGCGACTCTTTCTCTTTGGACCGCCATCCTGGAACCTCTTATTATTAAGAGTCGAAAGTTTCGCCCGATTGATGTCCTTTTTGGATCGGTCACTGTCATTGGCGTCTCCATCATTTACCGAAGTGAGCTCGAATACAGTGATGGCTTCCTCATCGCAATCTTCTCGGCCTTCCTCGCCGCTGTCTTCTCGGTGATTAACAGTTTTCACATCGAGAAAGCCAACCACTACGTCATTACCTTTTATGAAATGCTGGGAGCCTCCCTCTTCGCAAGCGTATTCCTTCTCCTGAAAGATGGCTCAATCCCAATCCCCGAGGGTTCCCTAGACTGGCTTTGGATCATGATTTTAGCTCTCTTCTGCACCGTGGTCGCATACTCGCAATACGTCGAACTTCTTAAGCGGCTCAGTGTCTTCACCATTAATTTTGCCAACAATTTGGAGCCCGTTTACGGAATTGCTCTCGCCGCTCTCTTTTTTCAGGAACATAAAACCCTCAACCTGGGATTCTACCTTGGCTCGCTGATTATTATTACCAGCATTTGCCTCTATCCCATTGTGCGCCGCAAGGTCGCCAGACGAACGGCTTGAAATCCGCATTCCCCATTGCATCAGCGAGCTTGGCTCCCTAGCCTCGCCAAATGAAAAGAATCCAGATTTGTGCCGCCCTCTTGTCCTTCGGCATCTCCTTCGCCGAGGAAACTGCTGAGAAAACAAAAGCTAAGGCTGACAAAGGGAGCTGGATTTCACTC
>JAKMGP010000338.1 GCA_022424905.1 Akkermansiaceae bacterium | reverse complement strand
ATCAAATAACGGTTGGCATCAAAGGCCGCTTCGCGATGAGCCGAGGCTGTTAAAGTCACTACCGCACACTCGCTGATTTCCAAGGTTCCGACGCGGTGGACAGCGAGGGCTTGAACCATCGGAAATTTTTTCATCGTTTCGGCAACAATCCTTTCCCCTTCCTTCTGCGCGAGGACTGGATGGTGGGTGTAGTGAAGTTTTTCAACATCACGACCTTCGTGATGATTGCGAACTAAACCCTCGAAAACCACGAGGGCTCCGCAAGTGGGATCGGTCATCTGGTGGCGAAGTGCCATTACATCGATTGGAGTTTTTTGGATAGAAAACATAATTTTTATCCGCCAGCAAAGGGTGGCATGAAAGCGATAGTTTGGCCGGAGGAAATAAGGTCGGTCCATTCGGCAAATTCGTTATCGACTGCCGGTTTCACATGCGGAAGATCCAGCGAGAAATGATGCTTGAGCCGCAGTTCTTCCCAAAGGCCAGCAAGGGTGGCGACGGAAGTATGAAGAACATCGGAATCCATCCCAGCTTCATGGCTGAGTCTAGCAAAGTATTCCACCTTCACTTCTTTTTCAATTGCTCCGTGTTCGTGGAGGTGCTGTAGCTCCACGAGGTGTTCGGGGCGATTTAGATTGAGCAAGGCACGGGGATCAGAAGGGACTAGGTCTATGCGATCGAGCGATGCCATAAACCGGCGGGCACAGCGCTGATTCTTCTCGAGCACTTTTGCTAGCTTGCCCGCTGCCGAGGGCGAATAATGAGCACAAAGAGGTTCAGGATGATTATCAAGAGGGTTAAGAAAGCAGGTGGCGTCTTTCGAGAGATCGCTTTGCGTCACAAGGGATTCAAGATCATCTTTCTGGATCATGGGAAGATCGCAGGCAATGACGAGCCATGACGATTTAGGGTCGGCAGAGAAAGCTGCTTGAAGCCCTCCCAGCGGGCCGGGGGAAGGCTCTAGATCTGGGAGTGTGGGTAGTGAGCGCTGGTCCTTATCGTCATGTGCGACCGAAAGAAAGATTTGATCTGTGAGTGGTTCGATCAACGAAACGATGCGATCTAATTGGGTGACGCCGCCAATCTTAAGCGAGGCCTTATCTTGCCCCATACGGGACGATTTTCCACCGGTAAGTATGAGTGCTTTCATGCTTTATAGTCAGATTTACCGCCAGTTTTTTTAACGAGTTTAAGATCTGAAATGATGATGGCTGGGTTTGCGGCTTTGCACATATCGTAGAGCGTCAAGGCCGCTACGGAGGCTCCGGTAAGGGCTTCCATTTCGACACCGGTTCGAGAAGTCGTTTTGGCGGTCGCTGTGATTAGGAGTGACTCGTCGTTGTGCGGCGTAATCTCGATTTTCGCGGAGTCTAGGGCAAGAGGGTGACAGAGTGGAATTAGGTCGGAGGTCTTTTTGGTCCCGGTGATTCCGGCCAAAATGGCGGTCTGAAGAACAGGGCCCTTTTTGTTGCGGAGCTCTCCATCGTCCATTTGCGATAACAACTCACGGCCTAAAGTGACGAGGCAGGTCGCGGTGGCAACTCGGGTGGTTTCGGTTTTCGCCGAAACATCGACCATCCGTGGTTGGTCAGAGTCATCAAGGTGAGAGAGGTTGGCCATCGACCAGAGATTGGCGAGAGGATAGCTCGAAGTCAATCAACAGAGAAGGAACGAGAAAACTTTGGTTCAGAGCGTATGTTTTCTCTGCGACCTTGGAAGTAATTCGTAGGGCGAATCGTTTCCTGATTTGAGTTTTGGATCCCTGTGCTTCATAAAGCAGATCCTACTTCAATTTTGGACAGAAAATATTTATGGAACTAAAAGAGGCTTTTAATCTCCTTCAGGAAGAGATGGGAGCACATGGGCTAATTGATTTGGGGTGGATCGGGAAAATGGATTCTGCCAAGAAGCGTTTCGGTCTTTGTGATATGAGTTCCCGAGAGATCTCACTCAGTGGGCCGCTGACCATTTTAAATACTGATGATGAAGTGCGTGATACGATTCTCCATGAAATCGCTCACGCTCTAGCATGGGAACTTCACAAGGAAAACTGTGGACATGATGAGCGGTGGAAAGCCATTTGTGGCCACATCGGGGCGAGACCTGATCGAACTTACGACGAGGATGTGGTGCAGCCCGATTTTCCTTGGGCGCTGTATCATGTTGAAACCGGCGAGATTTTCGCAACCTACCAGCATAAACCTTCAAGCGACCCCTCTCAAATGTGGTGGCGCGGTCGTAAAGAAGAAACTTATGGCAAGCTTAGCTATGGCCTAAATCCTAAAGTTTACCCCCCTGGTAAGGTGGTCAAGTTTGATCGTAATCTTGTCAGGGAATTTCAGGTTGAAGTTCAGGAAGCAGTTCGGAAAATTGCCATAAAATGGGGTATTCAAACCGGAAAGAGTAAAGGCAGATTTACTGATGAGAACTTCGATCTCAGGCTTAGTTTCACACCTGGTGAAGTTGATGAAAAGGAACCACAAGAAAAAGAATTTGAAAAATATGCCGGGCTCTTTGACTTGAGTGGGAGCGATTATCGTCGTCCGTTTTTAAGTGGTGGAGACATGTATTTCCTCGTAGCTCTGAAGCCGCGTAATCGTAAGTATCCGGTAATTGGCGAGAATCAAAATGGCACTTGCTATAAATTTCCCCGTAATGTTCTCGCAGATCTGAGGTAACTTACTGGCTTGGATAAGTGCTTATGGTTCTTCCCTATTTCTTTGAGCAAGGACTTAAATGTTGAATGACAATCTTGAGGAACTAGCTTCTTCGTCTAATGAGAGTGATCGTCTATTTCTCCATAATTTTGATTTTAGGAGCAATTTCTCTGCCTTTGGCAGCACAGACCCTTCGGGTCGACTTTAATGAAAACGCGACGACTCAGAATGGTTGGCAATCGCTGTCCTCAGGGAATTCAGATCTTGGAGATTCATGGTCCAAAAATTTCCCTGGTGGCGTGAGTCTTGATGTGGACGCCATTGGGAGTGTCACTCTTGATAATCGAGATCGTTCGAACAATGGTGGTGGTGGTGAAGCGTCAATGTGGCGCGACTTCCTTTTTGCGGGGGGCAGTTTTTCAAGTAGACCTGGAAGTGGTCTCCGACTCGACTTCACTGGTCTCCAGCCTACCACGGAATATCCTATCAAGATTTGGGCCTACGATGCTAGTTCAACTGGTGGGCGAGCGGCCGACTGGAGCGGAGGCGGGTCGGAGGTGCAGCGCCTTACTTTCACGAGTCGACCTGCAACCCTAGCTGATAATGTCATCACCTTGAATGTTATCACCAATAGTGCTGGCGCGGTGACCTTGAGAGGAATTGTTTCGCGTACTAGTCCGAGCTCTTCTCACAATGTCTTTATTAATGGACTGGAGATTGGGGCGCCGATTGCGACCGATGGTCCCAATGACCTAACGCTTTCTAGTCTTATTGTTGCTAAGGCTGCCACGATTGGCTCGGCTGTTGGCAGTTTTTCAACGTCTGACCCTACGCCAGATGATACGTTCACTTATTCTCTTCGAGAAGGCGAAGGCAGTTCCGATAATGGGCTTTTTGAAATTAACGGAAACATTTTACGGGTCGACCGCGATCTCAGCGCCTTGATTGGCGGAGCAACCCTGAGCGTCAGAGTCCGCACGGCCGATGCCGCGGGAGCATTTTACGAAGAAGTCTTTACCATCGAGGTTGTAAATGATTCGGACAATGATGGGTTGGACGATGACTGGGAGCTCCTCTACTTCGCGTCGCTGACTACCGTTTCGGGCGGCGATGATGGCGACATCGATAATTTGACTAATGTGGAGGAGCAAAGTGCTGGAACTAACCCTACCCTCGCTGACACCGACAACGACAGCCTGAATGACGGGCAGGAGCTAAAGACTTTCGGGACTAATCCGCTTCTTGCTGATAGCGATGGGGAAGGTCTGAGTGATGCCGACGAACTCTCGGGAGTCGGTGGATATGTCACGGATCCCAATCTTGCCGATACGGATGGTGATGGCTTCAACGACGCTCTTGAAAACAGCGAAGGTACGGATCCTACTAATGTCACGGACTTTCCAAATACCCTTCTCCCGTTACGCCTCAACGAAATTCTAACTCGTAATGTCACCGGCCTTCAGGATGGTTTTGGCCGACGCGAAGATTGGATTGAGATTTATAACCCTAACAATCAAACGGTCAATCTCGATGGTTATTACCTCACTGACAGTTTAGGGAATCCCACTAAATGGAACTTCCCTAATATTACAATTTCCGCACAGGGCTACCTCGTCGTGTTTGCCTCCGGTGAGGATACTGTGGATTCCGATGGTTATGCTCATACCAATTTTGGGCTAAGCACGGGAGGGGAGTATCTCGCTATCGTCCGGCCAAACGGCTCTACGGTGGACGATAGTTTCTCCCCAACTTTCCCCGAACAATTTACAGATACTTCTTACGGAGTTCCCTCAAGGGCAGGGCCTCTTGTTTTTTTTCAAAGTGCTACGCCGGGAGCTGTAAATAGTGCCTCGGCCTTCCCTGGTGTGGTGAAGGATACCAATTTTTCAAATGATCGTGGATTCTACACTGATCCTTTCCAGTTGGTGATCACCTCGGATACGCCGGGAGCGACCATCCGCTACACGCTGGATGGTTCGCCACCAACGCCAAGCTCGGGAATCGTATACTCGGAGCCGATCTCCATCAATACGACGAGCACTATTCGCGCCATTGCGACTTTCAGCGATTGGCTTCCGACCAACGTGGATACCCATACCTATCTCTTTATTGAAGATGTTGTGAAGCAACCAACTAATCCACCTGGATGGCCTTCTAACTGGGGGTTCGATAGCCAGGTTGGTCAGAATGTTGCTTCGGACTACGAGATGGATCCGCGAGTTGTGAATAATACAAATGGACTTGGAATTTACACGGTGCAGGAAGCCTTACTTGATATTCCGACCATGGCAATTTCGATGAGACAACAGGACATTACGGGAGGAAATGGTGGGGTCCTCACTAATCCGCGGGGTCGTTTCGAACGGGAGTGCTCGATTGAATATATATTCCCCGATGGCACGAAGGGTTTTCAGGAAGACTGCAAAATCGAAACACAGGGCAATTCAAGCCGAACCCCCAATCGGATGCAAAAGCACTCGATGCGTCTTACTTTCAGTTCCTCGGTCGGCATTCCCAAGTTAAACTATCCATTGTTTGAAGACTCGGAAGTTGAGACATTTAACAAGCTTGTTTTGCGAGCCTGCTTTACTGATTCTTGGGCCTTAAATACTTGGAGCAGTAGTCGCTATCGCCCAAATGATTCGCAGTATACCCGTGATGTCTGGATGAAGGATAGCATGACCGATCTAGGCCACGCCAGCGGACACGGCCGATTCGTGCATCTTTATTACAATGGACTTTATTTTGGTGTTCACGATTTAACTGAGCGAATTGAAGACGATTGGTATGCTGAACACCTTGGGGGTAGAGAAGAGGACTGGAAGGTAAATAAGGATCACGCCGTGACGGAAGCGAGGTCTCGCTGGAATGCCATGACCAATCTTCTCAGTAGTAATATCACTGACAATGGCGTTTACGAGCAAGTGAAGGACTATCTCGATCTCGATAACTACATCGATTACATGTTTCTCCATTTTTACGCGGACGCAGAAGATTGGCCGGCCAAAAATGGCTACGGTGCCGTTAACGAGATCAGCGGTGACGGTAAATTCCGTTTCCAAGTTTGGGACCAAGAAATCGCTTTAGATAAGTTCAGCTGGAATCGTTATAACAGCAGTTCGGGTTCGGGCGGTCCTTTCCAGCGACTACGACGAAATGATGAATTCCTGCTTCTTTTCGCCGACCGTGTTCACAAGCACATGTTCAATGGCGGTGCGCTCAGTGAGGGTGAGTCGGTTAAACGCTACCGGAAGATTGCTGATGAGATTGATAAAGCGATCGTTGCAGAGTCCGCTCGCTGGGGTGACACTCAAGACAACACGCCTTATGGCAATACTGCGTCAAGTTCGACCAACATTGATGCCGATTATTACCCTCCTACTCTCAATAACCCTATCTATTTTACTCGTGAGCAGCATTGGGTAGTCGAGCGCGACGTTATCACTGATCACTATATTCCCATTCTTCATGATGAGGGGAATAGCCGCTCTATCATTCGTGAACTCCGCTCTCGTGATCTTTACCCTTCTATTGATCCTCCGGTTTATTCGCAGCACGGAGGAATTGTTCCAAACGACTTTGATCTCGCAGTTACTGCGACAGAAGGAAATATTTATTACACGACTGACGGCAGCGACCCGCGATTGGTTGGTGGTGGGGTCAACCCAGATGCTGGGATGCTCGTAGGTGGAGTGGTTGGAGATACCTTCCTCGACTTTGAAGCGAATGGCTGGCGCTTTCTCGACAACGGGGTCGCTCAGAGCAACAGCAACGTCGTGGTTGGAAAAGCGGCCTACAGTTCCTCTGATTGGAAGCATCCAAACTATAATGAAAATGGCTGGGGAACTGGGCAGGCAATGTTGGGATATGGTCGGGTTGGTGGAATTTCTATCAAGACCACTGTTGGACCAGCGACTACTCCGCGAAATATCACAACCTACTTTCGTAAGGAATTTAATGTCACGGGTGCGTCCGATTATACCGAACTTGTGGTCGATTTAATTCGCGATGACGGAGCTATTGTTTACCTCAACGGAAGAGAGATCGACCGAAGTAATCTGACTGATGGAGTCGTCACTTTTAGTTCTCTAGCAAGTAGCGCTAGTCCCGAGGATGAAATCGTGCGCTTAAAATCTCTGATTCTTTCTCCGGGTGATCTTTTGGAAGGAATCAATATCATTGCGGTGGAAGTGCACCAAACTTCTAGTGGAAGTAGTGACCTAGGGCTTGACCTCAGAGTCCGTGGCGTCAAGCCGAACCCTGGAGCTTCG
>JAKMGP010000327.1 GCA_022424905.1 Akkermansiaceae bacterium | reverse complement strand
ATTTGGACCCCACCAAAGCAGATACCGACGATGATACGCTGGAAGATGGCGCTGAAATTGATGGAGCAGGCTTGCGCCCACCTACCGACCCTACGAATCCCGATACCGATAACGATTCTCTGACTGACGGAGTAGAAACGAACACCGGAAGTTTTAACGGGCTATCTGATACCGGAACCAATCCTACCCTCGTAGACACCGATGAGGACACTTTCAGTGACTCCATTGAGGTCACTGGAGGAAGTGATCCCAACAAGGCTGATTCAACTCCAGCCGTGACCTTGGTCGGTTATTGGCCGTTTGATGGTGACACCAACCCTCAACCCGATCTCTCTGATTTTGCCAATAATGCCACGGTTGCAACTGGCGCCTCTTGGGTCAACGATCCCGAGCGTGGCGGAGTGATGGAGTTTGATGGAAATGATTCCTATCTCGAGGCGGCTGACTCCGATAGCCTCTCGCTCACCAACGACCTCACTCTTGCCGCCTGGGTCAATGCCACCGACTACAACAATTACCGGGGAATATTGGGGAAAACTGCTGGAGCTGGAGGCAATTATCCTGCTGCCTACGATCTCTATCTCTTCAACGGATCAGGAGTGCCTCGCTTGTATGGAGGAGCCGGCGCGGGACCTATCGGGTTCGCTGACGCCTTTACTGCTCCCACTGCCGGCGAATGGCACCACATCGCCGTCTCAAAAATTGGGAGTGAAGTCTTTTTCTACTTCGACGGCCTCCCCGATGGCCAGGGAATCATTGACGCCGAGCTCGAGGATTCCGACACCCCTCTTAAGATCGGGAATCGGCACGACCTCTTCGTCGATTTCTTAGGCCGCCTCGATGACGTCGCGATCTTCAATGGAGGCCTTTCAGCCGGCCAAGTCGCGGCCATTAAGGATGGGGACTTCAGCGAATTTGGAATTGGGTCGTCGGGATTTGCCATCACCGATATCACCTACATCGAAAACTACCGAGACTCCGGTGACCCAGCAGTCTCTCTGACCTTCAATTCTCGCCCCGGAAAAGAATATGCGATCGATTTCTCCACCAATCTTAATGCCGAAGGTCAACCGGGAGGTTGGGCTGAGCTTCAGGACGGAATCGTTGCAGACGATTCAACTACGAAATTCGTAGACACAATCGTCGCTGGCAACACTCCGACTCTTTTCTATCGCGTGCGGGAAAACTAAGCCTTTTATCACCTTGTTAGAATTCCCCTGACAGAGGGTGGTGCGCGCTGAGGATCAAGTCCTATTCGCGCAACCACACTATGGATGCGATAATAGAGAGTCGCTTTGGCAGAACAAAGATCATACTTCCATGGAAAGGGTATTTACCGCCTAACTTTTTATGTTTCATCGCCTCCTTCTCATCTCACTTTTGGCGTGCCGTTTCGGCTTCGCAGGATCGCCTGACGCAATCGTTGTTTTCAACGAAATACAATACAATCCGGCGGGATCGACGGAAGAGGATGAGTGGGTCGAGCTCTTCAACCAGATGGGAATCAAGACAGATATCTCGGGGTGGCGGATTAAGGGGATCGATTACACGTTCCCGCAGGGAACGATCGTGGACCCCGGAAGCTATATCGTAGTCGCGAAGAATCCTGGAGCCGGACAGCTCGGACCATTCACCGGCAGCCTCAACAACGCTGGCGAACGACTTGAATTGATCAATCAGGGAGATCGGCTGATGGATGAACTTGATTACAACGACGCGGGGCGTTGGCCGGTCGAAGCCGACGGATCTGGTGCAACGCTTGCCAAACGTAATCCATACTTAGCAAACAAGCCTGACGAAAATTGGTCATATTCCGAGCAGGTCGGCGGTACACCTGGGGCGATGAATTTTCCTGATGAAAACGCGCCGCCAGCGGTTACGACTATTCCACTTTTTGATCTCAATACAACATGGCGCTTCAACGAGGCCGGTAAAGACCTTGGTTTGGGCTGGGCTGCAACGGCCCATCCGATCGGCGGTAATTGGGAATCAGGGCAAGCAGTAATAGCAAGCGAAAGAGGACTCGCAGAGACCATTAATACGACCTTGGAATTCCCCGGTTTAAACTTTCCCTACCGCGTCACTTATTATTTCGAAAAGGATTTTGAGCTAAGCGGGGAACAGGCGAACTCATTGCAGTCTTTGCCTATCCGGCACCTGATTGATGACGGCGCGGTCTTTTACCTGAATGGAACCGAAGTCTTGCGCACCAATCTTCCGGGAGGAGTCATTACAGCGGCGACACGTGCCACAAATAATATTGAGGCCGTCCTCTCGAGCTCCATTCCTCTTCCGCCGGGTGCTGCCGTCGCGGGGACGAATCGGCTTTCGGTCGAAGTCCATCAGACAGATGGCAGCAGCAGCGATATCGTATTTGGTGCGGAGCTCGACATGGTGATCAAAGATCCTGCTCCCGGGTCTGCTCCCCAGATCGTAATTAACGAGATCCCACCCGCGACAGAAGCGGACTTTTGGATCGAGCTGATCAACACGGGAATCGGGGGTGTCGAGCTCGGCGGCATGATCGTTTCGATCGGAGGAGATCCGGCGCGCGAGTATATACTCCCCGCGCAAACGCTCGCGTCCGGCGGACTCCTCCTGCTCGATGAGGCCACTCTTGGATTTCGTCCCGCAGATACTGAAAATGTTTTTTTATATGATGCCTCGGGGTCTATCGTACTCGACGGGCAAAGGCAAACCGGACGCCTGAGAGGTCGCGCTTCGGAAAAGGGCGGCGCTTGGCTTTATCCTCCGAGTGCCACACCGGGCGCCCCGAATGCATTTGCTTTCCATGATGAGATCGTCATTAGCGAGATTGCCTACAATCCTCCCGCGCTCTCAGCGATCCCGGATACCCCCGCGACCTACGACACGGTCGAGTTATTCGGGTTCAACGTTAATTGGCGCTACAACGATGGCGACGAAAACCTGACGGCTGACTGGGCTCGGACGAGTCACGTGGTTGGCGGCAACTGGAAGTCCGCCGGTGCCCCGATCGGTCGCGAATCTGGAGTGCTCGCCGAGCCCCTCGTCACTGATCTTTTTGCGACCTATAGCTCCTCGACTGTCACTTATTATTTCGAGAGGGAATTTGATCTGACGGCCCAGCAACTTGCGGGCCTCGACTCGATGGAAATCACCCACCAGATCGACGACGGTGCGATTTTTTATATCAATGGAAATGAAGTTGGAACCTTTAACCTATCAAGTGGAGCCGGACCCGAAACCCAGGCCAATCCGAGCGTAGGTAATGCAACGATACGGACGCTTGCCATCCCGGGGGGTGCCCTTGTCATAGGCAGTAACCGTATCTCGGTGGAAGTTCATCAGTCCTCGACCGGTTCCAGCGATATCGTCTTTGGCATGAAACTGGACGCGCGCTTTGCACTCACCCCTTTCATTCCCGGTGCGCCCCACCGAAATTCAGACAACCAATGGTTGGAGATCGCTAATCGCAGCGGAGCCCCGGTCGATCTGGGCGGATGGGATTTCGGAAACGGAATCAGCTTCGAGTTCCCACCTGGAACCAATCTGGCTGCAGGGGAACATGCCTGCATCGCACGTAATGCGGCCGAGTTTTCCGCTGCGTTTCCGGGCGCGCGCCTGCTAGGTGAGTTTGGTGGAACCCTCGCGCGCTCCGGTGAGCATCTTCTGCTACGCGATCCCGACAACAACTCTGCCTTTGAGATGCGCTATTTCGATGGAGGGAGATGGCCAGATGCCCCGGACGGCGGCGGCGCGACTCTAGAACTTCGCGATCTTTTTGCTGATCCAAGCAACGGAGCCTCGTGGGCTGCCAGTGACGAGACCGTCCAGACAGAGTGGAAAACTTACACTCATAGCGCGGTTCTCGCTGGAAGCCGTGGCCCGGACTCGAAGTGGCGCGAATTCAATATCGGTCTACTCGGCGATGGTGAACTCCTGATTGACGATATCAGCGTGATCGAAAATGGTTCGACGCAAAAACTCAGCAATACTGATTTTAGCCGCGGCGATACCGGATGGAGATTCCGCGGCACGCACCGGCACAGTGAAGTGATCGATGATCCTGAGGCACCTGGCAACAAGGTATTACGCCTCGTCGCCACTGGCGGCACCGGCCACATGTCGAATCAGATTGAAACGACGCTGCTAAGTTCCGCAGTCAATGGTAGGACCTACGATATTACCTTTCGCGCACGCTGGGTGAGAGGGTCTAACCAACTACACACGCGACTCTACTTCAACCGCATGCCGCACGTGACCGTGGTCGACCGACCGCAGCACGTCGGAACGCCCTCCGCTCCAAATTCACGCGCCGAGTCCAACCTTGGGCCAACTTTCACCGGGACGATCCATTCCCCCGCTGTTCCTGCTGTGAATGAATCCGTTAAGATCACGACCCGTCCGTCTGATGCGGATGGCCTTGGGACGATCCAATTGTTCTACTCGGTCAATGGCGGCGTTTTTCGAAGCACCACTATGGGGATTGGCTCCGGTGGCTTTTACGAAGGCATCATTCCCGGGCAAGCCGCATCAACTGTAGTACAATTTTATGTCCAGGGAACCGACAGTCTTGGAGCCACTGCAACTTACCCAATCGCAGGCCCGGAATCCCGCGCCCTGTTCAAGGTCGATGACGGACTCGCCGAAGACAATGGGCAACACAACTTCCGCATCGTCGTCACCAACGCCGACCGTGATTTTATTCACCAACCGACCGAGGTGATGAGCAACGATCGCATCGGGGCAACAATCATCGACCGTGAGAGCGACATCTACTACGACGTAAAACTTCGTCTTAAAGGGAGCCAACGGGCACGTAACCAAGTGAATCGAGTTGGATTCAACATGCGATTCGGCTCTGACCAACTCTACCGCGGAATTCACAAATCACTCGCGATCGACCGCTCAGAGGGGGTCGGCCAGGGACAGTTTGAGATCCTGTTCGACTTCATGATTGCCAACTCCGGAGGGATCGTTTCACGCTACTACGACTTTGTTAATGTGATCACACCAAAGACCGTGCATACCCGGTCGGCGGTCTTGCAGATGGCACGCTACGACCCGGTTCTCCTCGACTCGCAGTTCGAGAATGGCTCTGACGGTAACCTCTACGAGTATGAATTGCTTTACACCCCAAATAATGCCGATGCGAACGGCTTTAAGCTGCCAAACCCCGACGGGGTCACTGGCGTCAACGTCAGCAACCTCGGCGACGATAAGGAGAAATACCGGTGGTTTTTCCTGAAGAAGAATAATAGGGAAGCGGACGAATTTGCACCCATCATCGCCTATAATAAAAAGTTTAGCCAGAGCGGCGCGGCTTTCGAAGAGGGTCTCGAAGACGTTGTTGATGTTGATGCCTGGCTGCGGGGCATGGCCTACGCAGTTCTCTCGGGTGCAGGCGACAACGCAGGTGCCAATAGCCAACACAATGGAATGTACTATGCCCGACCGGATGGACGTGTCATGTTCTTGCCGCATGACATGGACTTTGCCTTCGACGCCGGAAGGACGATCTTTGCTAACAGTCAATGTTCAAAATTGACTGCAGACCCTGTCCGCCGCCGACTTTATCTCGGACACCTGCACGATATTATCAGCACTACCTACAATAACAGCTACATGTCGATGTGGACGAGCCATCTGCAATCGCTCGACTCGTCCCAGCCGTGGAATACGCACCTAAACTATATCAACTCTCGATCGAATAACGTTCTGAGCCAGATCAATAGCCGGGTTGCACCGACCACCTTCAATATCACCACCCCCAATCCGCACAACGTGAATGGCAGTACTGCGACCCTCTCTGGTGACGGATGGGTTGATGTCCGTAGCTTCCGCCTCGCCGGGGGCGGCGTCCTCGATGCAACCTGGAGTGACAACAACAGTTGGCAACTCACCATTCCGGTCTCACTTGGCGCCAACACAATCACGATCGAAGCTCTCAATTTCTCAGGAAACGTCATCGGCACCGAATCCATCACAATCAACAATAGCGGTTCCGTCGAACCAGCTTCGGCGGCGAATCTAGCCATCTCCGAGATTATGTATCATCCGGGTGCCCCGACCCCATCAGAGATTTCCTCTGGCTTCACAGATGATGTCGCGTTCGAATTCATCGAACTGATGAATATCGGTGACAACGAAGTGGACCTCACTGGGGTGCAGTTCACTAGCGGTATTAATTACACGCTACCAGCAACTGTCATCCCGGTTGGTGAAAGAGTTGTCATCGCTCGAAATCGGTCTGGATTTCTGAGTCGCTATCCAGGGGCTGCAGCGAAACTTCTTCCTGGCGAGTATGGCATTGCCGGCACCAACAAATTTGCCAATGGTGGTGAATTAATTGTCTTATCCGATTTTTCGGGAAGCGACATTCGGAGGTTTGCCTATGACGACGATCTCCCTTGGCCAAGGGCGGCCGATGGAACCGGGTTTAGTTTGGTTCTGATCGCACCGAGGACCAATCCGGATCATGGACTGGGCACCAACTGGCGATCGAGCACCGGTTTGGGCGGCAATCCAGGTTCGGATGACAGGCTTGAATTCTCAGGTGATCCTGATGCAGATGACGATGGTGATGGCTTGTCAAACTTACTCGAGCACGCCCTAGGAGTTGATTCTCCTGCAATCGAAGCAGGCGCTGATCCAAGCGTAGCTGGTGGCTTATTGGTTGTGTTGCCTCGAAATCTAGCTGCTGACGACGTGCTGATCGAAGTTCAAAGCTCAAGTGATTTAAGAAATTGGACGACGACTCGATCAACAAAGATTGAATCGGCGAACCGGGACGACGGAATCGCCATCGAGACTTGGGCGATTGCCCCAAACCCTGGATCACTTGGAAGATTATATCTGCGGGTGGTGGTAAGCTCGCGCTGAGCCCCTGCAGATATAAGAAAGAAATGCTCACCTCGCTCAGGGATCGAGATTCGGACTGAATAAAATCATTCTTTCTATAGGCAGAAAAAATTCTGTATGTAGAACAATCTTGTGTTGACAAAAAATAGTGAAATTAACTCCATTATGATATCCGAGCACCAGATCGTCACCACCGAAGAATCATCCGTTCCCGTTCCCGCTTTGGATCGGACTCTTGATATCCTGGAGACCCTGAGTAGCTCGCCGAAAGGTCTCACCCTCTCGGAGCTAAGTCTGCAGCTTGAGATCCCGAAGAACGTGGTATTCCGCATCACGCAGACCTTGATGGCGCGTCGCTATCTCTCGCGGGATGCCGAGACGATGGCCTTCCAGCTGACCGGGCAGTGGCTGAAGTTGGCCACACCCCGCCTCGGCGGCATGAGTCTTGCCGCGTTGGCCCGTCCGGCGA
>JAKMGP010000331.1 GCA_022424905.1 Akkermansiaceae bacterium | reverse complement strand
GGCGCAAGGACACTGGCGAAACCGAATTTGAGCAAACTGAAGGTGCAGGTGAAATCTCCGAGCAAGAATACTTCGACAAAGGCATCCTTATGGTCGCCATGGTGCGCGCCGGTGTCGAACTCGCTTTCGAAGCTATGGTCGAAGCAGGCATCGAGCCTGAATCAGCCTACTACGAGTCTCTCCACGAAACGCCACTCATTGCCAATACCATCGCGCGCAAGAAACTTTACGAAATGAATCGCGTCATTTCAGATACCGCCGAGTATGGATGCTATCTCTTCAGTCACGCCGCTGTTCCTCTTTTACAGGACTTTATGTCCAAGGTTGACAGCAGCGTCATCGGTAAAGGCCTCAGCTCAAACGACCAAAGTGTCGACAACCAAACCCTCGTTCAAGTGAATGCCATCATCCGCGACCACGAGGTCGAGGAAATTGGTATCTACCTCCGCGAAGCAATGGGCGCCATGAAGCCCATCACCGCCTAGATTTATTCGCGCGCCCCCACTTGCGATCCCCTCTTCAAAAGCCCGAGA
The DNA here is from genome assembly GCA_022424905.1 of Akkermansiaceae bacterium. Classification (GTDB taxonomy): domain Bacteria; phylum Verrucomicrobiota; class Verrucomicrobiia; order Verrucomicrobiales; family Akkermansiaceae; genus SW10. Next base: position 3,875 of record JAKMGP010000331.1, on the reverse strand, counting down.
CCTCAGCCGAGGCTCGGGCTTTTTAAATTCCCGACTGCGCAGGCACTCGCTTTTAAGCTAGTGGCTCGCACACCAAAATCTCTCGCCTAAAAATAGTGATTTTTTTCCTTCATCAAACAAAAACACCAAGTGACACACTCCCAATTTCACAAAATGACCCTCTCTACCCAACAAGCAACCGAACTAATTCTCGAGAGCTTTTTAACAGCCCCTCCACTCATCTCTGATCTCCCAGAGGCTCCAAACCTTCAACCATCAAAGCTCTCCCCCCCCCATAAACCAACGCCTCTCAATTTCTCACAAAAGCTCGGCCATCTTTACGAAGACGCCCTCGCTCAAATCTTCACGTCTTCTAAAAACTACGACCTCCTGGAACGAAACGTTCAAATCCAAAAAGACATTCACACCACCGTTGGCGAACTCGACTTTCTTCTCCGCGATCTTAAAACCCATCAACTCATCCACCTCGAACTCGCAACCAAATTCTACCTCGCCGTTGGAAATGATCTTCCTGGACCAGATGCTCGAGACAATTACTTCAAAAAACTAAGCCACCTCCAGCAACACCAACTCCGCATCCTCAAAAAATACCAAGACGACCTCCCTAGCAGCTACCGTAATGAAAACATCAAAACGCAACAACTCGTTTACGGATGCCTGTTCGATCACATCGAAATCCAAAAAACATCTCATCCCGAATTTTTAAACCCCAAATGCCGCCGCGGAAAATGGCTACACCTCTCCGAGATTTCAAAACACTTCCCTACCGATCAAGAATTCCAAATCATTCCAAAATATCTTTGGCCTGTCCCCTTAAAACTTCTATCGAAAGCACGTTTAGAATCGTGGAATCCACCCCAGATCCTAGAAAGATGCACGATGGTTCGAGTCCCCAGTGATTTAACCCCTTACTTCATCGCTCCCAATAACTACCCCTCCTAAGAAGGCACTTTGTAAATCAAACGAAGAGAATCCAATCGAAGACGAGCTCCTCCAAGCGCTAATTCAAGAGCTTCACGATGACTCTCGATCTCGAGCAACTCCTCTTTTCCGACCAGCGGGTTCAGCTGAGCCAAGTCCTCCAAGCGCTCCTTCTCTTGGTCAAACGCAATCTTCATTAATTCCAGCGATTTCGTCACAACGGCAGCCCGGCGCTGCCCAGCTAAGGAATCAAGCGTTTTTAACATCTCAGGGATCATCTCTCCCGTGACCTTTGGTTGCTCAAGAAGCTTACGATGATTTCCTCGGCGAAGTACGGCTTTCATCAAAGACGCATCAGAAGTCATATCTTTTCCCTGGTAATCGATCGCAACTCGCAGAGGCACCGCAGGAAGATAGTGATCAGTTTGTAGAGAAGCTGGAGCCACACATTCCACAATATAGAAAGCCTCCAAGATCACCGAACTAGTTCCAGGCGCTTCCCAAACTCCAAAAGTACTATTCCCTGCTTCAGCCGATAACAGAAGATCAATCGAATTCCTGACCATCGGATGATCTGCTGTCATAAGCCCAATCTCCTCACGCATTAAGGCACGACTGCGATCAAAAGTAACTGCCATTCCATCTTCGGCCAAATCGGGGAACGCATCGGTAATTACGTTACCCTGTTTGAGCAGGTAATCTCGGCCATCCAACTCCTCGACTTCCAGCCCGAAGTGATCAAAGAGCCGTAACATCCAATCCTCAAACTCCCGATCTCCATCCCATTCATCAAGTTCTTCTAGAACCTTTTCAATCTCACCACCGCCCTTTGATGTCAGCGCTAAAAGCCGATCGGGCCCTCGTTCCATTTGAGCCTCGGTCTCCTCTCGTAGTTTTTTTGACTCTTCGATAAATCTCGGCAATGTGTCTGCCTTTATCTGCTGAAGTCTCTTCACTAGAAGCTGAGCCCCTTGCAAATTCTTCTCAAAGGCATTCAATCCCTCTTGATACCATCGCGCGTATCGCTCTCCAGCATCGCCCTTCACATAAGGGACATGAATATTGATCGTTTCAGTCTGCCCAATACGATCAAGTCGCCCAATCCGCTGTTCGAGTAATTCTGGATTCTCGGGCAAATCAAAGAGCACCAAGTGATGCGCAAACTGGAAGTTACGCCCTTCACTTCCAATCTCAGAACAAATCAATAAATCAGCACCATTTTTCTCGGAAAAATAAGCGGCATTCCTATCCCGCTGAAGCAATGTTAATTCTTCATGAAACTGGGCAATTTTCATATTAACTCGGTCCAAAAGAGCCTCCATTAAATCCTCAACCAAATCCAAACTCTTACCAATCAGAAGAATTTTCTCCTCGGGATGATCTTCCAAAAACCCAACCAACCAATTGACCTTAGCAAGAAATGCGTCTTCCCCTTCTAAGGCGATCAAATGCGCCTTCCGCTTCGGGAACCCACGCAGTTGTTTGCGAGTATTACGGAACATTACTCTACCCGTCCCAAAAGAGTCGAGTAAATCTCTTACTACTCTCTCCCTCGCTCCCTCTTTATCCAAATTGGCCAACCCTTCTGTAATTCGCGGCGAGCGATCCACAAACCGCTGCACATCCGGCTCACCACCCTCCTGAATCAAATCAATGGCATCAGCAACCAACTCATAATAATCGGACTCTTCCAAAAATGCATCGAGATCATTATAACGATGGGGATCCAGCAGCTGCAGGCGCGCAAAGTGCCCTTCAGCTCCAAGTTGCTGTGGTGTCGCTGTTAGTAACAAAACTGAAGCTGTCTCAAGAGCTAGGCTCTGCACCAAACAATATCCATCACTTGACTCCTCTGGATTCCATTCAAGATGATGAGCCTCATCCACGATCAGCAGATCCCATCCCGCACCAATCACTTGAGGAATACGCTCAGGGTGTTCCAAAAGAAAATCTTGAGAGCAAAGGATGAGCTGATTCTCCAAAAATGGATTCTCTCCCGAAATTGACTGACATCTTTCCTCATCAAAAATCGCGAAAAGCAAATTGAAGCGGCGCAGAAGCTCTACAAACCACTGATGCACTAATGGCTCGGGCAAAAGAATCAGCACCCTATCGGCTCGCCCCGTCAGATGAAGTCGATGCAGGATCAAACATGCCTCGATCGTTTTCCCCAAACCTACCTCATCTGCCAACAACACCCGTGGGGCAAGTCGCGATGACACTTCACGAGCAATCGCAATTTGATGCGGAATCAAATCAACCCGCCCACCCAGAAAACCCCGCACCGAGGATTTCCGAATCTTGGATGATCGAAAGAGTGATTCAACCCTCAGGTTGAACGTCCGGAGATCGTCGACCTGCCCACCGAGCAGCCGCTCATCGGGTTTAGAAAAACTAATAGAATCATCCAACTCCCCCTCGCAAAATGATTGATTTTCTTGGTGATAAATCAGGAGTCCATCCTTGTCTTCAACTCGATCAATTATGATCGTCTCTCCCGTGTGAATCAGAATTTCATCCCCCACCTTAAAACGCACCCTAAGAATGGGTGCGGAATCGACAGCAAACATTCGTTTTTCATTTGCTGTCGTGAATAGAATAACGACCCTGTTTCCCTGCGATTCCAGCAAAACCCCCAACCCTAACTCGGGTTCACTTGTACTGACCCATCGCTGTCCTGCTACAATTTTATCGCGCATCCGTCACGATCCATAGCGGGAATTACCAATAGTGGAAATCGCGAATCAATAAGATTTTAAAAGACGCTAATGATCTTGGATCGATCGTCAAGATTGCTAGCCTAGGAGCGAAGGGATGAAGGAACTAAAAGACGGCCTTAGATCACTCGTTCGGATTGACTTTCGCGGGCATGTTCACAAACAGTTTCGCGGCACAGATTCCGACAAAAGATTTGCAAATGAAGTGGCTGTTTTAAAGGCCCTCGAAGATCGGGG
>JAKMGP010000292.1 GCA_022424905.1 Akkermansiaceae bacterium | reverse complement strand
ATGGAGCCCTCTGACCTCGACCTTCTTCAGTCTTGATACGGTGCCCGCCGCTGCCACCAACCTCGTCATTTCAGAAATCCATTACCGGCCGGCCGATCCAACCTCGGTAAAGGAACTTGCGGTCTCTGCCGACCGCGACGATTTCGAATTCATCGAACTTCTCAACACATCCTCCCAACATATCGATCTAAGCGGAGTCTACTTCAATGAGGGAATTAGCTTTTTCTTTGCTGACAATACGATCCTTGAACCAAATCACCGCCTTGTTCTAGTTAGAGATCTCGAAGCCTTCACAGCCCGCTATGGTAATCTTACTCAAGGGAAGATCGCCGGTGAATTTGGCGGCCGACTCAGCAACGATGGGGAGCAGCTCATCGTGAGCAAGTCAGGCGCGATCGAGCTCATCAATCTCACCTACAACGACCAAGCTCCGTGGCCCATTGAAGCTGACGGAAATGGAAACTCCATGATCTTCACAGGCAACGTCCAGGCACAGGCAACTTCGTGGTCTGCCCATGCTGCTATCGGAGGAGCCCCTGGCATGCCTGACACCGCCCTCTCCAGTGGTTATGAAGACTGGAAAACCGTGAATGGAATCACCAATGATCTCAGTGACTCGGATCGCGATGGCCTAAGCGCGCTTGCCGAATATGCCACGGGAAACAACCCAAACGTCGCCAATGGAGCTCCTGTCATCACCCTCGGACTCGTCACGGTCGAACCTGATAGCTACCTTTCAATCACCTACCAACAAGGCCTCGACGTCACCGACATCCTCTTCGAAATTCAAGAATCCTTTGACCTCGAAAACTGGACAACCATCCCTGCACCCATCCTCGTGGAGGAAGAAATTGATCCTGCCACTCAAACGAAAAAGGTCACCCGACGTCTTTCCAATCCGGTAACTCAAGACACCAAAAAATTCCTACGTGTCCGTATGGTGCGGTAAAAATGTGCGGTGACATCACCCCTCGCCTTGTTGCTATTTGCTGATTCTAGCCCACCCTGAAAAAATTAAGATCTCGGTTGCGTAAACACCGCACCCTATGAACCTTAGTCGCTGATGGCCTGCATAACTTTCTCTCTCCGAACCCGTCGCTGTCCCGCGTTCCTTCCCTTCTGGGCAAGCCTCCTTTTTACGGGAGCTTCTCAAGCTCAAGTCTCCTACCAAAAGGACGTTGCCCCCATCTTGTCTAATCACTGTGTGAAGTGCCACGGGGAAGAAAAGCAAAAGTCGAGCCTTCGTCTCGACCAACGCCCCCTCATGCTCAAAGGAGGCGACTCCGGCCTTCCCGCCGTCGTTCCCGGAGAACCCGAAAAGAGCTTTCTTCTGGAGGTTGCCTCTGACCCCGAGCACGAGATTGCCATGCCCCCAAAGGGCGACCGTCTCAACAAAGAGCAAATCGCGACTCTTAGCACCTGGATCGTCGAAGGCGCCGACTGGCCTGGCCAGATGGACAAGAAACTCGAACTCAAAACTGACCACTGGTCTTTCCAACCTATCGTCCGTCCTGGGCTCCCATCCGGATCCAGGAATCCCATCGACGCCTTCCTAGATCGTAAGCTCACAGAATCTGGCCTCGCTCCCAACAAACCAGCCGACGCCCGTTCACTCATCCAACGCGTCCACATCACCATCACCGGTCTTCCGCCTACTCCCGAAGAAGTGACCAAGTTCGGACAAGCTTTCCAAGCCGACCCCGAAAAAGCCTATGCCGATCTCCTTGACGCCCAACTCGAATCGACTCACTTCGGAGAACGCTGGGCACAGCATTGGCTCGACGTCATCCGCTGGGCCGAAACAAACGGCTCCGAATCCAACCTCTACCGAAAAAACGCCTGGTTTTACCGCGACTACCTTATCCGCGCCTTCAACAAAGACACCCCTTACAATCAATTCATCACCGAGCAACTCGCCGGAGATCAACTCGGAGTCGGCGAAGCGACCGGGTTTCTAGTCGCTGGCCCACACGTCCCAGCCGCTACTGTCGGACGCGAACCAACCGCCATCCGGCAAGCGCGCGCTGACCGGGTTGATGAAATCATGCAAACAATTGGTGCCTCCATGATGGGCGTCACCGTGGGCTGCGCCCGCTGCCATAATCACAAATTCGATCCCATCTCGATCCAAGATTACTATTCTCTCACCGCGATCTTCCAAGGTGTGGAATTTGGAGGACGCATCCCTGAACTTAAGAAAGACCACCCTCGAAAAAAACGGGCTGCCGAAATTTACCCACAGCTCAATGCTGAACGAAAATTCCTTCGTGAAAGCATCGGATTCTGGGAAGAAAATTGGGGGGCTCATAGTGACATGGCTTTCCCAAACACCACTACTAAAAAGCTCCGTATCGAGTTCGGCTCACCAAAAATATTTATCGATGAACTCGAAGTCTTCGGCCCCGCTAACTTCCGTAAAAATCTCGCTCATCAAAACACCGGAACGATCCTCGTCGAATCTTCTGAAATGCTTCAAAAAGGCTCTACCGTTGAAAAAGCCAACGATGGCAAATATGGCACGATGGTCTGGAGAGCCGCCGCCCGAAAGAACTCCAAAGAGAAGCCGTGGGTCGAAATCAACTTTCCCAAACCCATCGAAGTCAACCGATTCCGTTTCTCCAGCAACCGTGAGTATCACCTCGAGACCGACTACCTCGAGAAAATGCCTGGCTCTTACTACCCCGGCTTCCGGGTCCTTGCCTTGCAAGACGATGGCACTTGGAAAACTCTCGCCGCTACCCAACTCGCCCGGCAATCACTTAAGAAAAACCCTCAAGCTAATGGAGCCGCCAAACGTCTCCACGCCTATATTGCAACGCTTCGCGAAGAGGGTCCTCATCACTCTTTTATTGGCAACTTTACTCAACCTGGCCCAACCAAAGTCCTCCACCGCGGTAGCCCTGAAAATCCCCGTGATGAAGTGCCACCCGCTGCCTTTGCCATCATGGAAGGTGACCTTGGACTCAACTCCAGTACGGAAGATTCCGTACGTCGAAAAAAATTCGCGGATTGGCTCACCAACCCCAAACACCCTCTCACTGCCCGCGTCATGGTGAACCGCATCTGGCACCACCTCTTCGGCACCGGAATTGTCCCCACTACGGCAGACTTCGGCATCGCGGGAGCTAAGCCTACTCACCCCGAACTCCTCGACTGGCTTG
>JAKMGP010000283.1 GCA_022424905.1 Akkermansiaceae bacterium | reverse complement strand
TCCCAGCCTTGGTGATAGAGTTGGATAAATTTAACCCCGCGCTCGGCGAGTCGTCGGGCCATAAGACAATTCGCGGCAAATGAACCGGGGTTTTTAGCTTCCTTACCGTAAAGGTCGTAAATCGACTCGGGTTCCTTCTTGAGATCTGCGACCTCGGGAACACTCGATTGCATGTTGAAGGCCATCTCATATTGCTTGATGCGATCTTGGATTGCTCCCTCAGGTGAGAGTCCATGTTGGTGCGAGTGAAGTTCGGCAAGCCGATCAAGGAGCATCCGGCGGGATTTCTCCGAAACTCCATCCGGGTTGGTTAAATAGAGGACGGGGTCTTTGCCAGACCGAAAGCGGACGCCTTGATACTCCGATGGCAAAAAACCGGATCCCCAGAGGCGGGACAAGAGGGGTTGGCCACCCTTGTTCTTGGTCACGAGAACGACAAAAGACGGAAGATTGTTGTTGGAAGTGCCAAGTCCATATTGAAGCCAGGCTCCCATCGAGGGGCGTCCGGCAAGTTGCGATCCCGTTTGTAGATAGGTGACGCCGGGTCCGTGATTGATGGCCTCAGTGTAGATGTTTTTTACGATGCAAAGATCGTCGGCAATCTTAGCGGTGTGCGGAAGAATTTCGGAGAACCACTGCCCTGACTGGCCGTGACGTGCGAATTTAAAAGGCGATCCCGCGAGGGGAATTGAGGACTGGTTTCCCGACATGGTCGAGAGGCGCTGTCCGCCACGGACGTCATCTGGAAGTTGCTCACCGTGTTTTTTATTAAGGAGAGGTTTCGGGTCGTAAAGATCCAGTTGTGATGGTCCGCCGGACTGGAAAAGAAAGATGACTCGTTTGGCTTTTATCGGAAGCTTCGGCGAGGCAAGAGAGGAATTTTCGGCCTGCAAAAGGTCGGCCAAAGCAAGAGAGCCGAATCCAAGAGCTGAGTTCCGGAGGACTTCACGTCGGTTAAGAAGAGGGGCGGTAATCATATCGGCTATTGCTTTGTGTTCACCTCATAAAGATTGAGAATCGCTTGTGCCACTGTGGTGAGGGCGGCGAGTTCAGATGTTGGAGATTTGGTCTTGGTGTGGCCCTGCGAAAGGAAGCGCTTGGCTTCTTCGGGAAGGGCTTTGAAGTGAGCAAGCTGTTCTTCAAAAATCGCTGAGAGGATTTTAATCTCTTTTTCGTCGGGATGCCTTGAGGCGAGGCGAAGATACATTTCTTGGATTGCTGCTTTTATTTTAGTCGGGTGCTTTTGCAGGGTTTTTTCGGCGAGATGGCGCGAGGTTTCCACAAATTGAATTCCGTTTAGAAGGACAAGTGCTTGAAGAGGGGTTGAGGTTGTTTCGCGTTTAGCAGAGCAGACATCACGCTTCACAGCATCGAATGCCATCATGGCAGGTGAGGGACCGGTGCGTTTCCAGTAAGTGTAAAGTGAACGGCGATAAAGCCCTTCACCCATTGTCGGTTTGGAAGCCTTGAAGGATTCGGCAAGATCATAGGGATGAACCGAGGGCCCGCCAACTTTGGAAACGAGTAGACCGGAGGCCGTAAGAGCTTGATCGCGAATTTGTTCTGCGGGAAGCCGGTGACGAGGGCCGCGAGCCAAAAGGCGATTTTCAGGGTCTTTTTCTAATTCTAGTGAGTTGGCGAATGAGTCTTGTTGGTAAACTTTGGACATCACGATGTCCTTCATAAGTCCTTTTGTGTCCCATCCCGTAGCGACAAAGCGTGCGGAGAGTTCGTCTAAGAGTTCACGATGCTCGGGCCGTTCTCCTTGCATTCCGAAGTCTTCGGAGGTGCCCACAAGTCCGCGTCCAAAGAGGGATTGCCAGAAGCGATTTACGATGACTCGCGAGGTGAGCGGATGTTCGGGATGAGTGAGCCACTTTGCAAGCGAGAGTCGATTGGTGGGCTTCATGCCAAAGCTCGGGAGGAACTCGGGGAAGGCAGCTTTGACTTCTTTGCCGCGGTTCTCGTAAGATCCCCTATTAAGGATGTATGCTTGTTTGGGCTTCCGAGATTCCTCCATGATCATGATTTCGGGAATCGATTCCTCGAGGCGATTATAAGCGGCGCGAGCGGTTTGTAGTTCTTTAAGTGCAGTTTTGTAGGAAGGGTCACTTTCCAAGTTTGCTTTCAAAGGTCTTGGATCAATCGGGAAAAGAAGACTGCTGATTTCCTGGTCCGAAAGTCTACTCCCGAAGACGCGGAATTCGTCGATCAACCCATCCTTGAAACCGCGATCGCGCATGCGCTCGCCGAGGCGGATATGAGGATTCCCGCCGCCCTTAATCGCTCGGGTTAGATGATCATATCTAATTTCGGTAATTGCTGGTTTCCCATTGATATAGATTTGTAATCCTCGTGCAGATGAGGAGCCATCGTTGGTCACCGTGACGTGAACCCATTCGCCAGGTTTGACGGCATCTTTGGTTTTGATTGAAATGGCGTTGCCGGGCCAAAAGTGAATGAGCGACCATTGTAAGTGATTGTCGATCAATAGGAGTTCATAGCCCCGTGAGGCGGCATCATGCCAAGCTTTTGAGCGCGAAAAAATGACGGCACGATCTTTGAGGTCGGGCGTTTGGAGCCAGAGTGAGACAGTGAAAGGTTGCTCGCGGTGGAAATCGCCAATTTTCGTTCCAATGGCGTCATCTCCGGTCAGTTTGATGGCCTGGCCCACCTTGCCAGGAACCGCTTTGTTGGAACCCTTGTCTTTGCCATCGTCAAAGGAAAGATGGAGAAGCTGGTTGGGCTTGAAGCTTGGGGGAGCTTTGGAGTTGATCTGAGTTGGCCTGAATTCTTTTGCTGTTTTTTCAAGCTTGGTAGTGGCGTTGGCAATGTCTGCTTTTCGTTCGGCCAACTGTTGCTCTTGGGCTTCATTCGGAAGCGGCATTGCAGGGGTTGGCGTGGCTTCAGAATTGAAGTATGAGTAAAGGCCAGATTCATCGATATCGTCGAAGAAAGCGAACAGGGAATAGTAGTCCTTCGCAGTGGTGGGATCATATTTGTGATCATGGCATCGGGAGCATTCCATGGTTAGTCCCAAGAAGGTCGTTCCAAAAGTGTGGACGCGATCGGCAACGTATTCGACACGAAATTCTTCGGGAACCGAGCCACCTTCGACCTTTTGTTGGTGCAGGCGCGAGAAGGTAGTAGCGATGCGGGACTCGCGAGAGGCATCTGGAAGGAGATCGCCCGCAATTTGCTCAAGAATAAATTGGTCGAAGGGTTTGTTGGAGGTGAAGGCGTCAATCACGTAGTCGCGATAGGGCCAGACACGACGGTTTAGGTCCTGCTGGAATCCGTAACTGTCGGCGTAGCGGGCTACGTCAAGCCATGGAGTCGCCATTTGCTCGCCATAAGCAGGCGAAGCGAGGAGTTCGTCGATAAAGGGTTCGGTTTTTTTGGGATCAAATTTCTCGACCTGTTTAGGTGTTGGTGGGAGTCCGGTAAGATCGAATGTGAGGCGGCGAAGGAGCTGGTGGGGCTTTGCTCTGGCTTTGAGGCCCATCCCTTCCTTGGCAAGATGATTTGAAACGATGGTGTCGATCGATTTGCCGGTCACCTTGGGAAGTTTTGTGAATGCCCAATGTTCGGTAAATTCAGCTCCTTCCTTGATCCATCGAGCTAATAGGTCTTTTTGTTCTGCAGTGAGCTTTCGATTTGAATCTGGCGGTGGCATGAGGTCGTCCAGATCCTTTGACTGGATCCGATCAATGAGCTCTGACTCCTCAGGTTTGCCCGGAACAATTGCACCTGCATCCAGGGCATCCTCGCGAAGGTCGAGGCGCAGATCTCCTTCACGGTGTTTTGGATCAGTTCCATGGCAATAGTAGCAATTCTCAGATAGTATCGGCTGAATATCCCGATCGAAAGAGATGGGGTTCTCGCCAAACACATTTAGGAAAGGAAAGGTGGTGAGAATGAGAATACGCGCGGATTTCGGCATAAAGATTGTCGATTTGTGTGACAGTGTGAGTATCACTTATTGCCACTAAATTTGTTACTAGGGATTCAGTGGTTGGTTATCAAAAAGATTGATACTTGGGCTCAGCAGGCTTGGTCGTTGGAGAGGTGCAGACTGATCGTCTTAATCTTGCCGTTGTGTTCGCGTTTTTGAGTTTAAAAGGCTTAAGGTGATCTTTTGGTGGGTTATTTGGATAAGAAGGATGGCAGAATTTGGGGGCTATGGCTGTTTCGTGCGAGTCCGTGCGATTGTTAAATTCTCACTTTATCCTCGAAAGTCAGGCTTGGTTTAAGGCGTAATGGTTCTATGCAAACTAAGATTCCCCCTGAGATTACTAAAGGTCTCGCATCTCTCCGTCGTCGGATCAGGTGGATTCAGCTCGTTCGGGGTTTGCTCAAAACGGCAAGCGTGGTCCTTTTAGGTTTGCTTGCCATCGTGGCCCTCGATTTCTTTCTGGCGCCCTTGCCTTCGTGGGTGCGGGGCACGCTTTTCTTTACGTGGCTTGCTGCGGCAGGGTTTGCTGCGATTCTTTTTATTGCGAAATCGCTATTGACCAAGATCTCGCTTGTGAAGCTCGCGCGGTGGTTGGAGGAGCGGCATCCGGAGGTTCAAGAGAGAATTAGTACTGCTATAGAGCTTTCTGATCATCCGGAGGGGATTTCGCCAGAGTTGCTTTTAGAACTTTCTAATGAAGCGGCTGCTGATATTGGCACGGTTGACCCGAATGAAGAAGTAGCCGGAAGTCGTGTGCGGCGATCTATGTGGTCGGTGACGACCTGTTTGGTGGCGATTATTGCTTTGGTGGCGATTTGGCCGCGTGAGATGAGTCGCCTCTTGACTCGTGCGGTTTCGCCATTCACGGAGTTGGGAAATGCCGGCGCCTTTCGTTTCGATATTAGTCCAGGAAACCTCGAAGTTCTGGAAGGTGATAAGGTTCAGATCGATCTCACCTATACTGGTGATTTGGAAAAACCTCTGCAGTTGGTCATTGAAAAAAATGGGAACCTCATATCCGAGACTCTTGAGCCGAGCTCTTCGGATGGCGATTCCCACCGTTATTCGTACCATCTTCATTCGGCGGAAGCTGGATTTAAATACTCTGCTCTTGTGGCGGGGAATGAAAGCGATCGCTTCGAAGTGAAGGTTTATCGGCTTCCTCGTCTGTTGGAGCCCACCGTCAACTTTCAGCACCCTCCTTATACCGAGTGGCCAGATCGAGAAGTTTCGCTGGGAACTGGAATTAAGGCCCTGGCTGGAACCGAAGTAACCTTAAAAGGGCGTTTTGATACTCCAATCGATCGGGGAGAGGTTCTGTTTGATTCAGGTTCGTTGGGTGAAATAGAGCTGGAGCCTACGGCGCGCGGAACGGTCGTATCTTGGAGGACGATTTTGCAACCGGGACTTGAGGGCGCTGCCTTAATGAAGGTGGAGCATCGCTTGGGCCGCGAGCTTGATGCCGCGCAGTTTCAGCTCTTAGCTGAGGAAGATCCTTCTCCGGAAGTGGAGATTTTAACTCCGATTCAAAGGGAGTTTCGAGTGAAACCGACTGAACAGGTGGTTCTGGTCTACTCTGCCGTTGAGCAGATTGGGATCGCCAAGGTCGAAATCCAGCTCGAAGTGAATGGTAAGCCGGTCGAATCGCTTGCTGAGCTCCTTCCGGAGCGAATCGATGGTGCGAACGGAAAGCTGTGGGAAGGGGAAGCAATGGTTCTACTGGGAAATATCGTGGCAAAGCACAAAGGCGCGCTACAAGTTAAGATGCGTCTAGCTGTTAGTGATAATCGGCCTGAATGGCTTTCAGGTCCCGGTGTAGGCTACTCGGAGTGGCTTGAATTTAAGCTGGATATGAATGCCGAGTCATTGGTTCGCCAAGAATTACGAAATCAGGACAGTGATATTAAGAAGGCTATTGGGGATGCAATTAAGAAAGTTCAAGAGGCTCAAAACAAGATGCAAGTTGCCAAGGGGCAATTGGACAAAGAGGAAGTTAGCGAGCGCGCAGAAGAGGTTCTAGCGCAGGCTCGTGAAAAGTTAGAGAACGCGAAAGAAGATCTCACCGAGCTCAGTGAACGGATGAAACAGAGCGTGCAGGAGCATCGACGTGATGAGGTAGAGCAAGCGGTGGCGAAACTCGATGAGGCAAAGAGGTCAGTTGAAAATGCCCCGCTTCAAGACACTCCTGAAGCTCGGAGATCTGAGGTCGATAATGCCCTTCGCGAAAGCGAAGAGGCGATTAATGACCTTCAACAATTGCGTCAGGAGATTCAAAAGGACCAGCCTAAGACCAATGATTTGGCTAAACTTCAGGAAATGGCCCAGAAGCAGGAAGAATTGGCGCGTGAGGCTGCTGAGGAAACTCCCGACCAGGACTGGGAAAATGAGCAGCGCCAGATGCAAGAGCAGATCCGGCAGGAGGTCGCTCAATCACCTGAAGCAAAAGCCGCTGCAATGAAGGCGCAGGCAGATCAAGCAATGGAACTTTCTAATGAGGCTGAAGAGTTGAAGAAGGCCCAGGAAGGGCTTTCAAAGTTGAGCGAACAGGCTGAGCCGGCTCCTCAAAAAATGAATGCCGATCAGCTAAAAAATGCGCTCATTCAGGAACAGGAGAATGCTCTGACAGAAGCTCGCCAAGAACTTGTCGAGGCACGCCGGGATAACGAGACTGAGAGAGCTGGAGATCTGAACAATGCCATCAATGAGGTTCAAGAAGCTACTAATAAAGCACGTCAGTCGAAGCTCAAGCAAGCCGCAGAATTAGCAAAGAAGGCTGCGGATAAGTTGGCAGAAAATTCTGATCAATCCCCATCTCAAGAGGCGTTGAAGGAAAAGCAGGATAAGCTTTCGGAGGCCTTTGATTTGCTAGCTGAAGGGAAGACCGAGAAGGCCCAAGATGTTTTGGAAGAGATCCAAGAAATGGTTAACCCTCGTGAGATTGCAAAGGCTTTGGCGAAAGAACAACTGGATGCCGCTAATGAAGCTCGACAGGAAATGTCAGAGGCTAAGCGTGATAACGAAGATCGTGCTGAAGATTTGACTAATGCAGCAAAGGAAGCCACCGAAGCAGCTGGGGAAGCCCAGAAAAATAATCCTGCGCAAGCCGCGCAAGCTGCTCAAAAAGCAGCCGAGGAACTTGCCAAAAACGCTGAAGCTTCGCCCACTCAAGAGGCGTTGCGAAATAAGCAAGAAAAAGTCGCCGAAGCTCTAGAGGCTCTTTCTGGTGGAGAAGCTGAGAGAGCTGATGAAATCCTCGAGGAACTTCAGAATTTGCTCAACCCGCGTGAAATCGCCGAGGCGCTTGCGAAGGAACAGAGTGGGGCTGCGCAAGAAGCTCGCGAAGAAATGGTTGAGGCAAAAAAGGCTGGGGAAAGCCGAGCAGAGGACCTCGCAAAAGCCGCCGAAGAAGGGGGTAAGGCGGCTAATGAAGCTCAGAAAAACAATCCTGAAATGGCGGCCGAAGCAGCGATGAATGCTGCCGAAGAACTATCGAAAGCTACCGAGAAATCAGGTTCACAGAAGTCTCTTCAGAACAAGCAGGAGAAGTTAGCGGAAGCATTCGAAGCTCTTGCGGAAGGAAATACAGCTGAGGCTCAAGCAGCTCTCGAGGAAATTCAGAACATTGCTGATCCGGATAATGTTGCGAAAGCTCTTGCGGAAGCTCAGAAAGATATTCTCGAGGGGGCGAAGGACGAATTGAGTGAAGCCCAGAGGGGGCAGGAGGCCCGTGCTGAGACTCTTCCCCAAGCGGTTGAACAGGCTCAGGAGGCTTTCGGTGAAGCAAGGCAGGCTGATGCTAAAGCTGCCGCTGAAGCTGCTCAGAATGCTGCTGAAGAACTGGCTAAGGGTGCTGAATCGTCGCCGTCTCAACAATCGCTTCAAAATCAGCAGGAGGCGCTCGCCGAGGCCTTTCAGGAGCTCGCGAAAGGTAATACTAACGAAGCCCTTCAGGCACTTGAGCAATTGCAGTCTGAGCGTTTAGATGGAGCCCTTGAACAAGCTTTGGCTCGAGAGCAAGAGGCAATTGTCGAAGGAACCCAGCAGGAGTTGCGTGAAGCTCGTGAGATGCAGGAAGCGCGTGCCAATGATCTGCCGGAAGCATTGGCCCAAGCGGAGAGCGCGTTACAGGAGGCAATTAAAGGAGACCCCCAAGCTGCTGCAGAAGCAGCTCAAGCAGCAGCCTCCGAACTTTCTAAAGGTGCTGAGGTTTCCGACTCTCAAAGTTCTTTGCAAAAACGCCAGGAAGGGATTGCCGAAGCTTTGCAAGATCTTGCGGAAGGTCGTGCCGGGGAGGCTCTTGCGTCCCTGCAGGAAATGCAAAGCGAGCGGGCTGCAGACTTAGCTCAAGCGATCGATGATGTTGCCGCGGTTGAGGGTGACCCATTAAGTCAGGCAAGCCAGATGGCAAATCAGGGGGCTCAGAATGCGAGCCAAGCTTCGCAAGCGCAGCAAGATGGGCAGGCTCAGCAAGCTTCTCAACAGCATCAAAAGGCTGCTCAAAAATTTGCGCAAGCTCAGCAGTCACTTCAAAGCGCTTCGCAACAGCTAGCTCAGAAAGCTTCCCAGGCTGCCGAGCAAGGTGAAAATCCCAACCAAGCTCCAGCGCCAGGAGATGCAATGGCTGAGGCCTTGCAGCAGAGTGCACAAGCCGCAAATTCCGCGCAATCTGGACAACAGCAGCAGGCCGCAGCCCAGGCTCAGGCCGCAGCCCAGGCTTTGAAACAGGCAGCGAGCGAAGCGATGTCCAATATGAAAAAAGGTGGCAAACCGGGTGATCCAGCTCAGGCGAATCAACCTGGGGAGCCGAGTGATCAAGCGGCTCCCCCTAGTGATGAAGCGCAGGAAGGAGTTCGTCAGGCGCAGGCTAATCAAGGTGTCCCTGCTGAGCTTGCCAAGCTAGGAATCAATGCTGCGGATTGGGAGAAAATCCAAGCTACTCTCAAGACAGATGTCAGTGGATCCCGCCGTGCAGTAATACCTGAAGACTACCGTGGCCTCGTCCAAAAATACTTTGAGCAAGTCTCGAAAAAGAAATGAAAAAGCTTTTCTCATTCATCCTAGGAGCCTTCCTTGTTGTAATCGCGTCAGGACAGGAAGTCGCTCCAACTGTGTTCGCCAATTGGAAGGACAAAGTTGATCTATCGGTCGATCGGGGCCTCAATTATTTGGTCCGCTCTCAGCTTAATGATGGGAGCTACCCTGGGAGCTACGGGAATTCCTGTGGAATTCCAGCCCTCGCAGGAATGGCTTTTTTATCCCGTGGACATCTACCTACGGAAGGTCCTTATTCGGACTCGTTGAATAAGATTATCGATTTCTTGATTGGAAGACAGAATCGAGAGGGACTCTACACTGGGGGGCAATACGGTAGCGGACCCATGTATGGTCACAATATTGCCACACTTTTTTTATCCGAGGTTTCTGGGATGGTGGATCCGGATCGCCAAAAGAAAATTAATGGAAGCCTCCCTCGTGCGTTAGCTTTAATTCTGCGTGCTCAAGCGGTACAGAAGTCATCACGTCATAAAGGTGGCTGGCGTTACCATCCCAATTCGCGGGATTCAGATACTTCCTGTAGCGGTTGGGCTCTGATGGCCCTGCGCTCTGCGAAACTCAATGGGGCCGATGTGCCAGACAAGGCTATCGCAGACGCCGTTGCTTATCTTTATGGGAATTTTTCGGAAAAGAATGGTCACTTTGGCTATTCTAGCCCGCATAATTCTAAGAATTCTCTGACCGGAATGGGGCTTCTTTGTCTGGAGCTTTGTGGAGAACACGGAAAGCCGTCGACGATTAAAGCGGCCGATTACATTCTCGAAAGTTTTCGAGCACTGGAAGGGGCTCAGTTTGAATTCTATGGAAACTACTACAACGCTCAAGCCATGTTTCAGCTTGGGGGGAAATATTGGGAAACTTATGCTGACTGGATGTACGAGACATATTTGAAAAAGCAAAAAGACGATGGTTCATGGTATAGCCGAGAGGCGGGTCAGGTGTATGGAACCGCAATGATGACGCTTGCTTTTTCTGTTCCTTATCGTCAGCTGCCGATTTACCAGCGTGACGAAACGGTGGATGAAGAGTAACTTCTTCGCATGTCCGAAATTGAGGAGCTTTACGAAGTGCTCGAGGAAGCCCGTGACACGGATCAGGTCGCGAGCGCCTGTGTGATCTATGAAGAGATTCTCACTCAAGAGGATGTTGAGAATGTTATGTCGACACTCCTGTATACAACTGATCTGATAGATCTGGGAAATTTCGCGCAGGCAGAAGCGACTTTGTTTCGCGTGACAGATTTGTGTGATGAAGCGGAGTCAAAAGAATTGCTCTTTTTTAATGTCGCGACCCTTCATGAGAAAAAAGGAGAATTAAGGGAGGCTGAGAAACACTACCGCCTCGCCCACGAGCAAAATACGACACGGGGCGAATTACTTTTGATGGCAGCTAATATGGCTTTTCATCAGGGAGAACCTGCCAAGGCTGAGTATTTGGTGCGGGAGGGATTGAAATATCAGTGCGAACAAGCTGAAGCCTACTCTAGTCTTGGTTTTTACCTAGCTAGTCAGCGGCGGTTTCCCGAGGCGAAGACAGCATTTCAGGAAGTTTTGAAAATTGATCCGGAAAACGAATATGCTATCGAATGGATCGAAGATCTTAATCCGCTGCTCCCTGATTAAATTTTAGCTTACTTTGCTCTTGGATGAGCTGAGTTATAGGCTTCGCGAAGGCGTTCCTTAGTCACGTGAGTGTAGATTTGCGTGGTCGAGAGCGAGGCGTGGCCTAAGAGAGATTGAACCGAACGAAGATCGGCACCATGGTCCAGGAGATGGGTTGCGAAGGAGTGCCTCAACTTATGAGGGGTGACATTGAATGGGATGCTTGACTGGGCTAGGTATTTCTTGAGAACCGAATTTACCGAACGGGTAGAGATGCGTTTGCGAAGTTTGGAAACGAAAAGAGGTCCTTCGTGAATCCCAGCGACACTTCGGTATATCTGCATCGCTTTCATGGCATGGGAACCAATGGGAACCAGGCGTTCTTTAGATCCTTTTCCAATGACCCGAACTGATTCGTTGATGGAATCGATGTCGACCACGTCGAGCGAGGCGAGTTCGGCGAGACGCAGACCAGTAGAATAAAAGAGCTCCAGGATGGCGGCGTCTCGCTCACGCATCCAAGCTGGCGCCTGACCTTGAAGTTCCGATTTCATTGGAAGCTCAAGAAGTTCTTCGATTTGCGTTAAGGTCAGAACGACAGGGAGAGCTTTGTCAGCTTTCGGAAGTTCAACCTCAGCGACTGGGCTGTTTGGATAGCCGCGACGATGGACGAGAAACTTATAGAAGGAGCGGTAAGCTGCGAAGCGAAGTCGCACTGTGCTTCGAGCAAGGCCGTCTTTTTGGAGTTGAAAGAGATACGCGCGAAAGTGGTCAGGGGTAAGATTTCGCCATTTTGAAAAGCGATCGCCCAGCCATACTTGAAAAAGTCGGATCGCAAGTGTGTAGTTCTCTAGCGTTTTGGGAGAAGAGTTCTTCTCGGTGGTCATGAATTCGATAAAGGCATCGACTTCGCTGTCAGTATGAGGGCTCACCGCAGGAGAATATACAGTATTCTAAATATTCGGGAAATCTAAATTCTAGGACGATAGGGGAGGAGCGATCAAGCTAGGGTGAATTTTCTCTAAAAATGCTGTGTTGAAGGCTTTGAGCGAACTGAATCAGCGCTTCTTCTCATATGACAACTATCACTTCATCAGTTGGCCGATTTTAAATTAAGAAGATTATTGGAAATCGACAGACCGGGTCCGGGACTTCATCGGTTGAATTGGGGATTGGCAAACTCGAAAATGGCGGCTAAGCGATGTGCTCGATGCCAAAGGTCTTTATTAAAACCTACGGGTGACAGATGAACGAGCGGGATTCCGAGCAGGTTGCTCAGACGTTTGCCGAGCGTGGTTACACCCTTACCCCCAAGGAACAGGATGCTGATGCGATCCTGATCAATACCTGTAGTGTCCGCGATCAGGCGGAGCAAAAAGCTTTGGGGAAAATGGGGATGATGGGGAAATACCGCGAAAGCCGTGATCATGTGGTCTATGGCTTCATGGGGTGCATGGCGCAAAGTCGAGGATCAGAGCTTTTTGACCGGGTGCCTCACCTTGATTTAGTCGTAGGAACGCAGAAGTATCACCGCGTTTTTGACTATGTGGATAGCATTTTAAATCGTCGCCTCCAGACGCGGATGGACGAGGTTGGGGGGGAAATGGTCACGGGACGAGTCGAGGATGAAATCATTAAGATTAATCAGGATCGAATTATCTCGGCAAGGATGGTCGATACTGAAGAGGAAGAGGGTAGCCAAAATACAATCAGGGATCATATCCCTCGAGAGGGTCAGCAAGCAACTTCGTTCGTCAGTATCATGCAGGGGTGCAATATGCGGTGTTCGTTTTGTATTGTGCCGGATACGCGAGGCAAGGAAAGAGGAAGGCCAATTCCCGATATCGTTAGTGAAGTGAAAGATCTTGTAGGGAAGGGGGTGAAAGAGGTCACTCTGCTCGGGCAAATTGTAAATCTTTATGGCCGGACCGAGTTCCCTAAAGTAGACGGAAAATCTCCATTCGTGCAACTTCTTGAAGCGGTGCACGAGATCGAAGGTCTCGAAAGGATCCGCTTTACCAGTCCGCATCCCATTGGTTACCGCGATGATTTGGTAGAGGCTTTTACTTATCTGCCGAAGCTTTGTTCACATATTCACTTCCCGATGCAGAGCGGGAGCGACCTGATTCTTAAAAAGATGCGGCGACCATACAAAAACGAGAAGTTTCTTACGATCTGTGAAAAAATGCAGGCTGCACGACCGGATCTCGCAATCACTACAGATATTATTGTGGGGTTTCCCGGGGAGACCGAGGAAGATTTTCAGGAGACGGTGGCGTGCATGAAACGAATCGGTTTTGATAACAGCTTCATCTTCCGATACTCGAAGCGTAAAGATACTCCAGCCGCCGAGATGGACGAGCAATTGAGCGATAAGGTGAAGGAAGAGCGTAATCAAATCCTCCTTCGAATTCAGGAGCAATTGACGACCACGAAAAACGCAAAATTAATTGGAACTGTTCAACAAGTGCTCTGCGAAGGTCCAAGTAAAACGAATAAAAAGCGCCTTAGCGGCCGAACGAGCCAGAACAAGATTGTCATCTTTGATGGGAACGCTGAAAGGATGGCCGGACAGTTGCTTGATGTCAGGATTGAAGACTCAACTGGCTACACTCTTTATGGGACGCCCGAGATTCATTAGGAAGTGCAGATTTAAGCCTTTACCGCTGGGTAAGGGAACCTAGTTTTGCGGCTCATGAAAGAAGGCCCTCATCCTTACCAAGAAATCTCGCTCGGAACAGCCGGCTTGATTCTCGGGATTATTTTGGTCGCAGTTTACGGGTTCATGTTTTTTAAGGCGGATGTCTCGAAAAAAATTGCCCAAAAGTTGCCACGTAATGCTGATCTTGGAACCTACTTTATGGGTTTTGGAATGGTGTGGTTTTGGTTGCTAGTTGCGCCGCCTGATAAAGGGATTTTTTCAGCGTTGAGCATGGATCTGGGTGAGTTTAACAAGGTGAAAACATATCTGATGATTGGGGTTCCTTTGTTCTGTGTCGGGATGATTGTCTATGTGCGTGAGTTCCTCTTTGTGCGTGGCCTAGGCCTCTGCCTTTTGATGGCTTCTGCTCCACTTCTCTATGCTTCAGATTTTGAGGATGCTCCGTTACAATTCTTAATGCCTGCGGTCTGCTATGTTATGATTATCAAGGGGCTGTATTTTGTGGGGATGCCTTACCTCTTTCGGGATTGGGTGAATTGGGTTATAGCTTCAGATACCCGTTGGCGGGGACTTGCACTCGGAGGGTTAGCTCTCGGCCTTGTATTTATGACTCTTGGACTGACCGCTTGGCGTGGCTATTGAACGAATTATGAAGCAGTCCTGGTTTGTCCTGGGACATCGAAATCCTGATGCAGATGCCATTTGTGCTGCGATCGGCCATGCAGCTTATTTACGTGCAACAGGCGATTTAGAGGCGATTGCAGCTCGCTGTGGTGAAGTTCCCCCTCGGGTCAAAATTGTTCTTGAACAGGCTGGACTAGAGCCTCCGGTGTTGGTTGATGATGTTCGTCCGACAGCTGGATCAATTTGCCGTAAAACGGTGGTCGCGGTAAGGCAAGACGATACCTTTCTCATGGCCTACCGTCTAATGGTGGATCATGGGGTTCGAGCCGTGCCGGTCTTGAATAATGGCGGAGAGGTGAGGGGGCTTTTGCACTTTCTTGATTTGTTACAGCTTCTCCTACCTCCGGCAACCGATGGCCGGAATGTAAAACTCCTTCATGCAAGTCTTGAAAATATTGGAGCGACTTTGGGCGCTTCCGATGATTGTGGGGCCACACCACCTTCTGACGAGGAGGGCTTGATTATGATGGTGGGGGCTTCCAGCCAAGATACGGTTGGTCGCCGGCTTGAGGCTGCCAGGGAAGAGGGGGTGGTCAGTAAGTATCTTGTGATCTGTGGTGATCGTCCCTTCGTGCATAAGCAAGCTCTAGATTATGGCACGAGGGCTTTGATTGTGACTGGTGGTTACAAACCGGATGAGAAGATTGCATCCCGAGCCGAGGAAAAGGGGATGATTATTCTATGTAGCCCCCACGATACAGCAACGACCGTCAAGCTAGCTCTCTGCGCAAGGAAAGTGCGAAATATTATTAGCGACGATTTTATGTCGCTGGCATCCAATGAAGTTGTGAGTCGGTTCAGTGGAAAGGTCGCCGCATCTTCACAGGATCTTTTCCCGGTCGTCGAAGTTGGAACCCGCAGATTGATGGGTGTTTTCTCAAAATCGGATCTGGTTGATCCTCCAAGAACCTTGCTTTCGTTAGTGGACCACAATGAGTTTTCGCAGGCTGTTAATGGGGTCGAAGAGGCAAAGGTTGTAGAAATTCTTGATCACCACCGGCTTTCTGGTGATCTCGTGACTCGAGACCCCGTTCGCTTCATTAATGAACCGGTTGGCAGTTCTTCTACGATTGTGGCAAGAAGATTTCGTGAGAGAGGTTTGCAGCCCGAAGCGGCCGTAGCTCTCTGTCTTTGCGCAGGTTTGGTTTCTGATACTCTTAATCTCACCTCGCCTACAACGACGGATGTTGACCGTGATATGCTTCTTTGGCTCTCCGAGCTGGCCGGGGTCGACGCTGACGAATTTGCGGAAGCTTTTTTTGCTTCTGGTTCTTTGCTTTTGCACGCAGATGCGCAGGCGATCGTGGGGACTGATCGGAAGGAATTTAACGAAGATGGAGTGTTCCTTAGTTTATCGCAGGTAGAGGAAACAAGCTTCAAAGGGCTTTCCAAACGTCAGGAAGAACTTGTCGAAGAACTTGAGAGGTTACGACACGAATTTCGCTACGAACTTTGTGCGATCTTAGTAACTGACATTCGTCGACACGACAGTGTTTTGCTTGCGGTGGGGCTGGAAGAGTTACTTTGCAAGCTTCCCTTCACCCGTAGCGGAGTGAATGAGTTTTCTGCTCCGGGTGTTGTCTCACGTAAAAAACAATTATTTCCGGCAGTGTGCGAAGCGATCAGACTGCGTTCTGATTAATCTGCCGAGGCGTCTTAATGACGCGAATCATTTAACGGGTTTAGCTTTTTTGTTAACCTCGCCGCCTTTTTCATCTTTCGCCTTTCCTGCAGATTTTGATTTTTCTTCCTCGGCCTTTTTAGCAGCTTCTTTTTTCTTTTTTTCCGCTGCCTTTTTTTTGTCTTCCGCTGCCTTTTTTTCCCGGGCGCGCTTCATGTCGTTGTTAAAATCCTTGTTTTTCCGTTCGAGCGTAAAGAGCTCCTCTTTAATCTGGGGCGGCCAAACATTGTTTTCTTGATTAGCGTCAGCAGTTTGCTCGGTTGGGTCGATTAGAACACTCTCCACGGGGTAGCGAGTCACGAATAGCTTGCTGACAGCCTCGTGATTTTTCTTCCAAATTTCTGCTGGGATTTTGTGAGACTCCTTCTTTCCGTTTTTGAAGTGGAGTTGAACCAGAATTGGCATGATCGCTCCGCCTTTATTCTCAAAATTTACGACCGTAAGATGCTTGTTTGTCCTCAGAAGCTTTCTTTCTTGCGGCTTCAAATCTGCCAGCATTTTTTTGTATTTTTCGCGATCGCTCTCTGAAACTTTAGGCCTCTTCTTTTTGTCATAAAAATCTTTTAGTCCTTCGTTTTCGTTTACATATTTCGGAATGTCACGGTTGCGCTCGGCGACAATATTCTTTTTATCACTTTCCTCTTTCTCTTTTTCTTTAGCTTCCATTTTTTCATCTGGATCTTGGAGGTCAAGTGTGTGGCGAGTGAACCCGGTCACGCTTATGTCCACATGCTCCGTGGTGTAAAACCAAGACCGCCAAAACCAATCGAGATCGATTCCAGCAGCGTCTTCCATTGTCCGAAAAAAGTCGGCTGGCTCAGGGCTTTTGAACATCCAGCGTCTACTGAATTCTTTGAACGCATCATCAAAGATCTCGCGGCCAAGGATCGTTTCACGGAGAATGGAAAGACCGGTGGCTGGTTTACTGTATGCGTTCGGTCCAAACTGAAGGATAGATTCAGAATTGGTCATAATGGGCCGCTGCTTGTCGCTGGTCATATAACGGATAATTTTCCGCGGGGTGGGGCTTGAGGGGTAATTGTGCCTCCATTCCTGCTCCGCAAGCATTTGGATAAAGGAATTAAGACCTTCATCCATCCAGCTCCATTGGCGCTCATCCGAATTTACGATCATGGGGAACCAGTTGTGTCCTACTTCGTGAATTACTACTGAAATGAGTCCGTTTTTGGTGCCTTCTGAATAAGTGCCATCCTTTTCGGGCCGAGGACCATTGAAGCAGATCATGGGATACTCCATCCCATAAACCGGGCCATTCACGGAAATCGCAACGGGGTAGGGATAGTCGAAGGTGTATTTTGAATAAAAATTCAGAGTATGAATAATTGAGTGGGTCGAATAGGTGCTCCAAAGCGGTTCGGCCTCGTTGGGGTAGTAGGACATTGCCCAAACGGGCTTCTGGCTGGTGGTTAGCTTGTGTTGGATGGCATCCCAGATAAATTTTTTCGAGGAGGCCCATGCGAAATCTCGAACGTTCTTAGCCTCAAAAATCCACGTCTTAGTTCCCCTGGGTTTTGATTTCTCGTTTTTAGCCGCTTCCTCGGGGGTAACGATAAACATTGGAGCTTTGACGGATTTTGCCTTTTTGAGGCGTTTCTGCCAAACTGGTTTTAAAACTTTGTCTCCATTCTTGAGTTCGCCAGTTGACGCAACAACGTGGTTGTCTGGAACGGTGATTTGGACCCGGTAGTCTCCAAACTCGAGCGCGAATTCGCCTCGCCCAAGAAAAGCTTTGTTTTGCCATCCTCGAACATCGGTATAAGCACAAACACGTGGATACCATTGAGCAATTTCGAAGATTTTTCCACCCTTCTCAAATTTCTCCATATTACTGCGTCCCCAACTCGTGCGGGAGTCGGTGATGGTGTAGTGCCAATCGATACGATAGGTGAATTTCTCGCCGGGTTTGAGAGGCTTGGGCAGATCAACCCTCATCATGGTGTCGACAATCCGGTGCGCTAGCTGTGTTCCACGATCATCAGTTAACTTGGTGATTTTAAATCCCCCATCGAAGGTCTCCCTGAGAAGAAGTGCTTCAAATGAATCATATTGCATCTTGCCTAGGCGTGGAGCCTCACTGCTTTGGTGGCCCATGGATCCTGGAGTGAATTTGTTCCGATCAAGCTGCATCCAGATATACTTAAGGGTGTGGGGTGACTGGTTGTGATAAACAATCCGTCCATTGCCGGTGAGGAGATTCTTTTTTTCAGTAAGTGTGACCTTGAGGTCGTAGTCGGCTCGTTGCTGCCAGTATTTGGGGCCGGGAGCTCCTGAGGCTATTCTGGACTCGGTAGGGGTTGGCCAAACTTCCTCCAATTGGCGGAATGGATCCTTGTGAAATTCAACAGGATGGCAAAAGCATGCGGATACAAGTCCAATAAAGATTACGACAAATTTCATGTGTAGGGATAAACTCAAATGAGGGTATGATGGATAGCCTCGATTGCCAGTCTCAATCCTGAATCTCGAACTGATATGTTTTATCTTTGACTGTAACGTTTGGTGGTAGTTTTGAGTTCTCGAAGATCTGGTATCCGATTTTGAGTTCTTGCCAAAAGGGTTGCCAGCTGTTCCTAGAGTTTTGTTGCATCGCGGTCGCGGTCATTTTGAAGGGGAAAATGTGGACTCGGAAGAATTTTTGTCCTCCTTCAAAAGCAGCATCAGCAAGGGTGTAGATTTCCTCAATTTTGTGGTTTGTCATCGCCATGCAGCCGACTGAGACGTTTGAGCCGTGGACCATGATAAAATTACCAGTCCGGTTGTAAGCACGATCATATTGATTGGGATAGCCAATGTTGAAAGACAGGTGGAACTTGCTTCGTGGATTCATCTGGTGCGGAGTGACAAAGTAGAATCCTTCTGGGATTTGTCCGTCTCCTTGTCGAAGCTTCGGGCCGAGTTCGCCAGAGGTTCCGGCGATGAAATAGCTGTTTAAAAGAACAAATGAGTCCCCCTTTTTTACCCACAGCTCAAGTTGCCGTTCCTTTTTAAAAGCGCGAATAAAGATGGGGGATCCCCATTGAAGCTCCCTTTCCTTGAAAAGTTCTTTGAGATGCGGGGTAACCCTCTTTTTCACCGCCACAAAACGTTTTGCGCCGTCTTTGTCCGAATTATCCAAATTTTGTGCGTTCGTGCTATTGATAATAAAGACCAATAGTGCCGTGACAAAAGCGCTTAAGCCAAGAAACAAAAGAGTTTTCATACCCATTTCCTAGCGAGTGTGGGCAGGTGAGATGGCTTTTGCTAACCGAAAATTGAATCTTTAAAATTTGGTAAATGGTTTTGGTCCCGAAAATTTACTATGATTTGGTGGCGCTCCTGATTTGACGGCAGGGTGTGTCGCCGCTTGACTGCAGCGTGCCTGAAATGGAAAAGAAATCTCGCAGCATTGATTGGAAGAAGACTTTTGGTCTCTATAGTTATTTAGGGAAGTATCGTAAGATCTTTATTCCTTCGGTGGTCGCGCTATTTGTGACGGGTGGACTTTCACTAGCTTTCCCATATTTTTTGGGAAGTTTGATTGGATCTCCACAGGAGGCGATGCAAGAAGGGGCTGATCCTTCTGAAGTGAGCGAAAAGATCAACAAGGTCGTATCGACGCTCCTCGTTATCTTATGTGTGCAAGCGTTTGTTGCTTATTGGCGGGTTCGTGGATTCATTAAAGCTGGCGAAAGTGCGCTCTGCGATTTGCGTCAGGATGTGTTTGCTAGGTTGGTGCGACTGCCGATGCCTTGGTTCATGGAGCGGCGTACTGGGGAAGTGGGATCACGTTTCTCAGCCGACCTTGCCATTCTTCAAGAGACCCTGATTACGACGGTCCCACAAATGGTTCGCCAGTCAGTCACTTTTTTTGGAGGTTTGATCTTCATCTTCATTGCCTCGGTGAAGCTGTCACTTTTTATGTTAGCGATGATTCCAATAGTCGTGATCGTCGTTGCAATTGTGGGTAGGAGAATTCGCCGGTGGTCCAAGGATGCGCAGGATCAATTGGCTCAGAGTAATATTGTTGCCGAAGAAGCTGTGCAAGGTATTGCCGACGTCAAAGCATATTCAAATGAGGAATTTGAAGAGGATCGGTATCGAAGTGCTTTAGACCTTTTCCTTGGAACCGTGATCAGGGGGTCGAAGGCTCGAGCGATGTTTGTAAGTTTTATCATCTTCATTCTCTTTGGTACTATTTCGGTCGTTGTCTGGTTTGGAGCGGGCATGATGTCAGAGGGACAAATCACGAGTGAAGAATTCACGCACTTCATTTTGTTTAGTATATTCGTGGGTGCTTCTTTGGGGTCTCTCCCCGACATCATGAGTCAGCTTCAGAAAACTCAGGGGGCGACCGAGCGAATTCGGGAAATCCTCAATCATGAGATCGAAGATCATCGCGGGGAAAGTGGAGAAACTCTGACGGGCGCGATTTCAGCTAAAGATCTTGTGTTTGCCTATCCTTCTCGGAAGGAAACTCAGGTTTTGAATGGTGTGAATTTTGAGGTGAATGCGGGTGATCGGATTGCGATTGTTGGCCCCAGCGGCGCAGGGAAGTCGACCGTTTTCTCGCTCTTACTTGGGTTTTATGAAGGGGACGAGGGTCGTCTTTTGTTTGATGGGAAAGATGCCGGGGATATTCCGGTTTCGACGCGTCGTGCGGCCATGGCGGTGGTGCCCCAAGAGGTTCTCTTGTTTGGTGGGACAATTCGTGAAAATATTGAGTATGGACGTCCCGGGGCAAGCGAGGAAGAAATCATGGAGGCTGCTCAGAAAGCTAACGCCCACAACTTTATCGATGAATTTCCCGAGGGTTACGATGCCATCGTGGGGCCTCGAGGTGTAAAATTGAGCGGGGGTCAGCGTCAACGTATCGCGATTGCCCGTGCTGTCTTGGCTGATCCTAAAATTCTCTTGCTCGACGAAGCTACGAGTGCCTTGGATTCCGAAAGCGAACGTCTCGTGCAGGAGGCTCTGAATGAGTTGATGAGGGGACGAACCAGCCTAATTATAGCCCATCGCCTTGGCACCGTGAAGAGTGCAGACAAGATTTTGGTCTTAAAGGACGGAAAGTTCGTAGAAGACGGAAGTCATTCCGAGCTCATGGCGAAGGATGGGACTTACCGTCTTTTGGCTGAAACCCAGCTGCTAAACTGATCATCTCAACTCGGTCGATCAATTTGTTAATCGGTGAAATTTACAGATGGATTTTTAAATCGATGAATGTGACCCTATTGGCACAATGATTGATATGTTGGTGCGGCTTTATGATTTGCCGGAAAGTCAGGGCCTTTACACAAAACTCATGGAAAATGGGGTGGTGTTGCGTCGGCCAGGTGCTTACGAACTTCACCTTGTTCAGGAATTCGTGCGGGCTCACTTCTCCCCGAAGTGGGTGAGTGAGGTGCAGGTCGCTTTTTCGCGACAGCCAGTGGCTTGCTTTATAGCGACTCAGGGTAAAGAGATCCTTGGTTTCTCCTGTTATGAAACAACGGCGAAGGGGTATTTTGGGCCAACAGGAGTGGCTGAGTCAGCGCGAGGACTTGGGTTAGGGAAGGCTTTGTTGTTCAGAGCTCTCGAAGCCCAACGAGAAGCAGGCTACGCTTATGCCGTTATCGGTGGCGTGGGTCCTAAAGAATTTTATGCTAAAGCAGTAGGTGCGATTGAGATTCCGGGTAGCGATCCTGGGATTTACGTCGATGTTCTCCCCGAGCCACCGTCTTAAGATTATTCATGAGCGGACAAGACCCTAAATTCGTCAAAGGAGCGTTTGCTAAGATTGCAGACCGCTATGTCCTTACTAACCATGTTCTTAGTATAGGTACGGATATCCTTTGGCGGAGGAAAGTGGGGCGGATCGTGAGTCGCTGGAAACCGGAGCACGTGCTTGATGTCGCGACAGGAACTGGAGACCTTGCTCTCGAAATTCAAAAAAAGTGTCCCGGGGCCAAGGTTTTGGGGACGGACTTTTGTCCTGAAATGTTGGCTCATGCGACGGAAGGAGGCGTGCAAGAGACCCAAGTTGAGGATGCCATGAATCTTTCCTTTAAGGATGGCACTTTCGATGTCGTAACGGCAGCTTTTGGTCTCCGCAACATGGAGAATTGGCAGGAGGCTCTTCGGGAAATGGGCCGGGTGATTAAACCGGGTGGGCACTTGTTAGTTCTCGATTTCTCACAACCGAGGGGGATTCTTAAAAAGCCCTACGGGCTTTATTTAAACAAAATCCTCCCGAAAGTGGCTGGATTGCTGACTGGTCAAGGGGGCGCCTACCAATATCTTGCAGGTTCGATTGGTGAGTTCCCCTATGGTGAGAGCATGATTGAGCTCTTTAAAAATGCTGATTTTCAGGATTGCGAGTGTCGGCCTCTGAGTGGTGGGATTGCTTCAATTTACACGGGAGTGAAGGCTTAACTCGGCTTGTTTCCAATCGGGCTTGCGGTGAAGAGGAAGTCCGCTAGTTTCGCGCCATGAGCATTACGGGTTATGGGAATCAGTGGGTATGCGATTTGGTCCCTTATGAGCCGGGGAAGCCGATCGAGGAGACAGCACGTGAGTTGGGCTTGGAACCTGATGAGATTGTAAAGCTTGCCAGTAACGAAAATCCCTTGGGGCCTTCTCCTAAGGCGAAACTTGCAATGGCTGAGGCAATCGGAAATGCCCATATTTATCCTGATGGCGGCGGGTATCGCTTGAGAACTGCGCTTGCAGAGAAGCACGGAGTTGCTTTCGAGAATATCGTTCTTGGTAATGGCTCTAATGAAATCATCGAGTTGCTGTGCCATTCCTTTTTGAAACCAGGAGCTGGGCTAATCGCGGCAGAGCACGCTTTCGTGGTTTACAAATTAATGGCGACGCTTTTCGGGGCTGATTATATTGAGGTCCCGGACCCTGGCTTTGTTCACGATCTTGATGCAATGCTCAATGCAATTACCCCGGAGACGCGGCTCGTTTTTATCGCTAATCCAAATAACCCGACTGGAACCTTGGTGGGGCAGGAGGAAATTGACCGGTTCATGGCTGGATTGCCTGACCACGTAATCGCGGTTTTTGATGAAGCATACCACGAGTTTCTCGAAGAGGCCCCAGATGTGATCCGTTATGTCAAAGAAGGTCGTAACGTCTGCGTGATGAGAACTTTTTCGAAAGCACAGGGGCTATCGGCTTTGAGGATTGGTTACGGGATAACAAATTCAGAAGTGGCGGGTTTACTTAACCGGTCACGCCAACCTTTCAATGCTAATGCGATTGCTCAGGCTGCTGCTCTTGCTTCAATTCAAGATGATGAGCACATATCTGCGACGGTAAGTAATAATGCGATTGGTCGGAGTTTTTTTGAGTCTTCCTTTGTGGAGCGAGATTGGGAATTTGTCCCAAGTCATGCAAACTTCGTACTTGTAAACGTGGGTGACGGAGATCGTGTCTTCGCTGAGCTTTTAAAGAAAGGGGTTATCGTTCGGGCTATGCGTGGCTATAAGCTGCCCGAGTGGGTTCGGATTTCGATCGGAACACCGGAGCAAAATAAACGGTGCCTTGAAGAGTTGGATAAGGTTCTTTTAGGCTAATTCGGATGTCAGAAACGATTGTCGCTATCGCAAGCCCTCCCGGAATGGGTGCGGTTTCGGTGATCCGGCTTTCTGGTTCGTGCGCCTTTGAAATCGCGACATCGGTCATAAAGGGTAAACGTTTGCCCGAGCCAAGGAGGGTGGGTTTGCGTTCCGTTTACGATAATGCCGGTCGGGTGATCGATGAGGGATTACTAATCACATTTGAGGGGCCAGGGAGTTACACTGGTGAAAATGTCGTTGAGTTCACAGGGCACGGTGGAATCATGGTGACGCGGCGTGTTTTAGAGCGGTTTGTGGAGGCAGGAGCAACCCCGGCTGGGCCGGGAGAATTTACTCAGAGGGCCTTTATGAATGGGCAGATGGATTTGACTCAAGCCGAGGCAGTCATGGATCTGATTTCGGCGCAGACCTCGTTGGCTTTGCGTTCTGCAAATGAACAATTAGATGGCAGGCTCGGGAGAACTTGTGAGGAAATTCGCGCAAAGTTGCTTGGAGCGACAGCCCATGTGGAGGCTTTTATTGATTTTCCCGAAGAGGATATCGACCCGGAAGTTGGAGAGGTGCTTTGCAAGGCACTGCGAGAACAGTCAAATTTGATTGCTGGCTTGCTGGCAACTGCGGATCAGGGTCGGATTTTACGAGAAGGTGTTCGGACCGTGATTTTTGGTAAACCCAATGTTGGTAAATCTAGCTTACTGAATCGGTTGTTGGGATATCAGCGTGCGATTGTGAATTCCCGGGAAGGGACCACTCGAGACACGATTGAGGAAGTGGTGAATTTGCGGGGTATTCCCCTCCGATTGATCGACACGGCGGGAGTGAGAGAATCTAGTGACGAAATCGAACAAGAGGGAATAGCAATGACCCATGGTCAGGTGGCCCGCGCTGATTTAGTTTTGGTGATCCGAGACCTCAGCGAATCTTTGGCGGAATCGGCTGAGATCAATATTCCTGACGGAGCTCGGAGACTTGATATTCTCAATAAATCAGATCTCGAAGATGCTAGTTGGGCTGAGGTGAGAGGATTAAGGATTTCTTGTGAATCGGGTGATGGATTTGAAGATCTAGAGATTGCGATCGCTGAATTGTTATCGCTTGATGAGGCCCACTGGGGGGATCATTCCGTTGCGGTTAATGCAAGGCATCAGGCATGCTTGACCCGTGCTCAAGCGTCCTTGAGTCGGGCAATTGCCTCTTTGAAGGCGGGTGATGAGCCTGAATTGACGGCTCTCGATCTAAGGGAAGCTCTTACTGCAGTTGGTGAAATTGCCGGTATCGTTGATGCTGAGGAGATTTTGGGTGAGATTTTTAATAATTTTTGTATCGGAAAATGAAAAAGCGTCAATTGTCAGCAACTTGGGGTCTTTCGGCATCCGCCGGAATTTTCTTCATCTTTGGAAGGTTCATTGCTCCTGAATATGAGTCCAAATTGTTGGAGTTCGGGGTTTTTGATGAGGTTTTCCCTGTTTCGAAGTATTCCCTAATGCTGTCGGGCGTTCTGGTGGGAATTCTAGTGATTTTTATTCTGATTCGGTTGATTCGTGGCCGTGGTTAGCGGGATCACTAACCTGGGATGAACTTCTCGGATGAGATTTCTTGCGTGGTTGAGAAAAAATAGCACCTTTGTAGTATCCAACTAAGATGAATAATTTTTTGCTGATTTTAAGCACGCTTTTTGCGCTGGGCTTTTCTGCTTCGGCTGCGGTGATCACTCCCGATCAGAAGAAAAGGTGGCGCGAGGCACTTGGTTCACAAGACTATGGAGTTCGAGTGGAGGCAATGAACGAGATCTGGGAGACTGGGGAGGAGGCTCTTTCTTTGCTAGACGAGCTTTCTAAAAACGAAGATCCGGAAATTGCGGCCAGAGCATCCGTGTTGACTCAGAAGCTCCTTCTCGGAATCACGCCCGACACTTCAGGAAAGGTTTTAGTATTAATCGATCAATATTTGGAGTCTTCACCGCGTGGTCGGGTTGCGGTTCTGGAGCAATTACGCTCTCTCGAAGAATTTGACTTAATTTTAAGACTCCGCCGTGTCGAGAAGAGTGATCGAGTGGTCTCGAGAATGGATGCTATGATCGCTCAGTATATGCCTCGAATCGTTCGGGGGTATTTGAATGATGAGAAATTTGATGAAGCTAAGGAAATTTTGGGCCTGAGCGATAAGTATGACCATATCATTCGTCTCGGGCATCTCCTCGATGTGACGGGGGGGCTGGATGAGGAATTGGAGCGGCTTCGGGAGGCCGATCCAGCAGAAAATTCTCAGCGTTATTTAGGATATCTCCGGGTCAAAGGTGATGCTGAATTGCTTCGGAAAGAAGCGAGTCGGTTGGGCGATCGTTCCGCAGAGGTGATCGCGGCGCTGGTCGAAGGTGATTTTGAGCCTTACTTCGAGTATCTTCTTGAAATTGGGAAGCTTGGACTTCCGGTGCAGAACTACATTAAATGGACTCTCGCAGATCATCGAGGGAATGGTGAGGCTAAGAAAAAAGCCTACGAGTCTATTCTTTATCTCAGTAAACAGGAGGGCGAGGAGCGCGAGGCCCGAATGAATTTGTTTCGTATGGGGCGGGGAACCGAGGTTGTTGAGCGGCTGGGAGATGGATATTTGGCAGCAAAGATTAGTTACTTTTTGATGCAAGAGGAATATCTTAATGCCCAAGACTTGATTGGAGTGCCGGAAGCATTGGAGCTGGAAGATTGGATTGCCTCACTTTCTTTGAAGGTTGAAGAGGAGTTGCAGAGTGAGGGGCGTGGGATTGAGACCGATCGTATGATTTCCGCAGTTGAATTTTTAGAAGGGCGCGGGAGGGTCGTGGATGCGAAAGCGGTCGCTTTAGCTTTGTTTGACGCTGCTCGAGGGAAGCCCGAAATTAGTCATTCAGCCTTAGCTCGCGAAATTTATTTCTCAGCGCCCCTTTCGGTCGTGAATGCCGTCGCGCGGGAAATCGAGGAACATGATGCAACCGCTTCGGTCTTTTTAGGTGAGATGCTTTACAGTGATGAAGAGCATATTTGGGTCTTCAATCTCCTTGAGGAAATGATGCCAAAAATATCGATGAACGAGCGACTGGCTTTGACGTGTTCGTTTTCCAACCGTCATTTGCTAGTTTCTCCAAAGAAGTACGACGAAGTTTTTGAAAGGGTAGTTTTGACTGTCTTGAAATCCGAAGAGGCTCTGGATGGTTTGAAGAAATTATTTCAGATTCTTCAATACCGTAATCGGGAAAGCGAGTTGGTTCGTATTTGTGAGGAGCAGTCAAAGCTAGGATTTGACAGTAATTTTCTTCGCTACCTTATCGCGCTTGATGGGGGGCGAATTCATGATGCCATCGAAAATCTCGAAAGGGTCGAATTTCAAGCTGAGACTGTAAGTTCAGTTTTCATGATGCAGAAAGGGTTAGCTTTCAAATTAGCAGGTAAAGATGGGTGGAAGGAAATGATCGAACGTGCGCGAGTTCTTTCGGGAGGAACCGTGAAAGATCTTGAGGGGATCGCCGCCCAGCAACTTCAGGTGGGATTTATAGGCGAGAGTCACCAAAGTTTGCGTGGGGCGCTTTTGAGGAGTGAGCTTATTCCCCTTCCTGGAGATTATAGTGGGATTGACGACATCATCGCAGGTCTCTCGGCTGGTGCTGCGACTCTTCGTAATTGGAGAGAAGCACTTGCTTACCGAGAAGTGGCAGCTTTGACCTCAAGTTACGCCGGAGTAACTGGTGGGATTTTTCTAATGAGAGACCGGTTTCAAGTCTTGGTGGCCCAAGGTGCGGTCGCAATGGAGAAGGGGGATATCGCTGGTGCGGTCACAGCATTTTCTGAAGCCCACCGTATTCTTCCCCGCGACGGCTATCTCGCGAATGAACTTTTTCCAGTCCTACGAGAAGTTGGGTTAATCGAGTTGCACGACCAGCTCTTCGCCCAATCTGCAGAGTATGCCCGAGAAGTAATCCGGAGGTTTCCGAAAGATGACAATGCTTACAACAATTTTGCCTGGTTAGCATCCCGTGCTAATCGTTGTTTAGAAGAGGCCGAGGCATATTTAATGAAGGCATTAGAAATGAAGCCTCAATCGGCAGCCTACCTTGACACCATGGGTGAGATCCATTTTGCCCGGAAAGATCGAGAAAAAGCACTGAATTGGAGTGCTCTCTCTATTAAAAATGAGGTTTTGGGCCGCGCCACGAGTAGGTGGGAGCTCCACCAACAGCGCCGCCGATTCCAATCGGGCGGGTTCCCGGTCCGTTAGTGGCACTGGGTTCGGGTAACGAAAAACCCGCTCCGGTAAGAGCGGGTTTTAGGATTACTGCCTAACCGTCCGTGGCGCATGAGCCGCATTCCCGAAGCCCAGTAGGTTGGGGGTTTCCATCAAATCGCAGTCTTCCAACGAAGGCATGACATTGAATCTCTGGGGCAACCCCCATTTTTAATAATATCGGGTCGGCCAATCAACCACTTCTGGCGTATCAGGCAGTAATGGAGATTACTCTGAAGGAACTAATCGCGCAAACGAAAATCACTTTGCTTGCGAAAAGTTCGAATTCATCAACATTGGGGCAGACAGAACTTTCCACCGCGAGCGTTTTATCAATACTTACACAACAAATGACCGAGCTCCTACTCCAGCCTGCCCGCCAAACCGGTTGCTCCGACCTCACCGCTCTTCAGGAAGCAGTGGATGAGGCTAGCCATCGCCAAAGTTCTCCTCTCGACGACATCCTTGACAGTGGTCTGGTTGACGAGGAGCCCTACATGCAGCAGCTCTCACAGGATCTCCATATGGAGTGGCTAGCTGAGATTGAGGCTTTCGAAAATCCTTTACTCCTTCGTGCTGCTTGTGGACCGCAGGTTGCCCTCAAATATCGTGTTCTTCCGCTTGAGATTGAAGGCGAGGGAGCAGGCGTGCGTTTGCATATGGCAACCTACGACCCTCTTAATTTAATGGCGCGTCAGGCAGCTGCTCAGGCGATTGAGATGCCAATCGTGTGGCACATGGCTTCGCGTCGCCGGGTGCATGAGGCTCTCCGGAAGCTCTACGGCGTTGGTGCTGACACGTTTGAGCAGCTTCTCGAAGGGAGGGATCTCGATCTGGATAACCTTGAAATGAAGGATGAGGCCAGCGTCATTGACGAGGTTGAGGACGAAGAGGCTAGCGTTGTCAAATTTGTCAATCAAATCATCCGAGAAGCCCTCGACCAGAAGGCGACTGATATTCATGTTGAACCTTTAGCGGACAATCTTCGAATTCGTTATCGTGTCGACGGGAGCCTGATTGATATTGCTGTTCCTGATCAAATTAAATCGCTGCAATCTTCGGTTATTGCACGATTAAAAATCATGTCGAAGCTCGATATTGCTGAGCGGCGACTCCCTCAGGATGGTCGAATCAATCTTCAATTCGAAGGGTCCTCAATCGACGTTCGTGTTGCTACCGTCCCAACGGTCGAGGGAGAGTCTGTGAGTTTGCGTCTTTTGAACCAAGAAAAGTTCAATGTGGAGCTACTTGGGATGGAGGATTTTGTCCTCAAAAAAATTGAGAGCATTCTAAGTCTTCCTAACGGAATTATTTTAATCACGGGGCCGACTGGTTCTGGTAAATCGACAAGTCTCTACTCGTTTCTAAGTGAATTAAATACCTCTGATACCCGGATTGTAACGATTGAGGATCCAGTCGAGAACAAGCTGGAGGGCGTGATGCAAATCGCGGTTAAAAGTGAGATTGGTCTGACTTTTGCAAGTGGGCTCCGTTCCATCCTGCGTGCCGACCCAAATATTGTGATGCTCGGTGAGATTCGTGATCTCGAAACTGCCGAGATTGCGATCCGGGCTTCCCTTACCGGGCACCTTGTGTTCTCGACCTTGCACACTAACGATGCTCTCGGAGGGATTAGCCGATTAGTAGATATGGGAGTTGAGCCTTTCCTGGTCGCCGCTTCAGTTCGGGCGTTCCTAGCTCAGCGATTGGTAAGGCGTTTATGCAATCATTGTAAAACACCGGTAGATGTCCCATTTGATCAGCGTGCTCGGCTCGGAATTCCGGATTATGTGACGGGGCAGGCCTATGAGCCGGTTGGTTGTGATAAGTGTCGAAATACCGGTTTCTCTGGGCGTTTAGCGATTTACGAGGTGATTCTCATTGGGAATGAAATGGAGGAGCTCGTGGCAAAGAACTCTGACTCTCCTACTTTGAAAGCGCAGGCGGTGAAGGATGGTTATATTCCCATGAGAGAATACGGTTGGTGTAAGGTCATGAAAGGTGTGACAACGATCGAGGAGGTCGTCTCGGTAACTGCAACTGATCTAGCATCGGGCCACTAAAACTCTAAGATTTAAAAAGGTGGCAAGTTTTACTTACAAAGCGCTCAACGGAGGTGGTTCGGTGGTGTCAGGGTCTCTTGATGCGGGGGATCGGGGCGAAGCGCTTCGCCAACTTGGCAGGAAGGGACTGCAGCCGGTCTCGATGAGTGAGAATGCGAGTAGCGAGGTTTCACCTAAAGAGGCCAAAGGGAAGAGTGTTCCAGGAGTAGCAGGAGCAGCGAAAGTTAAGGAAGAGGAGGCTATTCCCGAGGGGCCAATTAAGCTCAAGCGTGGTGAAATTGTGCTCTTCACGGAGGAACTCTCGGATATGCTGGCTGCTGGGTTACAGCTTGAGCCTGCTCTCAAAGCGATGGAAAATCGTCAAGAGCTGGGTAACCTCAAGGTGGTTTCTTCTAAGATTCGTCAGCTAGTCCGGGATGGTAACAGTTTTTCGTCGGCCTTGAAACGTGTGAGTCCAAGTTTTGGCTCTCTTTACTGTAATCTCGCAGCTGCAGGGGAAGCAAGCGGTGCGCTCGATACAATCCTGGAGCGCCAAGCCCATTACCTCAAAACCTTGCAAGAACTCCAGGGTAAGGTCGTCCTCGCGCTGATTTATCCCTGTTTTTTGGTTTTGGCTGGCGTCGGGGTGGGAATTGTTTTTGTGACCCAGCTTATTCCTCAGCTAACTGGCCTGATCGAAAGTAGTGCCGGTGGTCAAATTCCACTCGGTGCGAAGCTCCTCATGGGGACTTCCGATTTCTTTATGAAATGGTGGATTGTCATCCTTTTGGTGATCGCGGCGAGTTTGGTCCTCTTCAAGGCATGGAAAGAAAATGAGGCTAACCGGCCAACTTGGGACCGGGTGAAGCTCAAACTTCCCCTTTTCGGGAGAGTCATTGAGCATCGTTTTTACGTTCAATTTTTGGAGACAATGGCAAACCTCGTGGGTAATGGACTCCCGCTTTTAAGGGCTCTTGAACTCACAAAGGAGGCCACTCCGAATCTCTACCTGCAGAAGCATCTGGGTGAAATGCTCGAATGGGTTGGTGATGGTCGATCGCTTTCGGCTTCGCTCAGCCGGACCGGTGCTTTTGCTCCGCTTCTGATTGATATGGTCTCGGTTGGCGAGCAAACTGGTAAGATCGATAAATCGCTTAGAAAGGCTGCGGATCGCTTTGATAAGGAGCTTAACAATTCCCTTCAGGCAATTATGGCTTTGATTATGCCGGCTGTTTTGTTGGTCATGGCGGTGCTGATTGGCTCGATGGCCTATCTCATGATTACCGCAATCTTCCAAACCATCGAGAGTATCGGTAGCCGATGATTCAGGCTGATCAGGTCTATCGTTCTTATACTCTGGCTAAGAACAAGATAGAGGTTCTTCGGGGGGTCAATTTGACAATTGAGTCTGGAGAGAAGGTGTTTTTGTGTGGTCCAAGTGGAGCTGGAAAGACGACTTTAATGTATACCTTGGCGGGGTTGGAGAATCCTCACGAGGGACGCGTGCTCATTGATGGAGCAGATTTTTATCAATTGTCATCAAGTAATCAGGCGAGCTTAAGGAACGAAAAAATTGGTTATATTTTTCAAAATTACTTTCTATTGCCGGAGCTGACTGCAATTGAAAATGTAATGGTGCCTGGATTGATTGGGCTCAAGGCAGACCGCGAGCTTGCTAAGTCAGCCTTGTGTCGAGTTGGTCTTTCAGAGCGATTTAATCATTTGCCTGCGGAGCTTTCAGGTGGTGAGCAACAACGCGTTGCTATTGCTCGAGCGCTTGTTAATTCTCCGTCAA
This sequence comes from Akkermansiaceae bacterium, assembly GCA_022424905.1. Classification (GTDB taxonomy): domain Bacteria; phylum Verrucomicrobiota; class Verrucomicrobiia; order Verrucomicrobiales; family Akkermansiaceae; genus SW10. The sequence goes on along the minus strand of JAKMGP010000283.1, from coordinate 8,139 downwards.
TCATCTTTGCCGACGAACCGACCGGGAATCTCGATTCTGCGAATGGCGAAGAGATTATGAATATTTTGATGGAAGTCGTGGAAGAGCGGAAAGCTACTTTGGTTGTTGTCACTCATGACACCAGTCTTTCAACTTTGGGGGATCGTGTTTTGACGATTAAAGATGGAATTGTGGTGGATGATTAGGCGACCGGATCGTGGTTAAGATATCACAAAGTGTCCTTCTAGGTGAATCGCGGGTCAGCGACGTTCGACTTTACGGGATCCGAGAGAGCGGGATGATAAGTGAACTACTTGGTATCAATCTGCAATTATGTTACTCTCTGCTTTATGGAAAGCTTGATAGATCATCTCAACCAGGGGGAGGAATTAACGCCTCGGGAAATCGCTGCCGCGGCTGATTTCCTTTTGGATGAATCGGGGGATGTTGCTAAGAAGGCTCACTTTTTGAAAGCAATGGCGGAAAAGGGGGAAAGCGCTTCGGAAATTGCGGGGTTTGTTTCACTCTTCCTTGAGAAGGCCGAAAGGCCTTCTTTTTATGATCATTCGTTCAATGGTCCGACAATTGATGTTTGTGGCACTGGGGGAGATAAGCTTGATCTCTTCAATGTCTCGACGACAAGTATGTTTTTGGTTGCCGCAGCTGGGGGGGTGGTTGTTAAGCATGGAAATCGGGGTATCACATCGAAGAGTGGCGGTGCAGATGTTTTGGAAGCTTTGGGTGTTTCGATTGACCTGCCATCCGAGAAAGTCGGTGCGTGCCTTGAAAAAGCGGGTGTGGGTTTTCTTTTCGCTCCAAAATATCATCCGGCCTTCAGGGCCGTTGTCCCAGTTCGGCAAATGCTTGCTCAGGAGGGGCGTAAAACAATCTTTAATCTTATAGGTCCTCTTCTGAATCCCGCGAATCCCGAGTGCCAGTTGGTTGGGGTTTTTGATCATGATCTTTGCCCGGTATTTGCCGAAATTCTACAGCGATTGGGGCGCGGTAGTGCTTGGGTGGTAAACGGGGCAACTATGGATGGTCGCTCAGTCGATGAAATGAGCCTGATGGGGCCAACTCGGATTTGTAAATCGGGGCGTGATCAGAAGCAAGTTGACGAGGAGGTGAAGCCTTCCGACTTCGGTCTCGATATTGCAGAAGTGAAAGATTTGCAGGGTGGCGATGCGGTTGCGAATGCCAAGATCTTAGAGGACATTCTTGCCGGTCGAGAAAAAGGGGTGAAGCGTGACATGGTTCTTCTGAATGCCGCTGCGGCAATGGCCTGTGCTGGGCTCGCCAATAACCTAGAAGATGGTTTGGTAAAGGGCCGAGAGGTAATCGCTGATGGAAGTGCGTTCGAACGACTTCGTTTACTCAAGGAAAGCGCGAAATAGTTCACGATCGAATAAGAAAAACCAGAGAGTATTCACCCTCTGGTTTTCTTGTAAATGAGACTATATGGTGCCGCTTAGGCGGCTCCTCCCCCGGAGTTCGCGAGAGCCTTATCCTCTTCGGGGAGGTAAGGGGCAAAGCGACCCTTCTCGATCGATTTCATGTAGGCTTCCTGTGGCGAGATCATGCCAGATTCAAGCTTTTCAAAAATGGCATCATCCATAAATTGCATTCCTAGAGCTTTTCCTCCAATGATGACATCATAGAGCTTCTGTGTGGCACCTTCGCGAATAATTGCAGCGACTGCTGGAGTTGCAAAAAGGATTTCGTTTACAGCGACTCGACCTGGTTTATCGACGCGTTTGCAGAGAAGCTGAGCAACGACGCCTCGAAGCGAAGCAGCGAGCATGGTTCGAACTTGCGATTGTTGATCGGAAGGAAAAACGTCAATGATACGGTCAACCGTCTTTCGAGCGTTGTTGGTGTGCAGGGTTCCAAAAACCAAAAGGCCGGTCTCTGCTGCGGTCAGAGCGAGTGAGATAGTTTCGAGGTCACGCATCTCACCAACCAGAACGATGTCAGCATCTTCTCGGAGACAGGCCCGTAAGCCGTCGGAGAATTCTGGGGTTTGGATGGGCACTTCACGCTGTGTGATGATAGAGCTTTTACTGCTATGAACAAACTCAATAGGCTCCTCAATTGTAATGATGTGACGATTGAAATTACTGTTGATGTAGTCGATCAATGCCGCGAGTGAGGTTGATTTTCCAGATCCGGTTGGTCCAGTCACTAATACGAGCCCGGACCGCATATGGCCAAATTCCTTAATAACAGGAGGTAGGTTTAGGTCCTCGATCGAGGCGATTTCGGTAGGGATAAGACGAAAAACGGCAGCGAGTCCGTTCTGTTGTTTCATGTAGTTACAACGGAAGCGGGATTGCTCATCCATTTCATAGGCGAAGTCAAGATCCCCGCATTCGAGGTATTGCGCAAAAGGGCCCGGTTCGCAAATCTCAGAGAGGAGCTCTTTAAAATCCTCGCCATCAAGAATGGCCTCTTCGGGGATTACGGAGACTCCGCCATGAACGCGAACCTTTGGAGGGGCACCTTCTGAAAGGTGGAGATCGGACCCGCCTGAAGAGACGAGGTATTGGAAAAGACGGTCAATTTTAGCCATGCCAAAAAGTGTGGTATTTATGAGGTGAAATTAGGATTGGAAGAAGAGTTTCATCTGCTGCTTATCTTCGCAGCGGAACATGACTTCCTCTTGGGAGACGAGCCCCTGAGTGTAGAGATTCCGGAGTGATTCATCCATAATGATCATGCCGACGTTTTTGCCGGTCTGCATGATACCTGGAAGCATGAAGGTTTTTCCGTCACGGATCGTTGCCGCGACGGCAGCGGTGTTGACGAGTAACTCGAGCGCCAGAGCGCGTCCACTGCCGTCAGCCTTCGGTACGAGCTGTTGGGATAGAACGCCGCGCAATGATTCGGAAACCATGATGCGAATCTGATCTCGCTGCTCAACAGGGAAAACGTCGAGAACTCGATCAAGCGTTCGAGGTGCGTTGCCAGTGTGCAGGGTGGCTAAAACGAGGTGACCGGTCTCTGCCGCAGTGAGTGCAAGCTGGATTGTTTCCAGATTTCGCATCTCTCCGACCATGATGATGTCGGGATCTTCTCGGAGTGCTCCACGCAAGGCACGTGGGAATGATTCGGTATGGGCCCCAACCTCACGTTGGTTAACGTGGCAACCCTGCGATTCAAAAACATATTCGATCGGGTCTTCAAGAGTAAGGATATGGTCTTCGCGGTCTTTATTAATAAAGTCAACGAGGGCAGCCATGGTTGTGGACTTACCCGAACCCACCGAACCAGTGATGAGAATCAAACCATTTTGATAGCGAGTGAGGGGCTTGATGTGCTCGATGGGAAGGCCGAGGTCTTCCATCGTTCGGATTGTAGTGGAGATGATTCGGAAAACGATTTCGTATCCAAGACGTTGCTTCACAACTGAGGCACGAAAACGGCCAGCGGTGTTCTGGTAAGCGAAATCCACATCGCCGATTTCTTGAAGGTGTGACCATCTTTTGTCATCTAGGAATGAACGTGCGAGACGTTCTGTGTCTGCAGCCGTGAGAGGCGCATGGGTGTCCCAGATGGGAGAAAGGGTTCCGAATCGCCGCCAAGCAGGAGGATAGCCGGTCGGAAGGTGGATATCGGAGCAATCGTATTCGATCCCGATCTGGAGATACTCGTCAACGTGGGCGAGGACTTCGTGTTCTGACATGGATGGTGTGTGTGATTAAAAGAAGGAAAGTAGGAAATTGACCACGAAGAGAAATCACTTTTGTGGCGGGCCGCCAAGCATCGAATTCTCCTGTTCCGGGTGCAAATGCGCTTCAGCGTATTTACGGGCGTAATTCAGGGCCATCGTCGTGAGTGTTGGGCGGGCGAGATTGAAGACCAGTTTCCCCGTGCGAAAAAGGAGGCTCCTGTTTTTCCGCTGGTCTTCGTAAATCACTTTCTTACTGCGGAGGAGCCTCATCCCAAGGAAGGTTACTCCTGCTGCTGCTGCTGCCCAGCGTTTCGGGTGCTTTTTGACTGATAAACGAAGTTGATATGCGGGGTCTAATTCCACTCGAAGCCCGTGATAGCGATTAGAAAGATCCTCACGCTGTTGATCCAGTTCTCTGATTAGGGCTTCTTTTTCTGCCTGGTCCATTGCTGGTCTTTTTTAAATTCGTTTCGAGTGTATTCGAAGATTGGGCTGTCCTTGCTGAACTTCTTACTCTTTTTGAATAAAATTGCTCCAAGAATCAAATGGAGAAGTGCTATGCTGAGCGTTACGCCGGCCCAATTCTTCAATGAAAACGAAGATCCATCTAGAAAGAAGCCAAGTAAACCGATCACTCCGACCAAGAATAAAGAATATCCGATTGTAAAGGAGACCGCCCCGATGACAGAAAGGTATAACCTATATCCATAGATTTCCGCAGCCTCTTTGGCTTCAATCATGAAAAGCTCAGCGCGCACACGAGTGTGGGCTGAAGCCTTATCAACAAAAGCTCCAAGTTCCTCCTTCAACCCAGACGAACTGTCGTCAGATGAAGAGTTTTTTTGGCCAAACCCCATATTTTTCGTTTAGCGGCGGATCAGGAGCCCGAGAACAAATCCTGCCCCTGCTGCGGCCAGAATTGCTTTGGTTGGGTTTTCCCGAACATAATCTTCCATGGTGACGTGGAGTTCTCGTGCTTTTTCGCGGGTATCCTCCCACTGATCAGTCGCTGCTCCTCTGAGTTGAGCGGCAGTTTCACCGGCTCCCTCACGAATTGCTTCGATTTTTTCGCTCGCTACCGATTTGAGGTCGTTGGCTTTTTCTCCAGCTATTTCACGGAATTGGGCTGCCTTCTGTGCCGCAGCTTGTTTCAGGGCGAGGGCGTTTTGCTCGGTTTTAGATGGCTTGTGTTCGGGGGTTTTGCCTTCGGCGGCGGCGCGGAGATCGTCGGCAGCCGAACTGGCATCAGGGGTGTCTGCAAATGCGTCAGTCATGATGCCAAGAAGCTTCGCCCTAATCGCTTGTCATGACAAGAGATTCCTCTGCAATCAGAGCTCGAGATATTCTAAGATTTTCCCGTGAACCTTTGTTGGAGGTTGCTCGGCATCAATACGGCACACAAATTCGTCTGTTAGGGAGGCGAAGACATCATGGCATTTTTGCAGAGCATCGCGTTGTTCAAATTCATTTGCCTCGCCGTCTCTGACACCAATTCGAGAAAGCGCGAGGTCGAGATTGAGTTCGAGAATAAAGACGAGGTCTGGAAGCGGCGCGAATTTCTCGTTAATTCTGCGAATTTCGCTTGGATCGAAACCGCGAATGCCTTGGTAAGCCATTGTTGAAAAGTAGTAGCGGTCGAGTAGGACTACGGCGCCTCGCGCCAAAGCTGGATTGATCAGCGTTTCGACGTGCTCACGGCGGTCAAGATGGAAAAGATCAAGCTCTTCTTGAGCGGAGAGTCGCCCGGTCTCAGCCGATTGCCGGAGGCGAGTTCCGTGTGGTCCATCGGTTGGTTCCTTTGATACAATGACTTCTCTTCCTTTCGCCCTGAATGCCTCGGCAAGCAGCTTGACCTGGGTGGACTTGCCGGTTCCGTCGATCCCCTCAAAGACAATAAACATGGAAGAAAAAGTGGCACGCCCAGCAGGACTCGAACCTGCAACCCCCGCATTAGAAGTGCGATGCTCTATCCAGTTGAGCTATGGGCGCGTGACGGCCGAGTTTTTAGCGAGAGCTTTAGCGACAGACAAGGTTGATGAGTCACAAGAAGGTAGTTTTTTTTCGATATCCCTAAAAACGGGAATTTGGAGCTGTTCCTGATCAATTTGTTGCTGATCACGGGGGAAGTCAGACCTCGGTAGTGAAATTTCGGCCAAATGAAAACAAGCCCAGGCTCTCCAGCTGCGAAGTTTGGAATGATCTCCGGACATCCGGGAAGCCAAGTGTTGAAAATGGCGAACTGGATTCCCAATGAAAAGATGGTTCTTACGATGGGCTAAAAACCAGACAAGTGCGGGGTAGGGTGCGGCTTGTTCGGGGATCATAGAAGCTTTATTCAGCTGGAGAATGGCTTGGGCAGGTTTTTCCTGAAGCCAAAGGGACTGTGATAATTCGAGACAGGCTCGATGAAAGTTGCATCCGCCATTGGCACGATGCTGGCGCGTATGATACGGACCAAGATCTGGAGAAGCCTCTGGGAGATGCGGATTTAACACAAAAGTGATTTAAGGTTTCCTGAAAGGAGATGGCGAGGCACAATCTTCCCACATCTCCATGGTTGAAACTTGGCAACAGATTGCGCTTGGCGTTTTAGTCCTTCTTGTTTTTACAAGCTTTATTAAGGAGTGGGTCTCTCCTGAGGTGGTCGCATTAGGTGCGCTGGTTACTTGCGTTTTGATTGGGGTGCTTCCAATCGCGGTTCCGTCTCCTGCCCCGGGACTGGAAGGAGAGGCTTTGACGAACGCCTTGCGGAGATTCAACGCCGATGCTTTAAGAGTTTTTGCTCATCCAGCGCCGATTACGGTAGCTTGCATGTTTGTGCTGAGTGCCGCTTTGGAGCGAACGGGAGTTATTGAGGTTCTGGGTCATTGGTTTGAGCGGACAGCCGGAACTAGTCCGACACGGATGTTAGTCATAATGATCGTAATCGTGGCGGGACTTTCCGGATTTATGAATAATACTCCGGTGGTAGTGGTTTTTCTTCCTATCGTTCTAGGGATTTGTCGCCGTAAGGACTGGGCTGCTTCCAAGTATCTGATTCCGCTCTCCTATGCCGCAATCGTTGGGGGAACAATTACAATCATCGGAACCTCTACTAATTTGGTGGCGTCGGGAATCGCCGCTTCCTATGACCCAAACTATGCTTTTGGCTTCTTCGATGTCACTCCTCTTGGGATTGTTTTCGTGGCGGTAACCTTTGTCTATTTACTGACGATCGGAAAAAAGCTGCTTCCGGATCGTGTGACCCTTGCGGCCCTAATTGATAGTAAGGATGCTCGCGAATTTATAACGCGAGCCTTTGTCTCTCAAGAGTCACCGTTAATCGGCCAGAGCTTTCTTGAGTCGTCTTTAAAGAAAATGAAAAAAGCGCGGGTGATCGATGTCGTTCGCGATGGGAACCGGGTCCGAGAAAGTTTGAACGAGGTGGTATTCGAAGAGGGAGACGAGATCATTATTAAGGGGCGGCTGGGTGATTTGATGGGCTTGTCCGAAAAGGATGGTATTACCCAGGATGCGTCTGATCAGCTGGGCCTTGAGGACGTTCGTACTGAGTCGGCAGTGATGATGGAGGGGATTATTGGGCCGGATTCAAGCCTCGCAGGCAAAAGCCTTAAGGAGCTCAATTTTCGCCAGCGATTTGGCGTGATTATCGTGGCTGTGCATCGGCGTGGCCGTAATTTGCAGGAGCGTTTTGAGGATGTGAAGTTGGCCTTTGGTGACACCTTGTTGGTGCAAGGGCCGGCTCGAAGGATGCAACAACTTTTTGAACTTAAAGACTTTGTAAATCTGAGTGAGCCAAAAGAGGTCGCGATTCGCGGCAAAAAAGCGCCCTTTGCAATCGCTGCAATTCTGGCCTTCATGGTTTTAGGCCTTCTTTCGGGAATTAATTTGATTCCACCCATCCCGATTGTCCAGGTCGCTTTGTGTGCAGCTGTCTTTGTTCTTTTGACAGGATGCATTGATCCTTCCGAGGCTTATCAATCGGTCGAATGGAAGGTGTTATTTTTAATTATTGGTATGCTGGGACTTGGGCAGGCGCTCCAATATTCGGGTGTCGCTGACCTTTTAGCGATCAAGGTTGTTGAAACGACCCATGGAATGGACCCCCGTATTTTGATCTCGCTCCTCTACTTGTTGTCAGCAATTCTGACTGAGATGGTCAGTAACAATGCGGTGGCAGCTTTACTCACTCCGCTGGTGATTATTGTCGGAATTCAGCTTGGGGTGGATCCAAAACCATTTATTGCTGCAGTGATGTTTGGTTCCTCGGCTAGTTTTGCAACGCCAATCGGCTATCAAACGAACACCTTCGTTTATGGTGCTGGCGGCTATAAATTTGGGGATTTCTTTCGAGCTGGATTTCCTCTGGCGGTGATTCTTTGGATCGTGGCATCTATTCTCATTCCTGTCATTTGGCCTTTGTGAAAAATTCCACTCGACATCCATTGACCAAGTGGCTGGGTGAGAGTAAGCAAGGGTGTCTATGAAAG
>JAKMGP010000279.1 GCA_022424905.1 Akkermansiaceae bacterium | reverse complement strand
GAATTGACGGGCCGGGCAAGTGGCCAAACATGTGAACTAGGACGGGGATGTAAGAAGGCTAGACCAAAGTAAAACCCTTCTAATCCCATTACTCCGCCGCTGGCTCCTAGCCCCGGAATTGGGCTCTTCGGATCCAATAAGAGCTGGCCGATTGATCCTCCAATTGTGGGAAGAAGGAAAGCAGCTAACATCCAGCGCCAACCACAAAGCTCGCAAACCACGACTCCAAAGAGCCAGAGAAAGAGCATATTACCACCCAAGTGGCTTCCATCGGCGTGAAGAAATCCTGCTGTCAGGGTCGTGGCGAGGGTTGCTAAAACGTCACTCGATAGATTGCCACCCAAGGCAACTTCCCATCCATTAACGACTTTGATTGGAATTATCATCCATGCTCCATAATCGTGTATCCAATCTAGAATAGAGACGACGCAAATTACCCCGATAAAAATGAGAACGGGGGCTCGATGTTTCATCAGTGAGTTATGCATGGTCACAGGGTGCTTCTGGTTGGTTACGCATGAAGTCGGCAACCTGGGCGAAGAATTCCATCACGGACTTACGAATCGCGGAATCGACGATCACTTCCTCAGCGGCTTCCCCCATAAGTTTCATCCATCGATCGCGTTCTGCGATGCCGATTTTAAAAGGCATGTGGCGACCCCGAAGGCGCGGATGTCCTCGCTTAATGAGGTAGCGTTGATCGGCTCCAAATCGGAAAAGAAGAAAGTCGCGAAGGCGCTCTTCGGAGCCTTCCCAGTCATCGTCCGGATACATCAGGCCAACGAGCTTATCTTCCCTCATTTTTTCATAAAACCTGGAAGTCAATTGGGTGAAGCCTTTTTCTCCCAATGTCGCGTAAATCAGTTCTTCGTTCATCGATGTTTTGTTTTTGAAGATTGGCGTGCGATCTTTGAAAATCAAGGATTGCCGCTTTTCGTTTGAGCCGTCAGTGTTTTGCCCACCCCCTACGGTTTTAACACCTTTTGATATTTTATCTGACCCCATGAGCGAACCAATCCAATTTGATCCACCGGATCTTTCCGAGTTGAGCAAACTTCTTGATGGTTACGAAGTAACCTCACTGATTGCGACCGGTGGTATGGGTGCGGTTTACAAGGCGACCCAAGTCTCTCTGGACCGGGATGTGGCAATCAAGCTACTGCCGGTAGAATTTGGAGAAGACCCGTCATTTCGTGATCAATTTGAGTCTGAGGCTCGTTCCATGGCTAAACTCAATCACGCCAATCTGATCGGGATCTTTGATTTTGGTGAGGCCAATGGAATGCCTTTTATCGTGATGGAATTAGTAGCGGGCAAGTCGCTTTATCATTCTAGTTATGGAAAAGCGATCGATGAGGCGACCGCTGTCAAATTGGTCATCGGAATCTGCCGTGGCCTCGCGCACGCGCATGAAGCAAATATCATCCACCGCGATATTAAGCCGGCAAATATTCTGCTCGACCCTAGCGCTAAGCCCAAAATCGGTGACTTTGGCTTGGCGGCCGCTAGCGATTCTGAGCATTCGGAAGAGGGTCCTATCTTTGGAACTCCAGGCTATGTCGCTCCTGAAATTCTTTCTAACCCCAAGGCGATTGGAGTCCAGTCCGATATTTATGCGGTTGGTGTGATTCTTTACGAACTCCTCACGGGGAAGTTGCCTGAAGAGCCTGCGAGCCCTCCTTCTTCTATCGCTAAGTGCGACCGGAGGCTGGACCCGATTTTCAAAAAAGCAACGCGTCGGAACCCAGCCTTGCGTTTTCAGTCGGCCGATGAGATGGCGGATTACCTTGAGAAGGTCCTCCCCAATATTGGAGCGAGTGGGCAGAAAGCGGTGCGCACCGCAGCCGATAGGAAGGCACCCGCAACGATGCTGAAGCGTCGGATGACTCACGATACGAATTCTGGAGGGAGAGAATCGGGAAAGCCCAAGCTCGTCCCTCTTGCTAAAGGGGAGGGAACTCCCGCTTCACGTCTCAAACCATTGCCAAAATCATCTCCTGAGATTGAGAACGACAGACGTCCGGCGCCAGTGGAATCTGTGGCTCCTGCCGCTGTCTCGATGCAGGCCGGAAGTAACTGGCCGATCATTCGTAATCTTATCATCATTGCGGTTTTGATCCCGATCATTATCTTTACATGGGGTCTTTATCAAAAGAAGCAGGATAGAATCAAAAAGGAGCTCGATGCGAAAGAGCTGAAACAAAAGAACGATGAAATAGAGCGTAAAGCACAGGTCGAGCAAGCGAAGCGCGACGAAGAAAAAAAGGCCCTTTTGGCAGAGGAAAAAAAAGCGCTTGAGGCCCAGCTTGAAAAAGAACGTCTACGCTTGCTCGCGATCGAAAATGCTAGGACTCCAATGGATCGCCTTGCCGAATATCGGACCGCTCTTTTCAATGGGCGTCGTGATCGTTTCCCGGATAACACGATCGACCGGAGCAGTCATTTTCTCTTTTTCGTGAATACTCCAATGACGTGGACCAAAGCTTCGGAATTTGCCGAAATGCATGGTGCCCATCTCGCCACTCCATCGGCCCAAGCCGAGATTGATCTTCTCTCCAAAGATATTAGCGATCTCGAATTGCGCCGTGTTTGGATTGGTGGGGGTGCTCAGGGGAAGGGGGGGTGGTCTTGGGTTTCTGGAGAAGATTGGAAGTTTGATAACCCCGGAACTGCTTTGGGTTCGTATGCATCTCTGAGTAGTAGCGGAGTGATCCGTGCTCGGCCTAATAGTGAGAAAAATCCCTTCGTCATTCAGTGGTCTAAGGATGGTCAGAATTCCGGAGCTCTTGCTGCCCAACTTGAGCGTCTTGTTCCTACCCTAGATTCACCTAGCCCAGATTGGCCTCCTGGCACGGTGGCCCATGAGAATCGTCATTTCTTGCTCGTGCAAAAGCCAGTGTCTTGGAATGAAGCAGACTTGATTGCGGGTTCGGCCGATGGCCACCTCGCGGTCATTTCGAAGCCACTAGAAGGAATTTTTCTACGTAATTTTTTCGACTCGGCCCTACTTCTTGAGCAGTCCGTTTGGTTGGGTGGCCGCAAAAAAGATGACACATGGTATTGGCCAAATGGGGAACCTTGGACAAAAGCCTCATGGGCGCCGAATTCACCTGACGGGGGCCCATCTGCTCGCGCACTCCGCTATCTTAAGAGCTCTGCAGGAGTTGGCTGGGATGACGCCAGTCCCAAAGCGGGGGAGGCCGACGGATTCATTATTGAGTGGAGTTCCGATGGCAATGGCGCTTCGGCCGTGACCAAGGATAATCCAAGTGCGGCAACGGGCCAAATGGCCAAGCTCCGGGGAATAGGCCGCCGCCTAGTCACTAAGGAAGTTGCTGATTATAACAAGTATCTCGCTGGTAATCGTGATTTCTTTGTCTCAGACGTGGGCACTTGGTTTAAGACGCTTTCTATTAATAATCGTATAGAGTTTGAGATCCCCTATCAGACCTTGGAAGATAAGCTTCCGGAGAATGGCGATCTTTCTGGGGAAATTAACCTCAGCGGATTTCCTGCTGAGGTGTTTCAGGATCTTGAGAGGGCGAGGGGCCGCCAAGCACGGAAGAAAAAAACCTTCGATACCAAGTTGGAATCACTTCGACAAAGCTACCTTATGAAATTACTGAAACTTCGCCAAACTTTTGAAGACGGCGGATTGAAGACTCAGGTGGAATCAGTCGACCGAGAGATCAATGGTGTAGGGCAAGATGCCGCCGCTTTCCGCTCCCACTTTGGTGTCTAGAGGGAGCTTGAAACCCACGGGTCTATTAGCGGTTCTCTCTTGGCGTAAGCGTGTTTACTACTCATAACTTCAAAACCTTATGAAATTGGCCTTTTTGATTCTCGCACTAATTGGCTCGCTAGTTGGCCATGAGCAGGTCCCACCCAACATTATTTTCCTGATGGCGGATGATCAGAACACCTTGTCGATGGGGTGTTATGGGAATTCTGAGGTCGAAACGCCGAATATGGATCGGCTCGCAAATGATGGGATGATCTTTGATCGCCACTACGATACCACCGCGATCTGCATGGGGAGCCGGGCCAATGTCTTCACGGGAATGTATGAGTATAAAACGGGATGTAATTTCGTCCACGGAGACATGTCTAACCGAATTTGGAGTAAGTCGTACCCGGCGCGTTTGCGAGAAGCAGGGTATTTGACCGCATTCGCAGGAAAGTTCGGAATCGTGGTCGATGGGAAAGGGATTTGTGAAGATGAATTTGACTTCTATGGCGGGGCGAAGGCCCAGACAAATTACGCAACGTCAAAAAACCTCTCCATGAAACGCTTTGCCAAAAAGTATCCTCACTCGACTCTGTCATACGGAGCGTTTGGCAAAGAGGTGATCAGGAAGTCGGTTGAGAAGAAGAAACCATTTTGCCTTTCCATTAGTTTTAAAGCACCTCACCGGCCGACCACTCCTGACCCTCGTTTTGATCACGTCTATAAAGGAAAGAAATTTACTAAACCGGCAAATTATGGTCGGCGTTATGGTGAGCATCTTTCACCGCAGAGTAAGCAGGGTAGACAATTTGAACGTTTTGAATCGTGGGGTTACGATAAGAATTACGACGAGGTTATGGCGATCTACTACCAGCAAATTTATGCGATTGATTTCGCTCTTGGAATGATTCGCGATGAGCTGAAATCGCAGAAAATCGTTGAGAATACCGTCATCATTTACACGAGCGACAACGGCTTTATCTGTGGATCCCATGGGTATGGGTCTAAGGTCTTGCCTATGGAGGAATCGTCTCGAGTCCCCCTGATTATTTTTGATCCTCGCGTTGAGAGTTCAGGAAAAGAGATTCGTTGTGATCGATTGACTGGAAACATTGATTTTGCACCTACTATTCTAGAGCTCGCGGGTTTGGAAGCTACGGCAAATATGGACGGTAGAAGTCTTCTACCGTTGCTCGAGCACCCAAAAGAAGGGGGGCACGGAAGCTTGGCCTTGATAAATACTTTTCCGCCTGCTCCCACGACTTGTATGAGCATTGTCTCGGGGAGTTTTAAATACACTTATTGGTGGTTTGAAAACGATGAGATGCAACCAACCGAAGAGCTTTTTAATCTCAAGAACGACCCCCTTGAGCTAACTAATCTTGTCCAAGTTCCTGAGCATAAGAAGAAGCTTGGAATGATGCGCAAAAATTATGATGTCCAGCTCAAGCATTGGAAGAAGGAGGCGGTAATAGGCAATGGATATCAGAAATATATTACCCTTTTTGACCGGCACTTGGATGCGGCAGCGAAAGGAAAAAAGCTTCCCTCAAGAAAATGAATTTAGTGTTTCAAAATACTCTTGCTGTTACAGGTGGTTTGCTCGTGGGGAGTGCTGTGAATATGACCATTATCACTCTAGGCCCAATGGTCATTGATATTCCAGAAGGCGCTGATTTTTCAACACTGGAAGGGCTGAAGAGGAGCATGTTGCTTCTTGAGACTAGGCATTTTATTTCTCCCTTCTTGGCTCACGCTTTGGGCTCTTTAGCAGGAGCATTTCTCACTGCTAAGATTGCTTTAAGCCATCAAATGAAATTAGCTCTTGTGATCGGGGTCTTCTTTTCTTTTGGGGGTATTATGATGGCTTTTTTGGTAGGAGGACCGGTTTGGTTTACGGTTGTAGATCTTTTCTTGGCTTATATTCCGATGTCCTATTTGGGCTGTTACTACGCGCGCGCGGGGAAATCAAAGCAGGCTCACTAATCGGGAAGGCTGTGCTCATTCAATAAATGAGATCAGATCACCTCTGGTTTATCTTGGGCTTTGCTTATGCCTTATTATTTAAGAGTTTCAATGAGTGATATTGCACGAGCGAGGGCTCGTTTGTCATCTGGAGTTCCCGGAGTGGACCTACGGATTTGGGCAAGATGAGGAGCGAGACAAGAGACAACCGAGGTGTCCTTGTGATTAAGAACTTCGTCTGCTGCTTTTCGCACAAAGGAGGGATTCGCAGAAAGAAGGCCAGCGAGGATTCGTCCGGTGGAGGAAAGTTGCCAGACCCCACGAACCCACGAATACCAGTGGCCGTTGTCGACTTCATCACGCGAAAGAATTCCGAGATGATTACGATTGATGAAGAATTGATCGGTATTGGTGATTTTACCTTCTTCTAAAAGGTGGGTTAGCGCGGTCTTCGCATCTGCTCCAGCGGGGAGATTCCAGTCGCTCTTGGCGGTGCGTAGGATTTTCAGGACATCTTGTTCGGGGACTTCTAGAGCGATTTCGGCTAGCGGACGATATTGGTTAATACGAAGCGAGGTTCCGTCGTTAAGGTCGATGCGCGTCTTTTCTTCGGCGTAGGAAAATTCGAATGGGCCATCGTAAAGAACGGTTGATTTGACGGCAATCTTTTGGAGTGAGTTGGTGAGAACTGGCCTCCGGGGAAGTGGGACACTACGTCCGCGCCAGCTTGAGCGTAAGGTGTTTTTACTACGATTCATCCAGATGAGAACTAGGCCGAGAATACTAAGGGTAGTCGCGAGAATATACCCGACTTCATAGCTTGTCTCTTTTGTTTGGGTCTTGAGCCGGACGGAGGGCGGATTTCCA
>JAKMGP010000263.1 GCA_022424905.1 Akkermansiaceae bacterium | reverse complement strand
CCCTGGTTGGCGGTGGGAATTCCCAGCCTCAGTGGATGACGGCCGGTAAGACAACTTCCGCGAGTTGGGGAACAAACGGCACTGGCCGAGTAGAAGCGATCAAACCGCAAGCCTTGCGCCGCCATGGTGTCCAGTGCAGGGGTGTTGATCGAGCCGGAATTGTAGGATGGGTCACCCCAGCCCATGTCATCGGCCATCATCAGAATGATGTTGGGGCGCTCGTTCGCGAGGGTGCTCCCTACCAGAAATGTGGTGATAAGCGTGATTATTTTTGGGTTCATGGCTTTACGCATATTCCAGTTTATGGCCTCACTCAAAATGAGGTGGACGAACCCATTGAATAGGCTTTCAGGACTAGATGTCAACAGGCTTCCGGAGTGAAGGTCGAAGGCCGAAACGCAGGAAGCCTGGTGAGCCCGCCATCTCTCTCCGGGTCCCAACCTTTCGCAAACTCCTCCGGCTTTTTCATTCCTAAACTTCTTGCGCCATTGATTGAGGCTGCAGAGGCTTGGCGTCAGCTTTTAAGCTAGACAAGGAGCTACTCAACCTTGAGTTAAGGCGCTTTTTTCGCGATGGTAAACTCGCCTTGGCTGGAGTTTTAGTCCAGTCTCCCGATGGAAATGAAAAGACTTCTTAGCATCCTAGTTCTACTAGCCTCTTTTAATGCTGCTGCATTTGCTTGGCCGCCAGCACAAGCTGAACACCCCAAGGAAGAGAGCCGTGTCATTGATCGTAAGATTGAAGTCTTTCAGCACGGTGTGCGGCCGGAGTGGGAATACCAAGCGCCGCAGCAAGATACGTTTATCGTGATGCACCCCAAAATCGTTCGTGATAATGCGCCCTTGTATGTTGTTTTGCACTCGGCTGGTCATGATGTTTTTTCTTGTGTCAATTGCACCAAGACGGTTGGAAATCACGACATCTACCGCTCGCCTGACGACCACTTTGCTCTCTACCTCGATTGTCGAAAAAACAAAGGCGATTGGTGGTGGGGAGGAATGCACCGCGGAGACAAGGAACTTATGAGGAAAAACTCTGGAGGCGAAACTAGGCCGGTTGAAAGACGTGTGATGGCCACCGTCGCTTGGGCGATCAAGCATTATAAGATTGATCCAAATCGCGTCTATCTTTCAGGTAATTCGATGGGTGGTAGCGGGACGCTAGGGATCGGACTGCGTCACGGTGATGTGTTCGCAGCGATCAAAGCAAATGTCCCAGCCGGGGTGGAGCACGCTTTCCAACGAATGTTTTTATCTCAAAAAAAAATTCCTAATGGGGTGGTTTTTCCCGATCCACCGATCTGCATCGATTACTCTGGGCACAATGATCGCTGGTCCGACGGGCACGATCTGTTCTCGAAGGCGATGAATGATCGAAATTACGCATTTCTTTGCTACTGGGGCCCTTTCGGCCACGCAAACAATTCAGCAAACATCAAAAAGAGCAACGACCTGATCGATTCATTCGACTGGCTCAACGTGCGTAAGGATCAACCCTATCCGGTCTTTGCTAATGCTTCTTGTAACTCGAAACTCCCTTGGCCAGATCATTTGGATAGTAAAGAAGCGGGGCAAATTAATGCGTTCTTCCGTTGGAATAATCTTAAGGATACCGCGGAGATTTTGGAGATGTCGCTGTTCCTTATTTCCGTCAACGATTTAGATACTAAATTTACAATTCCGACTGCTGCCACTACTGATGTCACCTTGCGACGACTGCAACACTTCAAGCTCAAGCCTGGCGCAGGGTTTAAATGGGAATTTGGATCTGCGAAAGGCGAAGGCAAAGTTGACGAGCTGGGTTTGATCACAATTCCTAGCCTGAAAATAACTGCTACTCCCGCTACTTTTAGCATTCGAGGTAATTTCTAGAGCGGATTTGATTTCTCCAGTCTTCACGGAGACGATTAGGATGACGGTCAAGGTGGCGAAGATTTTCTAGGAAAGACCTGTTAAGGCTCTTCTGACCCAAGATTTCGTGATTTTTTATCCACGCTTAATTGGCAGAAGGGGGATTGAGAATCGTTTTAGGGGCTTTCCCGTTAAAAGATCAGCCAGTCAGTTGGTGCGGGAGGGGGGCGTGTCTACCTGGTTGAGATCAAGGAGTTCCATCTGACTTTTCACGACGGGCGCCCACTCGATTCGGCTACGGAAGTAAGCCCGCTGCGCGGCCTCGGGCGCGGTGAAAGTATGTGCGGCTCCCGCTTCGGTTGGAGTGGGAGCAAAGGCATCGATGGCCACCCAATCAGAAGCGGATCCAAGATCCTCACTCCGTTCCAGGATGTAGACTCGCCCCCCTAAGGTATGGTCTTCTAACAAGTTGATTTCCACGTCGGTTCCCGGTGGCACCTCAATCAAGAGCGGCAATAAATCCCCCGCAGTCAGCATGTCCGAGCCCACGAGGAATTCTCTAGCGTTGGTGTGGCCGTCGCTATCGAGATCACCTTTCCCGTCAGTCGGATCATTCTTATCGAGCCCTGGTGTGGCATCCTCTACCGAGTCTGGAATGAGGTCGCTATCGGTATCGGGATCAGAAGTGGAGCTGCCCTTTGCGACGAGCCGCACGTCGTCGACAAGGTAACGGTCACCGCGATTCGGGGCGAAGCCGACCACATCATTCCCGAGCACCCCGTCATCGTCGCGGTGAAGATAGACCCCGACATGGTTTCCTGCTTTCACATCAGCGTTGGCGAGATTCGCGGCGGTCACCGTGATCGAGAAGGTTCCCATATCTCCTGCTGATCCGTCGCCGGAAGTGTCCCCGAAAATTTGGCTGTCAGCGACGGTGCCTGCAACAGGATCGAATCCGATGGTCTGAACCAGCGCTCCGGTGGTAGCATCGAATTCCGCAAGTCCGGCGATGAATCCAAGAGCTAAATTCTGGGCGATGTAAAGTTCCCAGGAGCCGTCGAAGGTGTAGTCCTGGCTGAGGTCGAATGCTGTTCCGCTGTTGTAGAGCAGTCGGACTTCGTCGAAGCCGAAGCCTAGGTGAAACTCATTGTCTGCATCGCCGAGGGCATCCAAATTGTTAAAGGTGGTTGAATTGATACTGCGGCTGCCTGGGTGCTCCTCGGTGGACCAATGGAAGTTGTTGTTCGGATTCGTCGGGGTGTCATCGACGTCTTGCTGATACCAGGTGCCGGTCGGCTTGGGATCGCTGGCGAGTAGATTGGCCGGATTCCCCCCCCCATCGAAATCATCAGTGAAGATGGATTTGCTGCCGCTGCTAAATGGATTCACGGTGGGAGTGATCACCTCGGCCACCTGTTCCGCCGTGGGGATGGGCTTGCCGTCGCCATCCCGTATTTCCACCTTGTAGGCATAGCGGGTGCCAGGCAATAGGCCTGTGTCGAGATTTGTGGGGCTCGCTTGCCAGTCGGAATCTGTTCCACCCCAGTTACCGGTCGTCTCCGTGAAGCGGTACTCGACTGGCCCCACTGCTGCGACCCCACTCACCGAGGTCATCGTTACCTCATCCGCCCCATTGGCCATCGGTGGAATGGCGAATCCGTCCGTATCATAGGCGGTGGTGGTCCGGAGTGAATTCACGTCATCGTGCTTCATGAACAGAGCGTGGAGTTCGTCGCGCAGGGCGAGTAATTCCGGTGGTACGGTATTGTCCGGGTAGGTCGCTGGATCGACCAGGTTGGTAGACTGGGACAAGTCTTCCGCAAGGTTGAACAGTTCCCGCGGCGACCGGTTCCGGTTGATGATCAGAACGTGGTCACCTCGGCGGATCCCGAAAGCATCCGTCTGGTTGTTACCTTGCGCGGCCTGATGCAGCACGAAAGGACGCACCGCTTCGGATTCTTCTTGGTGCCCGAGCAGGACGGGTAGCAGGTTCACACTGTCCATGCACTGGTTCCCGGCGATATCCTGTTCAGTCAGCGCATACATGGTCGCCACCCAGTCTTGCCCGGCAATGATTTGGTTGCTGATGGTTCCCGGAGCGATGGTGGATCCGGCTGCTGTACCATCTCCCCAGTGCGCGATGAACGGCACCCGATGGCCACCCTCGTAGCTGCGCCCCTTGGAGGCGCGGAGGCTCCCGGTACTGTCGTAGCCGGCAGGAACGAGATTTCCTCCCAATCCACCGTTGTCTGAGGTGAACATGATCAAGGTGTCCGCAAGGACACTGTCATTGGTCAGCGGGTTGCCGTCCGGGTCGTCCAACTTGGCGAGGATGCGCCCCACTTGGAGGTCGACCTCATGGACCATGTCGGAATGGGCGTTGCCACCCCAGGATGCATTGACTCCCTGGACTGGCACGTTGGGTGGACTGCCTGGGTTACCGTTGGCGTCTGGTTCGAAGTCAACTGGCGGCGTGTGTGGAATATGCACTTGCGGAGAGTTGTAGTAGAGCAGGAACCGCTGACTGCCATGATTTACAAGGTGGCGGTCAATGAACTCGACAGCTTTGCGCGTGTTGATGATGCCGTTCTGACTACCGTTCCAGTTGGCATCTCGCCAACCGTCCTTGTGGCTCCCCGTGCCGTTGGGGCCAATCAGATTTCCTGACGAACCTTTGACCAGGTCCGAGGCGGTTCCCCAAGTGTCGATCGCGGAATGGTTCGTCGGATCGACGCGGGCAAAGCGGTCGTTTTCAAAGTAAACATACGGCGGGGCCTGGATGCCGTCGTGCACCAGGAAGGTGTAGTCGAAGCCGTAGGAGGTAGGAAAAGTTGGGATGGGCAAATGCGGATTGCTAAAACTGTAGGTGTTCCCTCCGCCGACATGCATCTTCCCCATCATCGAAGTACGGTATCCTGCCGCCTGCATGATCTCTCCCACCGTAGTGTGCTTGCGGTTGCGCAACACCGCTGCGGTTTCGCTAAAATTCCAAGTGCCGTAGCGCTTTCCGATGCGGAACGGAAGGGAACCGGTCAACATCGCGAAGCGGGTCGGAGCGCACAGCGAGCACGGACTGTGCGCATCAGTGAACATCAGGCCACCCGCCACGAGACGGTCGAGATTAGGGGTGGGGATCGGGGTGGCGCCCTCGGCCTCGAGTCCCTGCTGCACCCGGTAAGCAGCCACGTCTGACCACCCTAGGTCATCGGCCATGATTAGGACAACATTGGGAAGTTTGCCTGCAGTTGTCGGAATAAAGGAAATCAATGTCAGCAGGGCGGCGCGGGCGATGCTCATGTTCAGCTTGTTCGATTCGCCGTTCAAGACATCGGTGCGGTTGAGGTTCTTCATGACGTTTTGGTTGGACTGTTAGGAAGTTCCTTTTGGCGGAAAAGCGTTAGCGTCGTATTTGGACGGAAAGTGGTTGGGATAAAGTAGGTGTAGATTTGTTTTTGCTAGAATCAGAGATTGTGTTCTTTCAAAAAGGGAACAAGCTCCTCGACGCCAAAGTCGGCAAGTTTGAGATCTCCTACAGTCATGGAGGGTGCAGACGTTGTTCCAAATATCTCGCCCATACGTTTAAAGGCTGCTCGGTCAGCGATGACATTAATGCGTTCGTATTCGTAGCCGTTTTTTTTGAGGTAGGCTTCAACGTCGATGCACCAGGGGCATCCGGGTTTGATGTAAATGGTCATGATAGTAGGTGGAAGAAAGAGAGATTTGGAGTGATGAGTTCCCGGTCTCTCAATTCGAGATTGCCGGAGTTGTTGATATCATTAATTGAGCCTGCTGCTAGAAAATTACTTTTGGCGTAAACGGGTTGGGGTGACCGATTAGGATCGGATCTGATGGGGGGAAGAGGTCGTAGCTTTTGGTCGAGATGATCGAGTTTTATCTGACTTTGCACGATGGGTGATCAACACAAGCTGTTACTTCAACGGTGTGGTGCATCTGCTCAAAACCTATATGCAGGTTTTGCGTGTTTATCTCCTCCGTTAGGCCACATGAGGTTTTGTGGTGGGAGCTAGCCTGTTTAAATCTCACTTATCGACTTGTATAACTCTAAGAGGTTAATTAATCCCTCTTAATTGCGGTTGATGTGAAGGTTATGCAAATGTTAAAGCTAAGGTTAGTTCTTGCCGCCCTGCTCGCAGCTATGGCTTTGGGCGGTTGCAACAGATCTGAGAGTGGCGGAAAAGATCCAGTTGCCAGAGATATCGAAGGGCAGGCCTTCATCGTGACAGAGACTAGAGATAATGTGAAATTGGGGCTTCTTGGCGTCTACGTCGCAGATCAACAAGCTGTCTCTAAATTACTCAATGACTTAAGAGATCAAATTAGCCTGGAGCTTAAGAGGAAACGGCAAATGGCATTCGATCGCGTTAAATTTGAGGGTGAGTTTAACTCATTTAAATCGGCTCTCAATGACTGGGCAAAGGGGCCGAAATCTGTTGCTGACCCTATTGAAAAATTGGCTGAAAAGTGGGATGATAGATATGTTTCAAAGTGTAACTCTGTCATTAAGAGTTATGAGCCAAAATTTTCTGAGGGAAGTTCAGACGAAGAATTTCTTCGATCAATTTCGAAAAGGATTAGTGATGGGCTCGATCAGTTGCGACGAAAAGGTGATGGCGTGACTCTACTTACGACAGACGCGGATGGAAGATTTTCAACCACCTTGGTGGGAGAACGTCATTTCATTTTTGCACAATCAGAACTAATGATTGGGGATAGTGAGAAATTTCACCTTTGGTTTCATATAATTAGCCCTGACTCTAAACAGTTTTTGGCGAATACCGATTTAATCAAGTCTGCAGGGGATCTCTACGAAAGACTGGCAACGATAGCTAATTGGAATCTTTTAGAAAGCGACGTGGATGCGA
Organism: Akkermansiaceae bacterium; assembly: GCA_022424905.1. Lineage (GTDB taxonomy): Bacteria > Verrucomicrobiota > Verrucomicrobiia > Verrucomicrobiales > Akkermansiaceae > SW10. The sequence goes on along the minus strand of JAKMGP010000263.1, from coordinate 5,141 downwards.
CAGAAACTTCCCCTGCTGTGAGAGACTTGATTAGTAAGTGCAACGGCGAACTACTTCAGGAAAGAGTCTTACTCACTTCCAGATCTTTGGAAAAAAAAGAAGCGGAAGAAAACCGCCTTCGAATTCTCGAAGAGGAGCGGATTCTTGAAGAAGAAAAAAATGAAAAAATGAGGATTGCTGAGGCTGAGGAGAAGAGGGCAAAAAGTGAAAGCGATGCAGCTAACAAAATTGAATTGTTCTCAGAGCGGTTGGAACGGCTGAAAAAACTTAAACTTACAGATCCAGATAAGTTATTAGGCTTTGTAGAACTCATGCCTGCGCATCAATTAAATGGTCAGGGTCGCCGACCCAATCCACTCCCCGAGGATGATGATTATGTTGAACCTACATTCAATTCATTAGGTTTCCGATTGAGTAGAACTGAAAAGGGAAAGCCGCACGAAAAGAGAGACGTTCTTCAAAAAATTCTAGATAGGCTGAATCGTAATTTAGAGAGGTTTGGAGAGGAGCCTCTGAACAATAATCAATTTTTAAGCGTGATTAAGGCTGGAATTCCCGTTCATGTTTTAATCGAAAGTAAACTGAAGTGTGGGACATGTTTTGGAGATGGTAAGTTGGGTAGGATAGAGAATTTTAGAAAGTGTCCACACTGCCGTGGATTAGGGAGCTCTGAAGTTACCACTCTTTACAAAGTTACATGGAAGTGAATGAAAATTCCATTACGGCGCTCATTTCACAGGATTTCTCCTCTCAACCTTTCGCAATCTTCCTAACGGATCCCAATGGGATTTGTGCCCATGCTCTTTCGTGGGCGAAATAGAGTAGGTATTTAATCACAAATTCAATCGCGCCAATCTCAAGAGCCGATTGGATTTCTCCGGTTTTCATGTAGACGATTACGATGATGGTCAAGGTCGCGATGATTCTCCAGGAAAGGCCTTTTAAGGCGCTTCTGACCTTAGATTCTCTGATGTGTTCTTGAGTTTTCATTCACGGAAGGGGTGATTCAATTTGAAGGGGTAAAACAACTTATCGATCTGCGGGCTACTCTGGGTAGGTCTCGTTGGCTAGAATTTATTGGCTTGGTTTCCACTAGACTTCGTAGGAAGAGGGAGTGAGTTAAAATAAAAATTTTGATTCTTTGGAATCAGTCGCGATCCTGTGAAAGGAGTCCACCGGAGGAGATTACGATGAGCTATCATGGTTTTTTTGGGCGAGTACAGAACTTCAATCCCTTTATCCATAAAGAGGGGAAGAATATGGTGGGTCCTAGACCAATAGGGGAGTTAGTCCGCAGCATCCTTAAACTTTTGTTTCATAGTCTGGTTGCTGCGGGTGAGTTTTTTGATTGTGACGGCATCCGCCTTGTCATTGGCGAGTCGTAGATTGCGCTCGGAGCTGAGGAGCGCCTCTTTGGTCTTCTGTAGGTGCGTGATCGATTTGTCGATCTCATCGATGGCGGAATGAAACTTGCGGGAAGCAAGGTCGTAATTCTTGGCAAAGCCGGATTTAAATTCTTCGAGCTTGGTCTCGAAATTGGTGACGTCGATGTTCTGCTTTCGCATCAGATTTAGCTCCGCTTTATAGGCGAGAGACGACACTCCAGAGTTTCTCAGTAGGGAGATGATTTGCAGGAAAAACTGGGGGCGGACCACATACATTTTTGGGTAGCGGTGGGAGACGTCAACGATCCCCGTATTGTAGAGCTCGCTATCTGGCTCGAGAAGCGAAACCAATACTGAATACTCGCATTTCTTTTCGTTGCGGTCTTTGTCTAGTTCTTTAAAAAAATCCTCGTTTTTCTTTTTGGTGGCGGTGGTATCGCTTTCGTTCTTCATCTCAAACATAATGGAAACGATTTCATTATCGTCCTCATCCATGTCGCGGAAAATGTAGTCTCCCTTGCTTCCAGAACTGGCATCATTGTCCTTCTCGAAATAGGCCTTCTGGAAGGCGGTAGCCCGAATTCGATTAAACTCGGTTTCACAGTGTTGCTCCAATGATTCACCAACCATCTTGGTTGAAAGTTTTGCTTTCATGTCTTTGAGCCGCTCGATCTGCTCTTCACGGTCCTTGAGTTGGACCTGATAGCGCTCTTCAAGCGCTTTTTCCTCCAGGGCCTTCTTGAGTTGGGCCTGCTCCAAACCGTTCTTGAACTCATCTCGCTCCTGTTCCACTTGTTTCACTGCCTCGGTGACCGCAAGTTTCTGGGATACTTCCATTTCCCTGAGCTTAGCCTGAAGATTGTGAAGGGCCTTTTCTTTTTCGACGGCTGCTGACTGGATCTCGTTTAGAGTCTTCTGCCTGAGCAAGTCTAGGGCGCTTTCTTTCTCTCTCTCAGCGGATTCTAGTCGCTCATTGAGTTGATTCGTAAATTCACGGTCTCGAACTTGTTTGACGATGTCGGCATATCCGGCCTGATCGATTTTAAAAGCATTGTTGCAGTGGGGGCAGCTGATTTCATTCATACGAGTATTTGCTCATTTATAAGAGAGTATTTAGAGCTAAGAAAGCTGGGAATTCTACATGTAAGAAAGAATCGACCTGATCGTTTCTTGAAATAGATCGCTAGTTACGTCGCCTATCAAAATAAACCTGCTGTAATAATTTCTGTATTTAAGAATCGAGCTTAATTTAGTGGCGTAAAATGCCGGGCGCCGTAGATGCTCTCTTTTTTTCTTCCTCAACCGTAACCAAATCAGTTTCTCGTGCTATATCCTTCTGACCGCCTAATATTGATCACGGAAATAAATGCCCGAAAAACGACCAGAGCCATCCTTTGAATTTGTTCAGCTCCTGACTAGCAACCAGAGCCGACTCTACGCTTATGTCCTTTCGCTTCTGGGCGACTGTAATCAGGCGAAGGATGTCATGCAGGAGACCAATGCTGTTCTATGGCGTAAAGCAAATGACTTCGAATTCGGCTCGAACTTCGGCGCTTGGATGCTCAAAGTCGCTTACTTCCAGGTTATGGCTCATCGCCAAAGACTGACCCGGGATCGCCTTGTATTCGACGATGGCTTCTTGCAAGAGATTGCCGAAGACGCGGAGCAGCTTTGCGAGCGACAGGAGGAAAAACAACGGCTTCTGAGCAACTGTATCGAAAAACTCAACGAGCGGTATCAGGAACTTATCCGCCGTCGATATACCGAAGGCGCGACTGTGAAGTCTATCGCTACCCAAAGCGGGCAGTCAGAAAACTCAATCAAGCAGGCCCTTTTTAGAGCACGCGCCGCTTTGATCGAGTGCGTCAAACGCGAACGTCGGGAGAAAGCAGTATGACGGAGGACGAGAAAAAGAAACTGGAGCCTCTCCTGATGGAATTGACGGAAGGTGAGCTGTCGCCAGAACATAGCCGCCGGTTCATGGAGATCATGGGCCAGCATCCTGAGGCAAAACAATACTACCTCGAATACTGTCAGATTCACACCATGCTTGCTTGGGAACACGGTGTCTTGGGTGAGTTACACTTGCCCAGGCCTCCAGAAGAATCCGAGGTTTCTTCGAACTCCTTTAGCCTATGGAAACCATTAGCAGCGGTCGCGGCATTGGTGTTGATCGGAGTGGCTTTGTGGTCGCAGTGGGGGACGCCGTGCAAAATGAAACCGGGTGAAATGGTCGGTTCCCTGACTGGGAATGTGGCCGCCAGTCTCGAACTGTTTGGTGTCTCATCTGACTTCCGGAATGGAAGCGCGGTGCGAATCGGAAGCTACCAACTCGACGAAGGTCTTGTTGAAATTACCTTTGAGTCGGGTGTTGAGGTGCTCATCGAAGCACCGGCTTCATTCGAAATTCATAGCCCAGTGTTCATGATCTTAAACGAAGGTCGCCTTGCTGCGAATGTTCCGCCAGAGGGAATCGGCTTCACCGTGGAGACCCCGGATGCTGAAGTGGTTGATTTCGGCACGGAATTCGCGATTGAGGTCGTTGGTGAACGGAGCAGTGAGGTCCATGTTTTCAAGGGTGAAGTGGAAGTGCGACCCAAGGAAGAAGACCCTTCGATCGATCCGGTCCGTCTGGTCACCAATCAAGCGACCCGCATCAATCACTCGACGTTTATTCCTCTCGGCATCTCGGTAGACGATCAGCGATTCCTCAGAAACCTCGATGAGCCGGACCCAACTTACAGTGGCAAAGTTCGTGAGCTCCTGCCGCTTGCCTACTATCGCATGGCCATCATTGACGACGGACAAATTTTGAAGGACACGGCTAAAGGTCTTCGAAATCCGGCCTCGGTCGTGAAAGGTGGTAAGCGCCGCCAACCATTCGCTCCGGGCCGTATCGGCTCATCCCTTCGTTTGGATGGACCTAAAAGGGGAGGCTATGCGCAGATCTCTCCGGGCTTCACTCTCCCGACAAGCAAGTTTACCATAATAGCCTGGGTCCGTACTAAGACTTTGCCAAGGAACGCTGTTCTTGTCTCAGACAAGAATCTCTCAGGCGACGAAACATTTTGCTTCGGGCTTGTCGGTGATCATGGGCATTTAGGGCTCACCCTCGCCAGTGGAAAGGAATCCCTGCAGATCGTAGATTCGTCACCCCTGCCACTCGAAGAGTGGACGCATGTAGCTGTTGTTAGATCGAATGAAGAATTGCGGCTCTACCGAAACGGAGTCCTCGTTTCCTCGGAGTCCTCACATGGATTTCATTGTAAACCCCACAAACCTTTTAACATCGGGGGAATCCCTAAAAAACCCGACGTTGAGAAGCGACATCAGAGGTCGGGATTCTGGCACGGCCGAATCGACGAACTCGCATTCTTCGGATTCGCTCTGACCAGCGAACAAATCGATCGTCTTTTCAACATCACTCCATCCAACTAAATTTCAAAAGTAATCATGAGATTTCGATACATCCTACATACACTAGTCTTCAGCCTGTTTGGAATACCTTCCATTATTTCGGCGGAAGACAAACCGAACATCGTCATCATTCTCACTGATGACCAGGGATATGCCGACGTCAGCTACAATCCGCATTCTCCGCCAGAGGTAAGGACCCCGAATATCGATGACCTTGCTCATTCGTCCGTTATATGCACTCAAGGCTATACCAGTGGACACGTGTGTTCGACGACTCGTGCCGGACTCATGACAGGCCGCTATCAACAACGATTTGGAATTTATACAGCGGGGGAAGGT
>JAKMGP010000260.1 GCA_022424905.1 Akkermansiaceae bacterium | reverse complement strand
GGTAAAACAGATCGACCCACACCATCCGATCATGACGGTCACTGCTGAGATTGGGAAAAAGCAGATCGAGGGGCTCAATCGCTTCTGCCCAAGCATCGATATTCACGGAATTAATTCTTACGGTGGCGGACCTTCGCTTCCCAAGCGATATCGCGATGGCGGTGGATTGAAACCTTACCTCATCACTGAGTTTGGCCCGGCAGGAACTTGGGAGCGGCCTAAGAATAAATGGGGGATGCCAGATGAAATTACGAGCACCCAAAAAGCCGTCGCTTATCGCAAATCATACGAAGCTTTCACCGCTGACCCTCTTTGCCTCGGCAGCTTTGCCTTCATGTGGGGGACAAAGCAAGAGGCCTCAGCAACTTGGTTTGGCATGCTCCTCTCGACCGGTGAAAAAACAGCCTCAGTCGATGAACTGACTCAACTTTGGACTGGCAAAGCCGCCGGAAATCTCTGTCCTATCATCGAGTCACTTGAGCTCGGGCAGCCAAATGAAGAACTCGACCCCGGATCGACTATCACCGTAAACCTTAAAGCCAACGATCCCGAAAACGACCCACTCGACGTGCAATGGATCCTTACTGAAGACTGGAGGGAAGTGGCCGAAGGTGGAGACTTCCGCGTGGCCCCACCAAAGTTCCCTAAAGCAATCCTCCCCGGAACAACGGGCGAACAAGCGAAGATCAAACTCCCCCAGAGCGGTGGCACTTACCGCATCTACGCCTTTATCCGCGATGGCAAGGGCTCCGCTGCGACAGGCAATATCTCCATCAAAATCAAAGGTGAGCGCAAGCCCATTCCAGCTGAATTACTCGACACTCCAGTGGAGATTACCGGTGCTTCCCAAAATGGACCCTGGGCTGCAAGTGGCTGGATGGGCAACACGGCTAAACTGAAGATGGACGAAGCCTCGACCGAGAATCCGAAAGTCGGGAAAGAGTGCACTAAGATTAGCTTTCAAAGCGAATCTGGCTGGGCAGGTGTGGTTTGGCAGCACCCCGCTGGTGATTGGGGTGATACTCCGGGCGGCTTTGATCTCACCGGCGCAACCAAACTTAGTTTCTGGGCGCGGGGCGCAGAAGGAGGCGAGAAAGTCAGCATCGGCATCGGAAACATCGGAAATGATAAGCGTTACCACGACACATTCAGCGGCAAGAAAGATCTCACCCTGACCAGCGAATGGCAACAATTTGAAATCGATCTCACTGGCAAAAATCTTACCCGTATTAAGTCGGCACTCTACTTTACTACGAGCTCGGATGGCAAGCCTCAGACCTTCTTCCTTGATGGCGTGGTCATTCAGTAGCGTGATTCGCGAGAAGCCCCCTAGTCCTCGCCCTACGGAAAATACTTTTCACCAATCTACTGATTGGCACGCCGTAAATTAATCCCAGAAAGAACGGTCTTCCCGGTTTTTGGACCAAGATCAATCCGGAGATTTCCTTCATCCCTGATGCGGACAGAAGTGGCCTCAAGGACATATCCTCTTCTGACACCTCCAGCTTTTTCTCCGAAATTTAACTCACCGATAGTTTGATCTCCATTAACTCCAACCGAAAACACCGGTAACTTCTCTGAGCCATCCGGTTCACAAAAAAGATCATTCCAAGCAATCCATTGTGACGGAATCGGAACTTCTTTATCAAGGACGTTCCACCCTAGTCTGTCAGTTGGCGAACCGGTTGCAAAGCCCACTTTCTATTAGTTCTAGGTCCCTCTATATCTCCGCACCGATCACGATCAAAGATCGGCTCCTGCAGCATTTCCTTGTAAGTCCGAATCAAACAAACACTCTTAGTTTACTGTGAGACGCATCCTACCCATCTTTCTCCTCCTCGGCTCCAGCCTCTTTGTTCTCGGAGCTTCGCAACCCAATATCATCGTCTATTTTGCCGATGATATGGGACTAGGTGACACCTCCGTCTATCAGGACTGGTGCGGCAATAATGAGAAGGTGCAACTGCACACACCTAACATGCAACGCCTCGCAAATATGGGGATACGGTTCACTGACGCTCACTCCCCACATAGCCGTTGCTCAACCTCACGCTACGCACTTATGACCGGCCGTTACTGCTGGCGCTCGTCCCTCAAACACTGGGTTCTCTTCGGAGTGCAATGTGATCCCCTTATCGAAAAAGACCGTCCAACCCTGGCCACCTTTCTCCGCCAATCAGGCTATCGGACCGGAATGGTAGGAAAGTGGCACCTGGGTCTTAGCTATCGTAAAACTGACGGAACGGTGGCAGACGGCTGGGACGACGCAGACCTCGTGAAAGGAATCGCGGACGGTCCGAGCGATCACGGTTTCGACTTCTTCTACGGGATATCGCGTAGCCATCCCACTTCAGGACCAGATGGAATGAAGCGAAACACACCTGACCAAAGTATTGGTCCTGGCTGGATACGAAACCGCCAGATCCTCGGTGCGACCCAAAATGGAAAGCAACTCGACGGCTCCTATGTCCTGAACGAGATCGGCCCGAAGCTCCACCAAGCTAGTCTCGAATTCCTCCGCGAAGCCCATAAAGAAAGTAATCCTTTCTTCCTGTATTTCGCTTCCCCGAGTAATCACACGCCACACACACCCTGTGTTGCCATTGCCGGACAAAAAGTTACCGGTGCGAGCAAGTTTGTGAGTGGAAAGAAGACCGGTCTCAAGCGCCTTGACTTCGTCTACGAAAACGATGTCCAACTCGGTTTGATACTCGACTATCTCGAGAGACATGAAGACCCGCGTAATCCGGGACACAAGCTCATCGAAAACACTCTCGTCATCTTCGCAAGCGACAATGGATCAGAAAACAAGTCCAAGACCTACACCGGCCCGCTGCGCAGTAATAAAGGATCGACCTACGATGGCGGTCACCGCACGCCCTTCTTCGCATCTTGGCCCGCCGGAAAAATCGGCGATGGAAATGCGAAAACACCAGGCCAAACAAGCCGCCGGCTCCTCGCGCTCAACGACCTCTTCGCCACCTTCGGAGAGATAATCGGCAAGCCTCTTCCAGATCTAGCTAAGGGTGAGAAAGGCGCAGAAGATAGTCACTCGCAGCTCGCAGCTCTACGAGGAGAAGAGACCGAGCCACGCGCGCCGATTTTCCCAAATGATCACAATGAGGCCTCCAAGAAGAAATCCAACAAGCGCGCGGTTGTCGCAGTGCGCTCCAACGCTGCGCCCATCCCTGGCCAATGGAAACTCTTCCTCGATCATCGCTTCGCCTACAACGGCGAGCTTCATCCAATCGAACTCTACAACCTCGCCATCGATCAAAAGGAACAGAAAAACCGCCTCGCTGACCCCAACGCTAAAC
>JAKMGP010000220.1 GCA_022424905.1 Akkermansiaceae bacterium | reverse complement strand
GATATGAGTATCTGTTCCGTCGCCATTGTTAAAGGGAGGAGCTACGATGACGGTTAGAGCGTCACCGCTTTGCCAAGTCTGAAGATTTTCCGATACTTCAACGCGGTGAGTGAGGTCGCTCGCTTCTTGGCGTAGTCGGTAGCTCAAAGCAGGGTAGGAAATCCCTTCATTTTCCACAACAATCATATTGGGGAGCGCAGTATCGGGATTTGCCTTGAAATCAGCACCCAGCGAATAGGCAAGCAGATTAGATAAGGAAGAGGACCCAAAGTTTGAATAAGGATTAGCCTGATTTTGGGCGGCCATCCATTCAGCGAAAGGCCCGCTTAAGATATCTCTCCCAGGAGTACCGAAGGGCACAGAACTAGACTTCCAATTCGCTGCCACGTTGGGATCTGTTGAAGCGTTCTCGGATTTAATCACGAGAGAAAAACCGGCCCCATCTGGTTCAGTAGGCCAAGGCGTCTTATCATCATAGGAGAAATCTCGAATTGGAACCCCTGCCCCAAAGGATAGTTTGATACGCTCTCCCCCATTATTGAGTTTATCTTTTGTGTCCCATTCGCCAGCAATTGGAAGCCCCAAGCCATAGCGCATTTCCATTGCCTCAAGATTTGAAACAACAAGAACGAATTCACCTGGATCGAGCTGCGTTATTTTTGATCCTAAAAAATCAAAGTCTACCCCTTTGGTGAGACGTAAATCAGTGAGGTCAAGAGAGGCCATTCCAATATTGCGGAGCTCAATGAACTCAAAATCATCGTCGTTTGTATGACCCGCAGCATACTCTGCATTGCTAGGATCACTTGGATGATACATCACTTCCGATATGATCAGGCCATCTAAATAAGGAGAAATATCTGGAAGAGTCGGAGTAAATTCTATCGGGGATGACCAATGACTCCAACGACCGGTATTGTCCTTGTGGCGTAGCCGAGCTCGGTAAGTATACCCTGGGTAGACCACGCTGGAAGAGAGAGCTAGAGAAGGGTCAAAAGTATTCAGTTCACCAGATTCCCACTCGGCTTGCCATTCTAGTTTGAAACGTTCTTCCGGATTGTGTCCTGGTGCATTAGGATTGGTAATTTTGGCAACTCGCCACTCCATAGCCCCGAAGGTATTTTCTCCTTGAGGGTCAGAAAAACCACTACTCTCAAACACTAAACCATTAGCAGGAAAATTTAATAGTCCAGAGTATGTGATGGTCGGGGTGGAAGGGATACTCGCACCTTCTCCATTTGAAGCTTGAAGCTCGTCAAGATAAGCCGCCCGCCCACCCGGGCCGACACTTGCACCTGGCCAAGTTCCCCCGACAAAGGCGAAGCTTTTCATATCACGTGCAAGAGAAGAAATTGACTTTGCACCAGCACCACCTAGTCCAAAATAATTTCCTGCATCCGATGGAGCGTCCTTCCAGCGGGACGCATCGGCAGCTTCGAAGGGAGTAATAAAGCCGGCAAATTCATCAATGAGCGGAAAAATTTGATCGCGCTGCCATAACAAGTCTCGTAATTCCCGAACCGTGTTAAAATAGTCCGGCCAGAGTTCGGGGGTAGTGTTAGTATCTCCCCCATCGCCAAAAGCTGGGAATAGAGAATTATAAACTAAATCATGCCCTCTGTTCCAGTTTGGTCCCCAACTTGCATCCGTGTCCCATGGTAGGATCCAAAGCTTTCCCTTGTAACGATTCGCTGCTGGTTCGAAGTAGTAGACCATATTCTTGTTGGCGTCGGGCCAATAGTCGTAATGCCGAATCGCCTCCACCAAAGCATGCCAGCGATTCCAGCGATCAAGGTTCACATGTTGGGAGATAAATGAGGCCGTGTCTGCTCCATCTAACGACCTCTCAACATGGTCGTGATCTCGGCCCATCGTTATTCCATCTTTTGCCTGATAACGTTGCTGCTTTTCCCAGTCACGGGTCTGGTTAATCAGCTTATATAAGTTTCCTTTCTCTAGTCCATGCGCCTCAAGAAATCGAACGTCGTAGGTCTCCATGACGAATGTCATTCCTTGGAAATCACCATTCCACTTGTCTGGCGCTTCGGCGGTTCCGTCAACCACCCGCCAATGGGCCCAATGAGTATCAATCGCGGGGACTCCGATCTTGTTGAAAAGATAAAGACTAAGAGCCTCGTTGAGCCCAAAGGTTAAAGTAGTTCGATTATCAAAGCCTTTTCCAAGCGTGAGGGTCCGCCATTTCTTTGGGTATTTCTGACCAAGTTGATTTCTAGCCTGAAAATAGTATCCATCATTCAACCGAAATCGCATCGACCGTTTTCCTTGGCCGTAATATCGTCCATTTCCCCCCCTCAGTCGGTAGCGAATGTTATCATAAACGACGCCGTCGTAGACAATCGTTCCACTCCAGTTGTAAAAAAAACGAGCCTCTCGTCCCTGGGTGATTTGGTCAGCGTTATCATAGGCGAAGCACTCGGCATAGTCCTCTTCTCGTGTGATGAGATGATAGACTGGAAGGGTGTTGAGGGCTTCAGCAGACTCTCCAAAATAATCGGGGACTCCGTCATAGACAAAGTAGGCAAAGTTCAGAGAGCGATCGTCTAAAAAAGGGGCTCGGGCGGATAGTCCAGGAATATCCTCTACCGTGATACGATAGCGGACTAGCGTCCGGTGTTGTTGCGGAGGCAAAGTTACGGTGAAGATATTATCGTCAGCGAGTAAATCATCCCCTAGGCCATCATCCAACATGGGTAAACTTACCCATCCAGAAATGTAGGCAGGGTTGAGTTGTCGAGACTTCGAGAGATCAATATTCTTATTTTCAACTGGAAGGGGAAGATGAGAAGGAATGTAGTCGCCCGCTGCAGCAACTTGAAATTCTAGGGTGACCGCCGCGACCTTATCAGGGTCGGTAACAAGGGCAGTAATGACTACTGGGTCGGTTACAGTTGGTTGCTCAGGCAGATGATTGACTTTACGGATGTTCGGAGGCGCATTGGTAGAGTAGACACCGTTCGGTTTCCCTGGGGTTGGACCATCACGGGATGATCTCCAGGAACTCCCTAGCGAATTATCCAAAAGAGGATTGATTAGCTCGATTGATGGACCGTCTCCATTTGCTGCCACCGGCCACGGGAAACCGACCTTGTAATCAGTTTCGTCGGCGATCTGATCGTTTAAATCGCGTAAATAAACGGTTTCGCCCTCCGAATCTAGCTGGCCACGATATGGACCGATTGCGGTAATACCAAAATTAGAAGTCAGAGTGAGAGGGTCTTCGGCAACGACTAGAAAACCACCAGCTGGAATGGTCGTCCCTTCAGGGAAAGAATATTTAATTGCGCCAGAGAGCCGCCACCCGGAAATGTCAGCAGCCGATTTATCTGTATTATAAAGCTCAACAAACTCCTCACGGATTGGATTCTCTGGCGGATTGAAATGGATTTCGTTAATTACCACAAGCGCTTGCGACGACTGCGACCAGAGGAGCAGTGAGCAGCACAAGAAGAGGTGGAGAATAGAAGAGGGAAAACTATTCAAGACGCAGGAAAAAGTTCGGGAGGGATCAATCTGTTTATAATTACAGATGATACCCTCCCGTAAGAGATTTTTGTTTTTAATCTTCTACTTGCGGCGACGCAGGAGAAATAGTCCGGCAAGACTGACGAGTGCTATGCTTGATGGCTCCGGAACGGCATCTCCCGACGTTTTGAGACTCCAATCGTCAATTCCAATGTTGGGCTTGAATTCAGAAGCTCCCCACTTGAAGACTTCCACTTCAACGAAGTTAGTGATCGTGTCCCCAATTGGTCCATCAATTCCTCCCCCTGAGTAGAAGGGCATCGCATCACCTCCGTTGACGGAGTAGGTCAATTCAATCGTATCCGACGCCGCGTTGTAGGCATTTGAAAGCGTGAGACGATCACCATTAGCCACAGCGATGCGCGTGTTTGGCTGGATGTTACCACCACCACCGTCAAAGTCATTATGGAATAAACGCATGTCTCCAAAACTATTCAGAACGACCTCTGTAAAGCCCTCGGATCCAAAGTTTTTCCATTTAAAATCAGACTGGGTATTGTCACCTCCAAAACCAAACTCGTTGAATACAATAGAGACACTGTTTACATAGGATGAATCGAGTTCGCCAGCAGTTGACCGGCTAAGCTTGGGATTGCTTCCACCACCTTGATTGGCTGTTAGACCATACTTTCCATCGCTTATTCCAAGGTGCCCCCCTTCAAACGATTGCTGGCGCCATGCCTCGTCGAGAGGGCCTGAAAAATCGTCATTGAATGTTAAGATAGCTCCTTGACTGCTACCGAGCAAAGATGCGGCTAGGAAAGCGTATGTTGTTGGTCTTTTCATGTGTTCTCTTGGTTTGGTGTTTCAAATGCTCGGGGAGTCGAAATAGCATTTTCAGCACCGACAATTCAATTAAATCGATCCTTAATCCTCAAGGCCGCTAACTTGAGGATTTGAGCCATTCTTTGTAGAAATTGAACCAACAATCTAATTTTTGATAACTACAAGGTATCAAAGCTGATTAGATGCGGTTGCAACTTATTCGGAGCTCTTTATAAAATAACCATGACTCAACGGGTGATCGCATATCCTCCAGAGGGCTTTGAGGGGCTTATCTTTGATTTAGATGGGACCTTGATCGATTCGATGGAAGCCCATTACGAAGCCATGGGGCAGGCTTTAGAGGAAGAAGGTGGAATAGGCCTCTTCACGAAAGAGCGTTATTCTGAACTGGGAGGCAAACCAGCTGCTGATATCGTTAACTTATTAAACCTTGAAAATGGATTGAGCATGGATGCTCGAAAAGTTTGTGAACGACAACACGACATCTTAGAAGGGAAGGTAAAATCTTTTAAGGCCATCCCTGAGGTTGCAAATTACGCGGAAAGATATCGCGGAAGAATCCCAATGGCGGTGGCAAGTGCGGGGACGAGTAAAATGGTAAAATCCTCTTTGGAGAGCGTAAACATGCTTTCATGGTTTGACGTTGTTCTAGGCTCCGATGAGGTCAAAAATGGAAAACCATCACCAGATATTTATCTCGAAGCCGCCCGGCGTCTTAAAGTTAATCCAGGAGCTTGCGTTGTTTTTGAGGATAGTGAGGCAGGCGTACGCGCAGCCCAATCCGCAGGAATGAAAGTGGTCATAGTGCCATCTAAAACCGAGAGAAAAGAAGCCGTTAGTTAGTCTTTAATTTCTTCACCGCTGTTAAACCTAGTTTAGTGACTGAGAATTGGTGAGACACAACGAGAGTCAGGATTTCTTTAAAATATCCCGGACATGACTATTTTTCTAATGCTCTTCCTCTTACTGGGTTTCAATGCTTTACAGTCAAAAAATCAGCCAAACATCATGGTGTTTTTAGTGGATGATATGAGAGCCAATGGCC